>JAUXAS010000093.1 GCA_030619825.1 Hadesarchaea archaeon
CTTGTCGGCCTAGGTTCGGGTACGACGGTCGCGCAGGTAGTTCGAGCCCTAGCGAGGTCAAGGCCCAAGGCGGTCTTCATCCCGAGCTCCTCCTCCACCCAGAGGCTTGCGAATAAGTTGGGATTAAAACTAAGCTCACTCGATGTCCACGAAAAACTCGATCTCGTGATAGATGGAGCCGATGAGGTCGACCCAAATTTTGACCTGATCAAAGGAGGAGGTGGAGCTCACACCCGCGAGAAAATCGTCGCGAGCGCGGCGCGACAAGTTGTCATCGTTGTGGATCGAACAAAATTGGTCCGACACTTGGGCGAGCGTATGCCCGTGCCGGTCGAGGTGTTGCCATTCGCGCGCGAGTACACGATGAAGCATCTGGCGAAGCTCGGCGGGGAGCCGAAGCTGAGAGTAACCCCTGCGGGAGCACCTTTTGTGACCGATAATGGCAACTACATCGTGGACGTGAAGTTTGCACGAATGGCTCAACCAGCCCAGCTCGAGGCGGCAATCAACCGCGTGCCGGGCGTTGTTGAAAACGGGATTTTTGTGGACGCTGCAGATCTCGTGCTAGTTGGGTATGAAAGAGGCTGTGCAAAGCTGCGATTGAAGAAAGATTTTTTGAAGTTTGTGCAAAGCGTCAAAGCTTAAGAATTTGAGGCATAAATTGATTAATGCCGGAGTAGCTCAGGTGGTCCGAGCGCGGGACTCATAACCTGATCGGCGGTTGTGAGTGCTGATTCACGAGATGATGTGAGAAATCCCGAGGTCGGGGTTCAACTCCCTGCTCCGGCACCACTACTTCCTCGGCAACAGCTTCCCGAGCTGCACCAAGGTTTCCTCCGCTCCAATCACCCGCACACCCGGCTGGCACCAAGTAGAGGACAACGAATACGCTGGGCTACCCTCAAGCAGTCCAATTTTGGTATAGCTCGCCCCAAGTCCTTGCGTAGAGAAACAGCGCTAGTTCAGTCATCCCCATCGAAAGTGCCACGAGAGATGCTTGTGAGTAGACTGCGCATGGTCAAAGATTGATGGCACTAAATAATTTATATATGGTTGACCTCAAGTTTGCAGAGGTGATAGTTTGCTGAAAACACCAGTGGTAATCGTAAACTTCAAAACCTACCCTCAATCGGTGGGCGAGCGAGCGGTGGAACTTGCCAGGACGATCGCCGAGGTGGCCAAGGAGAAGGGGATAAGCGTCGCGGTCTCCCCCCAGAACTTCGATCTTTACAGGGTCGCGAGTCAAGTTGACATCCCAGTCCTCGCGCAGCACGTTGACTCTATTGCCCCGGGTGCCCACACGGGATGGTTGCTAGCAGAGACGGTGAAGGCAACAGGGGCCATTGGTTCGTTGATTAATCACTCGGAGCACCAGATTCAGTCTGAGGAGATCGAGCAGGTGGTAAGGCGCCTGCGAGAGTTAGAGTTAACGAGCGTGGTCTGTGCGAAGGACCCGGAGGTTTGTAAGAAGGTCGCGGCGTTCAAGCCCGACATGGTCGCGGTCGAGCCTCCCGAGCTGATAGGGACCGGGCGGGCGGTGTCAAAAGTCAAGCCCGAGGTAGTGAGCGACGCAGTAAAGCTGGTGCACGAGGTCAACCCGGATGTTCGGGTGCTCTGCGGCGCGGGGATAACGAGCGGCGAGGACACGCGAATCGCGCTGGAGCTAGGTGCCGAGGGTGTACTCCTTGCGTCGAGCGTGGTGAAGGCTACCGACCCCCGAGCGGCGATGTTAGATGTCGCAAAAGGAATAACTTTGAAGTGAAACGGACACTAGGTAGTGGCATGAGGGAGTTCTCGCGAGTAGAGATAATTCTCGTCGCTGCATCATTTGCGCTCGCGACCTTGGCGATCTGGTATCTCTGGCTCGGACCGGTTTGGAAAGCGTTGGCCCTGCCACGCCTGCATCACTGGATCTACGGTGCCGTCTGCGTGGGCGTGGGCATAGGGCTGAACTCGAGGACTCAGCACAAGCGGGTAAGCTATTTCCTGATGGTGGTGGGCGCAATCTGGTTCGTGGACGATTTTCAGGATTTCGTCGGAGTTTTCTCTTAGAACGGAAAAATCAGGAACTCTTCCGCGCCAGCACTTTCAGGGCCTCGATGGGCTTTGCTCTGAGCTTCGTTTCCAGCTCCAACAGGAATCGGTCAGCGGGGTCCCCCCCGAGTTGCCAGAGGTCGACGTAGATTTGAGCAAGCGGAGCCGCACCGTCCTTGGTCATCTGCGCTAAGTGGGGATCAGGCCTTAACACGAAAACGTTTTTCCGTTCGGCGGGGCTTTCCGGGAACCTTCGTCGTACCTCCGCGGGATCGACGTAGGCGAATACCTTCTCGTAATGGGTTGGAGTCTTTCCGAACCTCAGCCGGTAGCCGGAAAATGCTGTGAAGACTGTACCGCGGGGCATCTCATCCTCGATTTTGGGCACCGAGTCGGGCGAGTAGGTCGAGTAGGAGATATCTCTGGCGAGGTTGCGAGTGCAGGCCCAGTAGGTGAGGACCTTCTTCGGATCCACCACCCTGAACCCGAGGGGCTTCTTCTTGATTGTGTGGAACTGGTTGAGCTTG
>JAUXAS010000073.1 GCA_030619825.1 Hadesarchaea archaeon
GGGCGGTATGTGTCCCTTGCTCTCGATGACGATGCTCGTGAACGGGTAGTCGGAGAGCGGTAGCCTTCGGGATTTCTTGGTGCGAGCATGGCAGTGCGAACAAAGCGTCACGAAGTCATCGGGATTGAACTTGACCTCGTACCTCCGATGGTGGACTTGCAAGTTTCTTGACGAGCCGCACTTCTGACACCTGAACTGATCCCTGAGCAATATCTCCAGCCTGAGCTTCCTCAACAACCTGAACATCATTTTGCATCCACCTTCGCAATCTCGTAGATGCTCTGCTTGCCGAACTCGCCCACGACCTTGACCTTGAGCAAGCCGAGCCTGAGCAGCGTGTTTTTCTGATCCCTTATCGTTCGGTCGCATGTCCCCGCCTCGTGCCGGATCGCCATGTCGACATCCTTCTCCAAGACCTGCTTCGTGAACTTGCTGCGGATGCGGTCCATGATGCGCTTGGTCGTGTTCAAGCCCCTCGTCGAAAGAGGAACGTGTGTGTGCGCGTGCACGAGGGAACCGGATAGGTGGTTATCAACGTAGTTGTCCATGGCCCGCCCGAGCTCCTCGCCAAAATAGAGGTATTTCTGCCCCCATCTGCGAATCACGGCCTCCCTGAAGCTCCTTGCGGACTCCTCCGGGACCGACCAGCCGAGCTGCACCTTCTTCTTTTCAGCCATAATATCTCTCCGAAATGTAGAATTTGGAAAGATTATCTTTCCCAATTGTAGCAATGTAGAATTGAATTGTAGTAATGTAGAATGTAGAAAGATAAGAAAGAAAGAAAGAAAGAAAAAAGTAGAAATGTAGAATTGGGAAAGATAAGAAGCCCAATCCTGCCTCCTTTCGCCACTTTTTCGATATCGCGTTTGCGAAACCCCTGACACACGCACACACACTGAAACCGAGCAATGTAGAAAGTGGAAAGATAATTATAAACTCACCTCGTCGCCGCAACGGGGGCACTTACTGGTAAGCTCGCTTTTAATGGCTCCCTTCGCCATTTGAGGCTCTTTAATGCCTTCGATGACATCGGAGCCTCTTAGTAGCTCCTTGGAACCTAGCCCGAGCCGCCTGCGGTAACTCTCCAAGCGCGGTATATTCACCTGAGTATATTCACTCAACTGTATCCACCTCGCCCCCTCTCGTCCGGGCGCAGGACGGGCGGGCCCTCATCCCGACCCAGCCCCCTTAATTTCAAATCTGTGACCCCAACCGTGCTTCGGGAGTGCGCCGTAGATTTCCATTATTTCCGCTAAAAATGCTTGAGGGGATTCAAACCCTTCTCGACGGAAAAATTGGTGGGCGTACAATTCTATATCTGGCACGTTGTAATCACGGAGAATGGTTATCCTTACCCCTGTGTCGATGTGCTTAAAATATGGGTGACCTCCCTCCTCGACAATATAATCGCCTTTTTTTCTTACGGTTAAGCGGTAAGTCATGGTTTTTTTACCTGCATTGATTTTTTCAATGTTTTTTATAGAGAAACGAATGCGCTTCATCCCTCGTCACGCCCCCCTCTTGCCCTGCCCCTTGCCGAACTCGAAAATTCGCACCACTTTCTCCCCGCTTCCCCTGAGCTTCGCCGCGCATTCGGGGCAGAGGTAGAACCACTTCCCAGCCTTGTCCCAAGCATCCGTCCAGACGCCCAAGACCGAAAGCTTCCGATTATTTTTCCATATCTCACCGTACTCCAAGCCCTGGCGGATGATTTCATCGCAGATACAGCATTTCTTGAGTTTGGCTTCTGCATTTGTAGAATGTTGCCTCATCCCACGAACCTCCGCTTGAAAGCGTGTCTGCCACCAGGCAGATGATAAGTTTCATAGGTAGCTTCGCAAATGGGGCATATCCAGTCGGTCTCGGTTTCTCCCCTAGCCTCCGCTTTGGGTTCCAACTTGGGTTCTGACTTTGGTTTCAAGGGTTCTTTGGAGTCCTTTTGCGGGGGGTTTAGAATTTCCTCTAGTGACCTGTTGATGTCAGAGTTATCATAATGTGGTGACCATTCCCCTGCCTCCTTTTCGATTGACTCCAGCACTCTCCCCTGAATGTGCTTCGGGTGCTTCGACAGGTTGTAGGCGGGGAGCCACGTCATCTCCCCAGTCAGAACCAGCTTTTGCGCCTTCTTGACCAAGTTCAGCAGGGCGAGTCGTTCTTTTACGTACTTCCAGTGCCGACCAATCGCCTTCCCTACTTTTTCCACATCCCCGAGCTTGTCTAAAATGAGCTTGAACGCCTTCGCTTCCTCCATCGGGTTTAGGGGAACCGTCTTGTCCGCGCTATCGAACGATCTTACGATTAGCTCAGTCTCGTTTGCGATATTTTCGATTTCGATCCATACTTCTTTCAATCCCGCTTCTTTGGCGGCCTCGAGCCTATACCCGCCGTCATAGCAGAGGTATCCTTCGGGGCTCCTGAGCTTCTTGATCACTTTTAGGGGATACTCCACCCCCCTCTGGCGAATCGATTCCGCCAGCCTCGTGATGTTTTCGCCCGTCCTGAGCAACCTGACATTGAGCGGATGAACTGCTACCTCGCCGATTGGAACTAGCTTTTTTTCTCCCATTACCCAGCCCCCCCTGCGTTGGAAACATCGAAGAACAAAAGGTCGTTGAAAATTTCTGGCTTATCAACTTTTCCTTTCAGTTCGGATGGGAGTGCGACATACATCATCAGCTTGTTCCTGTCTTGCGTCCCCAATCTCATCAATTTGTACGCCGTCAACCGCATTTCATCTTTCAATAATCCGTTTAAGGTGGTTTCGCACTCAACGATGATTGTTTTCTCAAATTTTATGCTTTCATCGGGATGCTTTTGCTGTATTACAACTGAGATGTCCGGGTGCAACTTGTAGTCTCCATCCAATCTGCTCATTGTCGATGACATCCCAGAAAGAGAAGCGTGCATCCATATCGTTTTGTTTTCGACTTGTATGGTTCCAAATGTCTCCCAATACTTGTCAATCACATAGAGCAGTGCTTTCTTCACCAGCTCAAAATGCCTGCCCTTGCCAAATTTACCATGCTGTTCAGCCATTACCCAGCCCCCCTCCCGCCGTACAGGTGGTCGCCCAGCGCCACGAAGAAGTCGCCCTCCGCCCCGCTGTCCCATCTCCTCACGCTGGCAGCCTCCTCGCTATGAACTCCACGACGTTGACCGTGACCGCGTTGCCCATAGGCCAAAGTAGGCGATGGACACGCTTGGCGTTTAAACGAACTTGTCGCGTGAGGCTCCCTTATCGCGTCGAGGTCGTAGTAATAGGTCCTAGATTTAACCAAGTGAAACACGCGCTCGGTCTGGCAGTTCAGGCGGTCCTTGACGCTGGAGGGCATCGCGTTCGGCTTGTACCACGTTATGTCGTTGCGGCAGGTCCACCCATCATCTATCAGCGCCAGCGCCACGCGGTAGGGGATCAGGAGCTTGCACTTTTCCATCCCCTTCATTTTGGTTTGTGGCGAAGGTTCGCTCATTGTCCCAATAACTTTCTCCCGCTTGTAGTCGCCCCATCCGTGTTGAGCGCCACAACCGGAACCAGCGTAGGTGTCCCCCAAGTTTAGATACCAAGACCCGTCGCTTCTTAAAACGCGCCTCACCTCGCGCCCAACCCCGACCATCTTGGCAACGTACTCCTGATAGGTCGGCTCCAGCCCGATCTGCCCCTCGATGCCGTAGTCGCGCAGCCCCCAGTACGGCGGGCTGAACATCACGAGGTTGATGCTTTCCTCGGGAAAACCGCGCATGACCTCAATGCAGTCGCCAGCGATGACTCGGTTGACGGGAAGCTCGCTCATGCTTTCATCGCCCTCCTCTGCGCGAACCTGAACGCCTCCGGCTCGGTCATGGGGGTCGGTAAATTCTTGCTCGCCGCGAACTCCTCGAACATGGCCCTGACGCGCTCCGGCAACTTGTCCCAGCCGTCGAAAAGTGCTTGCTCGAGCTCTGCCTTCAACCGGTCTAGCGCGATTTTCGGGCTTGCCTTCAGCGAGATGGCGGCGTCCGTGGCGACCCACCTCTCGCCCGCCTTGAAGATCTCCCCGATCGGCTCGAGCTGCCTGCCGAGGACGTGCTGTACCTGGTTCGTGTGCATCCCCAGCTCCAGCGCGATGTCGACGGCCCTGGCTCCGTTCGTCCCCTTCCCCATGAGGCAGCCGATGACACGCCTGCCCGTGATGGTGAGGTCGGCTTCCACTGGAAACTCGGCTATGCAATCGCCCCCCTGATCCTAGAAGGATGGATGTGCATCGGGACGCCGCGAAAATTGGAGTGGCGCGATTTCAGCGGCTTCAAGCCCAACTCCGCAGGCTGCAATCCCTTCGGGCAGTCCGTCGGGATCCGGGGCCGGAGGCACTTGCGCGTCAGCTCCACGTCGCAGGCTCGGTTCCCCGGCGATCCCCAATAGCAGTTGCACAAGTCGCAGACGGTGTTGATCTCGGTGTACCCCATCGCTACTTCACCCCCAGCTCC
>JAUXAS010000018.1 GCA_030619825.1 Hadesarchaea archaeon
CCACCCTGCGAGCACGGCGTCGGTGGCATCCCAGCACGCCTGGCACGCCCATGCAAACCCGATTTATCTCGGCCAAGACTTCCGCGCTTGGGCTCGCTTCCATCAAGATATTTAGCGCATCACGCCCAATGCCGAACCCCAATCGTAGGATTAGCGCCGATATCACCAGTGCAACCAATGGATCCGCCCACGCGTGGCCCAGCCCCACCAGCCCTAGGCCGACTATGATTGCGGCTGCGGAGACGGCATCGGTGAGCGTGTGGTAGCCATCCGCGACGAGTGATAAGCTGTTGACCTGCCTGCCCGTGCGGATTTTGTATTTAGCCAAGGCGCCGAAAACCACTAGGCTCAGGCCAGCTAACAAGAAGAGTTCGGGTGTTGCCCTGGAGACCAAACCCAGGTGAATTTTTTCTATTGCCAAATATGCCACCCGCGCGCCGGCGAAGAGGAGCACGGCGGCCAGCAGGATTGAAACCAAAGTTTCAGCTTAGGTATGGCCGTAGGGATGCCCCCGATCCGCCGGACGTTTGGAGACGCGCCTTCCGGCGAAGACGCCCACTGAAGTAGCGGTATCGGAAAGCGCATCTATACCGGCGGCGATAAAAGCGAGGCTCCCAAAGAGAACGGCCGCCCAGAGCTCGACAACCCCAACCACTGTGGTCGTGAGCATTGAAACTATAACTGCCCGCTCGACCGGATCCCTCAACATTTTGACGCCTTTTTAAACGTAGTTGCAGGCCATAAAAGAGGTAACCGGACCGCGCGGAAAATCACAGCAATCTTGTCAAACCGATGACCTGAACGTTGCCAACGCCCGGCAGGCTCACGAGTTCCCGCTCGAGCGGATCGGTCCCACCCGCCTCATCCGGAACGACCGCGACGACGCGAAGAGCCTCCAGCCCGAAGGCAATCGGCTCGCGGGAGATCGAGTGAACCTTGACTCGCTCCTTTATCGCGGCCTCGAGGTGGGCCAGATCCACCTCCTGGCTTTCCGGCATTAACCTAAGAGTGACCGCTACCTCACCCATTCAAACACCTAAGGCCCTGTGAGCCCGCAGCTCGGGCAGCGGTAGGGGTTGCTGAGGCGTCGGCACTTCGAGCAGCGCCATATTTCAAAGGAGCCGCAGCTGGGGCATGAGAAGCGCGTCGCCCGCTCGCCCGGGGCTATCTCGCGGTTGCATGAGGTACACACGTTTGTCATGGGTCTCGTCCTCACTTGGGTTTCAACTTTATAATAACCGCCGGGGGCGCCTCGAGCACCGGGGGCTACCTCCTGAACCCATAATAATCAGTGTGCATTTGTCCAAAGTTGATAAAAAACTTCTCACGTTAACAAATTAAATCCTCAGAAAAAGATTGATAGATGGGCCCGTAGTCTAGCCTGGATAGCGTTTGCCCAGAAAGGACACTAGCCTGCGGACGAAAGACAGACAGCTAGTGGCTCGGGTTCAAATCCCGACGGGCCCGCCATTATCAAATATATAGGTGAAAAGTTGAACGCAGAGCTCGTGGATGCTGCATTGGGAAGAATCCCATCGGATCTTGTGATAAAAGGCGCGAGACTTGTGAATGTCAACACCACCGAAATTGAGGAGCACGTTGACATCGCCGTGAAGAACGGGAGGATTGCGCTGGTCGGTGACGCTAGCCACTGCGTTGGCAAAGAAACCAAAGTGATTAAAGCGGGGGGTGAGTACTTCGCTCCCGGGCTTCTCGACGCCCACATACACCCCGAAAGCTCCATGGTCACCTTGACTCAGTTTGCCAGAGCAGTTCTTCCCCGCGGGACAACCGGTGTGTTCGTAGATCCTCATGAGATAGCAAACGTGCTTGGGCTGCGTGGGATCAGGCTTCTCATCGAGGAGAGCAAAAGACTCCCGCTGAAGGTGTTCGTTGAAATCTCTTCGTGCGTTCCGTCGGCTCCGGGGCTTGAAACAACCGGTGCAGAACTCGGGCTAAAAGATATCGCAAGCGCCCTGAAACTGAGAAATGTTGTGGGGCTCGCTGAGGTGATGAACTTCCCCAGTGTCCTCGCGGGAGATGAAAAAGTTCACCGAAAGATAGCAGCAGCGAGAAATGCGGGAAAAGTCGTTGAGGGACACGCGCCAGGCTTGGTCGGCAGGGAACTCGCTGCCTACATCTCGGCTGGCATAGAGTCCGATCACGAGTCATTCACCGAAAAGGAGGCGGTCGAGAAGCTGAGGCGGGGGATGAAGCTCGAGGTGAGGGAAGGATCCGCCGCAAAAAATCTTACTACACTTATAAAACCCATCCTAAAGCTAAAGTTGGACACACGCCACTGCTTACTCGCCACTGACGATAGACATCCCTACGACCTGCTTAGGGAAGGGCACATGGATCACGTGGTCAGACGAGCCATAGAGGAGGGGGTTGACCCGATCAAGGCAATTCAAATGGCGACGATAAATACGGCCAATCATTTCTGGATCTCCGACATCGGCAATCTCTCACCTGGAAAAATTGCCGACATTTTGGTGGTTGAGGATTTGAGAAAATTTGAAGTGAAGAAAGTGTTTGCTAACGGAAGGCTCGTGGCAGAGAATGGAAAACTGCTGTTGACACTTCAGCAGCGCGCTTATCCTAAATTTGTGAAAAATAGCGTGAGGTTGAAGAAAAAAATAACACCCTCGGATTTTGTGGTGAAATCGGCTTTAGCCCTCGGGCGGGTGAAGGTTAGAGTTATCGGAGTCATCGAGGGCGAAATAGTCACCGAGCACAAAATCTTGAGTTTGCAGGTGAAAAATGGAGAGGTGATGCCAGATATCGCACGTGATGTGGTTAGGGTTGCTGTGGTCGAGCGTCATCGAAGGACGGGCAACATCGGGCTTGGCTTCGTTCGAGGTTTCGGCATGAAGAGAGGAGCGCTGGCATCGAGCGTCGGGCACGATGCACACAACATAACCGTCGTGGGAATTAACCCAGAGGATATGGCTGTGGCGGTAAACGAGGTCGTCAGATGCGGAGGCGGCCAAGTAGTGGTGTTGAAAGGCAGCCCCACAGCTAAGCTTGAGTTGCCGATCGCCGGACTCATGTCAGATAGACGTATCCAGGACGTGAGCGCGCAACTGGAAATGCTCCATCGCGCGGCGAGAAGATGTGGGGTGAAGTTGGAATCGCCTTTCATGGCAATATCTTTCTTACCATTGGCGGTGGTCCCAAGGTTAAGAATCACAGACAAGGGCTTGGTCGATGTAGAGAAGTTTGGACTTGTGGATTTGATCGTGAAACGGGCCCGTCACTAAACCTTCAGAATTTTCATCAACTGACGTGCGTTATCGTACATGAAATAATTATTGAACGTTATGTAGGCCTCCCAATGTGTTTTGGCTGACGCTTTGGCTTTTTTCGCCAGCTGTTTTAGTTCGGTGGTCGAGTACTTGTAGTTGTAATTATATTCGCGGGGGTTTAGCCCGTGCAGCCTGATGTAAGCAATCGAATGCTTAGAGACTGGCTCGCGACGCATCAAATCAACAACATGAATCAGCTCGAGTTCCTCGCATAGCTTCGCGATCTCATCTGGATGCTCCTTCCAGTCGCCTCGTGGTTCCCAAGCCAGCGCTAGCTTGCCGCGGTCAATTTTACCTAAAAATTTGCGCATGTTCACGATGTTCTCAAGAGTAAGCTTGAAGTTCGGTGGGCATTGGATTACGCAGACTTTGGCCTTAAGGGTGTCGCAGATCTCCTTGGTTCGACGCCAGGCTTCGAAATTTTCCTTGGTTGGTCTAAGCCAGCCGTATTTGTCGAGCTGCGTTTTTGTCGGTTTGATTCCCGCCCGGCGCCAGGTCGGGCTTGTCGGCAGGTGCGTTATCGCCTGCCATGCCTTCAAAGCGAACTCGAAGTCCCCCGGCGCCTCGGCACGCCATCGCTCTGCAGTTTTGACCATGGGCAATTTGTAAAATGTATGTTGAACCTCGACCAGCGAAAACTTCTGAATGAACGCCCTGAAACCACCTTTAAAAAAGCCCCATCCACATGTCCCGACTTTAATCATCTCATCGCCCAGTCTGCTCAGGGCAAATTAATTTAAGTCGGGTTAAAATAAAACGAAGATGGTGCGGAGGTAACTCAGCTGGGAGAGTGCCGGTCGTTTGGGCACACACTCAAACGGGCAAAACTGAAGTTCCCAGTAAGGGACACGGACATCCGGATGTCGCGGGTTCAAGTCCCGTCCTCCGCACCATACGCATTTTGAAACAAATTTCTGGAAAGAACCTAACTGGGCCTTTACGTCGCTTAGGAGGCTACAATCGAACAATCACGATCTCCAGTCAAGCCTACCCTCAAGAGCGAAATTACGAGGATGAATACGATAACCGCGAAGTAAATAATCAAGTGTCTGGATAATCTCATCTTTTACACTAGGTGCAAATATCTCAGGCGCGGGTTGTCTTCGACATCGAGGAAAGCAGTTTATCTTCCCACGTAACTTGGTGATCGAAGTGGTTGTTCGGGTCAACTATGAGGGTGTACAGCCAGTAGATGCCGAAAAGACCCGCCGTCAATATGGTTAGCACTATATAGAGGATGATGTTTCGATCTGGCGTTGAGCGGAACCGGCGCGGCAGTTCGAGAGCCACGATGGGCCCCGCTGTTTTTTCTAGATCCTCCAGAAAGAAATCCTCACGTCTTTCGTGGCGATAAAAGTCCCTCATGAGGAAATAACCAACATACAAACTAACGATGGATATGAAAAAGCATAAAATAGCCCACAAGAAGGCCGGTTGCTCCTTCTCATTTAGTTTTGCCTCCCTGGAGCTTAGCTCAATGGAAGCTAGCTTATCTTCAATTTTGGCTCTTTTTTTCCCAGCCGATGACGTGAGCACTCTAACTATATCCTCCTCAAGCAGTTGATGGCGCTTGAAGTGCTCATTCCTGCGCTTGATGAGCATGTAAATTAGAACGAGTAGCAAGAGGGCACCCATAATACCCATCAAAACCATAGCCGCGATGAAGATGGGCCATCCCCCGCTCCATCTCCATCCCCCTTCAAATCCCCATCCCCACAAAAGCCCTGCAACCATGACACTTGGTATCATGGCGAAAAATATGAGTGGAATGAACGCCCATAATGGTGAGAGCCTTTTATCAGTTTCACTGCGCATTCGCACGCTTCGTTCTAAACTTTCCATCTGGGCTTCAGGACCCGTAACTGTCACCATCCAAAAGTTCTTTATTCTTTTTTCTTCTACCCTTGAAGAATCATTTTGAAACAATATAAAGGTTTAGCTCAATCTAAAGCCGCATCGTTTCGTAGCGCAGCTTCAGCTCACCATTTTTGCCCCACTCGAAAATCGGCACATCACGTCGAAGCCGCTTGAACTTCTCGCTCAGCGCATGCACGATGATCGGCAAAGCGATCGTCGCGTCGGCAAAACACATCACCTTGCTCGCGCGCCGGTGGATCTTCCCCCACGATTGCGCCTCCTCGAAGGTGCCGCCCGAGAGCCCGCCCCAGTGGGGGGAGTCCGTCGTTATCTGAACGGCGTAGTTGTGGCTCCGGTCGTGGCGCGTCTGGTAGCTGGCGATGACCGCGGTCTGCTGGATGAAATTCTTGGGTACACCGCCCCCGAGATAAACCACGCCAGTCCGTTTTGCTTTCTCAGTAATTCGAGAACTCTCCTCCACATCCTTGAGCGCATCGATCAGTATCCGCTTGCGAATATAACGAATGGTCTTTCCCACCTTCACCCTGCGGCCTTTTCGATTGGCGAACATTATCGAAAAACCGAGAGCACTATCGTTCAAGGCCGGGCAAAAAATCGGAACTCCCTTCCGATAGGCGCTCACCAGGATCGAGTCTTTTTCCCTTCCGACTTTACTCAAGGTTTTTCCAAGCAAAAACGTAATCTCACGGGAAGAGTAAGGATAGTTGTCCTTTAAGCCATAGGAAAAGCTTTTCTCTATCCAGTTATCGAACTTATAAAATCCCGCTTCATCCGCGAAGACGTCGTAAATTCTATCCACCTTGCATTTTCTCAACCTTACGTCGTCGGTTAAGTGAGTGCCAACGTAGTGCTTCTTTCCCTTTGCCTCGTATGCATCGTGATAGAGGTTTGCTCCCGTGCTCACCAAAACATCGATCATCCGGCGTTTTATCAAGTACGAAATCACCCTTCGCATGCCCGCGGGAACCAAGGCCCCAGCCAAGCCAAGCCATATCACGATGTGGCGCTTCCGAAGCATCCGCGCCCATACCTCGATGGCTTCCGCAAGCTTTCTCCCCTGAAATCCTGTCCAGAGCATCCCCTCCGCAAGCTCACTGACGCTGCGCTCGGGCCATACCTCGAGAGGCTCCGTCGGATACTTCAGAATTTTTCGTCGCATAGTTCAAGATGGCAGGTTTTTGTTATAAAATTTTCTATTCAGTATCGCCGAGCACGCGAGGAAGTTCGGCCAAAGAATTGATGGTAAAATCCGCTCGCTCGCCGACGCCCCAATCCCTCCGCTTCAGCAAAATCGTTCGCATGCCCGCCGCCTTTGCCCCCTCGATATCGGTGAATGGCTTATCACCCACAAAAACACATTCGCTCGCTCGCAGACCTAGCTTTGACGCAGCGAGCAAGAATGGCTCTGGGTCCGGCTTGGTGTGCGGGGTATCTTCGCCGCCGATGATGATCGTATCGAAGAACCCAGTAAACCGGAAGCGCTTTATCCTCCTCTTTTTCCAGCCCTTCTTACCATCGGTGTCGGTGACCAGGCCGAGCTTGTAACCCTTGTCCTTGAGATAAACAAGCGTGGGCTCGGCATTTGGGTAAGGCTTGCTCGCTCCAGCATACGTGGCCCAATACAAACGCGTTAGCTCCTTGACCAACGAGCGTGAAATTTTTTGTCCCGCATCAATTTCCCCGAGCAGCACGGGCCACCAGGCGTCACGATTGTACTCCGTTGCAACGTTCATTCGATCATCAAGCGCTCTGAGTTTCGCGCGGATGCTCTCCTCGCTTACTTTGGCGCCGCATTTCACGAGATAATGGCGCAACCTCTTCGCTACCGCATTGTGTGTGGCTTTCAATCCTGCTTGACCGTCGATGAGCGTCTCATCCAAATCGAAAAGTACTGCTTTAATCCCAAGCATGAGTTCAGGCGACAATTCTTCCCTCGCCTCCACAAAACCTAGTCACGTAGTCAATTGCAGTTTGCGCTGCGTCCTCCAAAATTTTCTCCTCAATTCCGGGGGCTCCGCAAATGAGCAGCAAGACGTTTTTTGTTGCTAGGGTAACCTTCGTCTCGTCGGCGTCGCGGTAGGGATAAATTGCGATGAGCTTCTCAGCATCCGAGACCACGAGCTCGTTACCCTTTAGCTCGATCGGCTCGCCCATGCCGATACCAAGAAATTTCTCCCCCTTCTGCGCGAAACGTAGCACGAGGTCTCCGCTCAACTTTCCAATGTCGAACGCCCCCATCGCGATGCATGATTTGATCGAGGCCAAGTTGTAGGCGTCGACGAACGTGTTTATCGTCGGCAGCGGCTTTCCAGCAAGAACCCTTCGAATGAGCGCCTCAGCTGCGGGCCTGTTTTTTGTGGGGTCGGTACCGATGCGCCAAAAGAAGTCCCTGTACGCCCTAAAAATCGGAACATCCTTTACGGTTGCGAGATCATACGTCCGTTTTATCTCCTCAATCACTTTCTCTTTAAATTGCTGTAGCTCCACTTTTTCTCTTTCGACCCCCACTCCATTAACATGCACAACCAAAACACGCAGCCCCGGAAAGCGCTCCCCCAAATCCGCGCTGATTTTCAGAACCATCTTGTCACGATCTCCCTAGGAATTATCAATCGCCTTATGACTTTCAACCAAATTATATTTAGGCACCCTATTTGTAGTGGTGAGGCGTGTGGCTTTGGGATGTACTGAGTTCGCGGTCCCCGGAGATACGCTAGAAGATAAATTAGGAATATTGGAATCGCATGAAATGTAGTTGGAATTGGTCAACGATGGTTTTGATGAAAAGCGATTAAAGAACATTTTAGAGATATTGTCGAATTTTAATACCTCGATCGAGTCCGTCCAAGCGTATCTACAGCATGACTTGCGGATGTTAAGCGCGAAAGAAAGAGATCGAAAAGCGGCCTTGCGTCACATGGAAGAAACGATAAAAATAGCCTCTGCGGTTGGGGCACGAAACGTTGTGGCAGTTGCTACATATGGAAAACCGACGGTCAAAAATCCAAGGGAGAAATGCATCGAGATATTCAGACATTTCGGCAAACTCGGTGCAGAATTTGATGTCGTGATATCAATCGAGCCATTAGGCAGGGATAGAACTACATTTCTTCCAAGTGTGTCAGAGGTTTGTAGCTTGGTTCATGACGTGGGTTCAGATCATGTGCGCCTGATGGCGGATACGATGCACATCCATGCAAATGGGGAAAATGTGGCGGAGGCGATTAGAAAATACGCCACAGAGATTATGGAATTACAGTTACGCGATACTAACTCGAGACCACCGGGACGAGGGAGCATAGACTTTGGTCCTGTGCTAAAAGTTGTCCGTGAAAAATTCAAGGGCCTGACATGCTTGGAATATCAACCTAGTTCGGATACATATGCGGATTTTGCTAATGCTCTCGAGGCCATGAAAACTATCTCTGCGACTCGATAATCACTTTGAGGGACTCCTTGGCATCAGCGACAAGCCCAAATCCCAAACCCGTTTCCGCCAAGCTCAATCGATGGGTGATCATATTATGGACATTCACCTTACGCTCTTTGATTAGTTTTAGGGCATCCTCAAGATCCTCGGGGGCTGCACCGTATGAGGTCATAATTGTTACTTCATTACGCCAGAAGTCAGTGATTGGGACCGAGATATCAACGCCCTGCCCTGGCACGGCGAAGAACAGAACGGTACCCCCACGATCCACACACTGTAACGCTTGCTTGTTCGCGGCGGTGGCCCCCGTACAAACTATCACCAGATCTGCAAGTCTGCTTCCATTGAGTTGACGCAATCTTTCTGGCACATCCTCTCCCGCATGTATCACGGCATCCGCCCCGAACTTTTTCGCAGCATTCAAACGATATTCGTTTATGTCTGTTGCGATTGCTCGTTCCGCCCCCCGTGCACGGGCAAGTTGCAGATGGAGCAGTCCAGAAATACCGCTACCCAAAACGAGCACGCTTTGGCCTTTCCGTATATTAGCCAACCTCTGTCCGCGCACCACACATCCCAACGGCTCAATAAGAGTCCCATCTTCGAACGACAAATCGTCAGGCAAAGGATAAACGCCGCGTTCCACGTTTATCCGCGGCACACGTATGTATTCGGCAAAGCCACCGGGATCGTAATTAGTTTTGTGTAAGGTTTCGCAAGCAGTATGGTGGCCGCTTAGGCAGTAGCGACATGTACCGCATGGAACGTGATGAGAAACGAAAACTCGGTCGCCTATTTTATAACGCTCCACCCCTTCTCCAACCTCAACGATCTCACCCGTGGCCTCATGACCCAGCACTAAGGGGGCTCTTTTGATGCGATACCATTCGAGCACATCCGAGCCACAGATTCCGCACGTCATTACTTTTACCAGAAACTCGCCGGGACCAATCTTTGGTTTTGGTAGCTCCTCTAAACGCACATCCTTGTTGCTGTAGTACATTGCAACGCGCATGGACGGTTTTAATGGTTTTGAGTTAAAGGATTTTTCGGCGATTTTGCAATCACAGCTTCTGCAAAGATTTTTCGAAATCTTTTACCTTGGGTAGTTTTTTGCCTTCGCTTGGCAGAATCCTGTGCCCTTCTTTTTTCAGGCGGGCCGCGTGCGCTTTTGTACCACCGGGGAATTTTTCGTTTAGGCTACCATCCGCCTTGAGTACCCGCCAATATGGTGTTATTTGTTTTATACCTCTACTCGAATCTTCTTCTGCTGTTTCAGCTGCAATCCGAATAAAAATTCCAGTCGTCATCGGACAAGTTAGATCAGCATGAAAATCTTTTGCTAACCGCTCCCTGATTTGAGTCACGGTAACAAGCTTTCCTTTCCGGATCTTGCGTATTAGAGCATCAACGTCGAGAGGCTTGGGGACAAGCATTTTCCCTCGCCCTCGTGGATCGTCAACCACTTTGGGCAGTCCGTGACTTTTTTCCAATTTTTCTCGCGATGACTTGCGCGTGCGCATCCGATTTCTACCTACTTTTTCTTGCCACTTTTGACCTCATTGAACAACTCATGCGCTTCTTTCGGGGTAGCGTTTTCATGAATAATGGAACGAATAGCCCTGATCATCGCAACCGGGTAATCCGATTGCCAGATGTTTCTCCCTAAGTTTACGCCTATGGCACCCTTCTGAATCCCATCGTGAACAAACTCGAAGACCCCAAGCTCGGACTCCACTTTGGGTCCCCCCGCCATAACCACCGGCACGGGGCACCCCCTCACAACTTTTTCAAAACCTTCTTTACAATAGTACGTTTTTACCACTCGTGCGCCCAGTTCCGCAGCGATTCTACAAGCTAGGGCGAGGTGTCGCGCCTCACGTTTCTCCAACTCCACTCCGACGGCCGTTACTGCCATTGCCGGAATACCGTACTCCTCGCACTCGTTGACGAGATTTGATAGGTTTAACAATGATTCATGCTCGTGCTCACTGCCCACGAAGATGGAGAGGGACACCGCGCTGGCGTTGAGCCGGATGGCTTCTTCCACCGAAGTGGTAATTCCCTCGTGAGATAGCTCCTCTTTTCTGGCCATGCTCGTGCCGCCGGAGACCCTGAGGATAATCGGTTTGGTGTTCTCGGGATCTATTGACGAGCGCAGTATTCCCCTCGTGAGCATGATTGCATCCGCGTAAGGGAGAAGGGGCTTGACGGTTTTGCCCGGCTCCTCTAATTTACGTGTGGGCCCTTGAAAATACCCGTGATCTATGGGTAAAAAGAGAGCCCTCCCATCATTTTGGATCAGTTGTGCAAGCCTGTTTTTCATTCCCCAATCCATACCGACGCCTCCTTTATTTCTCAGGCCTGACGATTAAATATCCTTTGTCAATCAGCCAGTAGTGGAACTCCCGTGTGGTGTGCTTGCAATCGGTTCTGCAGGTTTTCCTTATCTTTTCGTACTCCTCTGAACCAAGTTTTTTGGAGTTTAGCTCCAGCTGAACTGGACATTTCACATCCTTGCAAAATTCCCTGCTTTTGTACTCCACATATCCATCAATTGCCACAACCTCACCCTTTGATGAACTTTTGTTTTTGCACAAATGTGTTATATCTGTACCGTATATAAATTTCAGTTCAGGGAGCCGCGAGGTCTTGGGGTGAATGTGATGAAAGAGAGAACGAGAACACTCTTGGCGTTGTTCATCATTCTCCTCTTCATCTTTTCGATGGCGGCCTCGGCCTTGCTTATCTTGGTCGGGCAATAGAAGCTGGTGAAGATTCGAGGATAGTGGGAGGCAAACGCTGCACAAGCGGGCAGCGGACTAGTCTGAAATCATCGCTTTCAAATTTTTATGCTTTCATCTTTTTGAACAAATATGCTCCCAACAGAATCATGGCCAACGAGAAAATTGCCAAAACGGCGAAGTCGAGCCATAGCGGGAACTCGGGGTATCCGGATACCCCAATGGCCCCTCTCAAGCCGTCGACCCCATACGTCACCGGATTGATGTGAGCGATTGACTTCAGCCACCCTGGCGCGGTGCTGAGGGGAAAAATGGCCCCCGATGTGAAAAAAAGAGGCATGATGAGGAAGTTTACCACGAGTGGGAACGCGATCGGATCCTCTATTCTCGAAGCGATCGCCAGCCCTAGACTGACAAAGCCGATCGCTAGAATGGTCATAAAAAGTAAAACCAAGAAGAATCCAGCGAACCCGGGCATCTTCGCCCCAATTAACCCCGCAACCAGAAGGAGCAGCAATCCTTGGATGATCGAGGTCGTTGTCCCCCCGAAGACCTTGCCGAGCATGATGGATATCCGCGAAACTGGGGCGACGAGAATCTCTTTCATGAACCCGAATTGCTTATCCCATAGTACCGAGATGCCCGACATCGTTGCGCCGAAGAGGATCGCCATCCCAACGATTCCTGGGGTCAAGAAATTGATGTAAGGTTCATCCCCTGGAAGGGTGGTGACCGCACCTAATCCCATCCCGATAATCGCGAGCCAGAGAAATGGCATCATGATCATCGAGATTATCCTAGCTTTCGCCCGCAGGAACCACTTCATGTCGCGAAGCCAGAGCACGTAAATCGCTTGAGCACTCACTCGATCACCTCGAACTGGCTTTCGCCCACAGGCGCATCTCCTCCTTTACCCCGCCCCCCTCTTCGCGGATGCCTCTGCCCGTGTAGCGAATGAAAACATCCTCGAGCGTCGGACTCCTCAACCCCACCGAGCGCACCTTGCCGTTATGCCTCGCAATAATCTGCATCAGCTTTGGGATGGTCTTCTCGGCGCCCGTGACCGTGAGGTGCAAATAATCCCCCACCACCTTCACCTCCTTCACGTACTTGCTCCCCCGAAAGACTTCAGCGTACTTTCTCGGTTGGGGGACCTCGAGGGAGACGATGTCGCCTTCGAGCTGGTCCTTGAGCTTCTCGGGCTCATCCAGCGCTATAATTTTGCCGTAATCGATGATGCCAACACGGTCGCAGAGATATTCGGCTTCATCCATGTAGTGCGTCGTCAGCAAAATCGTGGTCCCTTCCTGTTTGTTGAGCATCTGGATGTACTCCCAGATCTTCCTCCGTGTTTGGGGGTCCAGCCCGAGGGTTGGTTCATCCAAGAACATTATTTTCGGGTGGTGCATGAGCCCCCTAGCTATCTCGAGCCTTCGCCTCATCCCGCTCGAGTAGGTTTGGACCAAAGTGTTCGCACGCTTCTCCAGCTCTACAAGCTTCAGGATCTCACCGATTCGCTTCTCCCTCTGGATTTTGCTCATCCCATAAACTCGCCCATGAAAATCGAGGTTCTCCCTACCCGTCAGGCGGTTATCGAGGGAGGGGTCTTGGAAGACTATCCCTATCGCCGCCCGAACCGAATCCGGGTTTTGGTGGATATCGAAGCCCGCAACCTTCGCGGTGCCCTCGGTCGGTGGAAGAATCGTGCAAAGCATGTGAATAAATGTGGTCTTTCCCGCGCCATTTGGACCGAGCAGACCAAAGAGCTCGCCTTTTTTAATTTGGAGAGTGACATGGTCGACAGCGGTCAAGCCGTTGAACTTCCGGGTCAGGCCGTCAGTAACGATGGCTTGCATACTACCCCAAGAAGCTTAATTTTACCCCGCCAAATATCTACTGTGCGGCCGTGGTCCAGCCTGGCTAGGACTCAGGCCCTCCAAGCCTGTAGCGCGGGTTCAAATCCCGCCGGCCGCACCATTCAGATTACACGATTAGTCAGTGAAACCGCTTCAATACCTTAGAGCGTAAACGTATCTCGCTCTCCTCCTTCGCTTCCTGAGTTTCATCCACACCGGCAAGATCAGGAGCATGCCCGCAAGGAATCCCCCTATGTGCGCCCAGTACGCCACCTCTGTGGTCGTCCCCGCCACCCAAAGCACGGAAGCCGAGAACACCTGCAACACAAACCAGAAACCTATCAATACCGAAGCAGGGATCATAACCAAAACGAAAAAGACGATTGTGTATACCTTGGCCCACGGGTACAAGAGTATGTAGGCTCCGAGCACCCCCGCGATGGCTCCTGAAGCACCGATCGTTGGTACCGCTGAAGTGGGGTCGGAAAAGGCGTGTGCGAAGCTAGCCGCCAGACCCGCGCCGAGGTAGAAGAGTATGAATTTCCTCCTCCCCAACACGTCCTCGATATTGTCACCGAAAATCCAGAGATACCACATGTTAAAGAGGACGTGCAGGACACCCCCGTGTAAAAACATTGAGGTGAACAGCGTGTGCAGTTGCTTGCCAGCGAGCACCTCGACTGGTCTCATCCCGAACTCTTCAATTGATTGCTCGAAGATCCCCGCGAAGAGCGTCCCGAGAAAGATCGCGAAGTTTATGATGATCAAGGCATAAGTTAGGACCGGTCTCCTCCGAATCGGGTTCTCGTCTTTCAAGGGGAACATTCAAAATCAACCATCCAGAATTGCTTGACCCCCTGTGTCCTTTGTCCTAGCTTAAAATATCTGTTCGCTGAAATGTAGTTGGTGCTTGCACGCTTCATCTAATCCTAGCGGATGCCGAGCTGGAGACAGTTCCGCGGGAGATCTCCAACCACCGTGTCATCCAGTGGCATGCGCGGCGCCGGGGAAGACGCCCTACCGAACTTTTGCTGAACTCGAGCCTCCACCACCAAGCGATGCGAGGGCTGCCCGATGGCGACCGGCGCGGCAGGCCGGACATCGTGCACGTTTGTCTGTTGCTCGCACTCGATGCACCCCTCAACCG
>JAUXAS010000070.1 GCA_030619825.1 Hadesarchaea archaeon
GAGTTTTCCTGGCGTTATCTATAAATCCGGACATCCTCGAGCATCTTTCCTCATCTTCGCATCGGGGAAGATGAACTGCGTCGGTGCCAGCAGCATGAGCGACGCTAAGCAGGCGATATGGAAGCTTACGAGAAAGCTCAGGAAAGCACACATAAAGGTGAAGACGGAGCCAAAAGTCAAGGTTCAGAATATCGTGGCATCCGTTGATTTCGGCAAGAAGTTCGATCTTGAGCATATAGCTCGTAGTTTCGAGAATACCGAATACGAGCCGGAGGTTTTTCCAGGCCTTGTGTTCAGGCTCGACGATCCCAAGGTGGTGGTGTTGCTCTTCGTATCGGGCAAGGGTGTCTGCGCCGGGGCAAAAAGCATAAAAGATGTAAAGAAAGCGACACAAAAGATAAACAAAATCCTCCCCCGAAAGTCCGAAAAGTGAGGAAAAAGTCCTAAAAAGTCTTGAAAAAGTCGAAGAAAAGTTCGAAAAGGTTAGAAAAAGTCTGAATAAATCATGCTTAAAGTGTAAAAATGTGTTATTGTAAGTGACAAAAAAGGATGGCGAAGTAGTGGCTCATAAATTACTAACATGCCCCCGTTGCAAATGGCGAGGAAGAATAAACACAGATACTTGCCCCAAGTGTGGACATCCATTAAGCTATTCGGTTAAAAGTGGTAAGAAAGGCAGGACCGCTGGCTTCAAAAAATAGATGAATACAAAAAGAGGAACAAAAATAAATTGCCGAAAATGGGTTAAAAAAAGTCCTGAAAAAGTTGAAGAAAAGTCCGAAAAAGTGAGGAAAAAAGTCCTAAAAAGTCTGAATAAATCGAGAAAAAGTGCCTAAGTGTAATAATTAAATGAGTTAAATCGCGAAAATTGAATCTAAAATGTGGAATAAATTGCCGAAAAAGGTTAAACTTTAACTTCACTCACCTCAACTTTAACCCCAAAGCCTCAGGATTACCAAAATCGTGTTGTAGGCGTTGTGAGTTATGATAGCTCCCGCCAGCCCGCTTTTCAAATAGCAAGCGCCCAGCAGGAGCCCCGCCCCAAGCAAGGGTATCGCGAACGCGGGATAGGTACCGGGATTCGAGAGGTGGAAAGCGGCGAAGATGATGGTCGAGACTCCCACCCCGATCCATTTCGAGCGGGCTCGTCGCGCAACCTCCTCGAGGATAATGCCCCTGAATATCCACTCCTCGAAGATTGGAAGCACGTTGACAGCCACGAGCAACAGCAGCGGGTACTGTCTTTCGAGCGCTATGAAGGGGTACTCCTCCTCCGAGTAAAGCTCCACCCCCGCCTCACTAAGCGCTACCCCAACGATAGTCGCCACGGCGAACGTCGCAGCGGTAAACCAAAGTGCAATTGAGATGAGCCTGACCCATTCCTTCCTCCGCATGCTCCGCGCTCGGGGGACCCAATAGCGTGGACGTATTCGCTCCAGGTAGTGAGGTCTGAGCACCACCAACTTTCCGACCACGAGGCCGAGCACGAGGCCGGCCACGAGGATCCTAAAGAGGTCGAGCCACAACCACATCACGGGATATACTTTTTAGAGAGCTTCTCGTAGCGCTGCTCAAGAGGTCTGCCAACCTTTATCGACCAAACAGTTTTATTTCCCCGCTGTTTGCGCTCGACTTTCCCCTCTTCAGCCAGCCTAAAGAGGTCAATCCGTAAGCGGACGATGCCGATCCCGATTTGTTGGGAAAGTTCCTCGAGGGTGAGTGATGTGCCAGCTTCCTTTAGCGCTTTAAGGATTTCTTCTCTCTTCAATTTCACCCCTCCCTCAATTTTTCAAGCACTTCGAGGATGGACTTGACGCGATCGAGTAGTTCTAAGGTCTTATCATGGTCGGTTTCCTTAGCGAGCTCTTCGGCGAGTGAGTTGAGCTTGGTGAGCAGGACGCTTTCGACCTTCTCGGCGGGAGCAGCTTTGGGCTTGACCTCGGCTTTTGCAACCTCGGCCTTCTCCCCACACACGGGACACACAACTTTCCCCCCAAGCTCGAAGAGAGGCCCCTTACAAGCACCGCAGTGAACCGAGAGCATCTTTCCTCCACCGAGAAGCATCTCTGTTATCTTCGCTATCTTCTCGTCCTGCATCCAACCCCAAACATTTATGAAGGTCCATCCTTAAAATAAGCTGGATTAGCTATGCGAACAGGTGGTAACCGTGTCCTCAGATGCCAAGCTAAAGCAGGTAGCGGAAATCATGGCGCGCGTGGCAGAGGACACCTCAGTCCCCCGCAACATTCGAAGAGCTGCGAATGAAGTCAAGGATATCCTGTTGAAGAAGGAGAACGACCCTGTAGTCAAGGCTTCTTCTGCGACGATGATTCTCGATGAGATAAGCAACGACCCGAATATGCCCATTCATACCCGGACGACAATATGGAGCGCCCTTAGTGTTTTGGAAACAGTTCGAGAGTGAGGTAAGCCACTCTTGCGGTACCCCGACTATTTCTGCCACGAGAAATCTGTGCGGTATGCGCTTAGTGGTTACACCAGACTACTTTTCATGATGAGCCCTGCCCCGCGTCGGAAACTGTTATAGCCTGGAGGATTTCTTAATTTTTGGTTAGAAGTTTGTGATCGCATGGAGTTGGACCTGAAACCCTTCGTCCGAGCCCTCAGAGAAAAGGATACAAAAAAGGTGCGGGAATGGCTCGAGCAAACCAAGAGCAGAGTTGACTCCAACGATGAGTTCGGGCGAGGGTACCTGCAGGCGCTTCAAGGCGTGGTTGCGGCCCTCGAGTCCGGGAGCGAGCTTTCGGTGATCAAACGCGTGGTGAATAAAGAGTACAAACAGGAACAAATCGATGGGCTCATCAAAAGCGCGCGCGAAAGGGCCTCACGAAAGTTCAGGCCAAAGGATGAACAGGGTTTCGACACCGCGTGGGTTGAGGTACTCCAGGAGTTCTTCGGGGAATAAGTCTGATTACTAGATGTTGGCATGGCGTGCCCGAAGCTCTTCCTCTTTTCTGCCCAGCTTGACCATGAGACTTGCAACCACGCTATCTAAGAAGACGAGCGCCGTGACCTCGAAGAGCGTACCCATGGGCGCAAGCGATTCATATTCACCAACGATTTGGCGATTCAAGTAGCTCTTAGTGGATGCGATTTCAGTTCGACCTGGGAGCTTGACGATATGATCGGCCAACTTCGCTAGGGTGGACCGTGGATAGGAAGTTATAACGACAATTTTTGTACCTATCCCTTTGGCAATTTTTGCGGAGTTAACGGCGAAACTTGTTTCACCTGAACCGGAAAGGGCTACCAAAAGATCGTCGTCTCGAAGCGCGGGGGTTATCGTCTCCCCAATCACATGGACATCTATACCTAGGTGCATCAGGCGCATTGCGAAGGTCCTCACGATTAGTCCTGAGCGCCCGACTCCCACGACGAAAACCCGCTTTGCACCGAGCAACGCGTCTATAAAACCATTCACCTGCTTGCTTCTAAGCTTTTTCGAGGAACCCTGTAGGTGTTCGATGATTTCGGATAGCGCGCGCTGAGTTTCCCTCATCTCACCATCACGATTAAGCATCAAGTGTCCAAGTTTTAAACCTACGGTTGGGTTCCGAGTGGCAATCCCTTATAAATACTTCTTTAAGTAGGGTATTACCGCTGGAGGTTGAAAGGTGCTGCATTTCTTGGGTTTCATCCTGCTCATCTTGGGCGCAGTGATGCTTGCGCCGACCCCAGTAGCGTTTCTAGCCGGCGAGGCCGATTTGCTCCCGTATTTCATAGTCCCCGCAGCCATCGCTATTGCATTGGGTTTCTTCATCAGGCGGCGCTTTCAGCCAATGGAAATGACCTTGGGCAAAGCCATGGTTCTCGTCGCCTCTGCGTGGATCGTCTTCGCGACTTTCGGCTCGATACCCTACATCTTCGGCAACAACATGGCGGTCGAGGATGCATATTTTGAAAGTATGTCGGGCTTTACAGCCACAGGCCTGACGATGGTCCCAGGTGACCCGATAGCGACTAACGTGGTCATCAGCGAGGTCAGCATCTTGAGCCCAGCGGGCGGTGGATTCATAGAACTCTACAATCCAACAAGCTCAGACATTGACCTACGAAACCTCTACGGTGGCAGTGAAGAGCTGAGGATGAGATTAGTAAATTCATCTGACAACATCTCCACTCTGAACATTACTTGGATAAATTCAACTATCTCGGCTCATGGATACTTCTTATTCGCGAGTGATAACGCCGTAGATAGTATCGCTGCGGATGCGACTTTCTCCGCGCAGCTGGACTATAGTGGCGGAGTGATGATCGACGACGACCTCGACCTCGCCAACGGAACGATAGACAGAGTCGGTTGGGGAGCGGGCACGGTCACGAATGCTACCGAGGGTGCCAAGGTGCCCAACGATCTCACCACGGGGGATAGCATAGAGCGAAAGGCTTGGAGCATATCCACCGCTGAGAGGATGAGGGGACCTGATTCACGCAGGGGCAACGGGTACGAAACCAATAACAATACTAACGATTTCGTGATTCATCACGATTTTTACGCTCCCCAGAATTCATCCAGTGCGAGAGAGGAACCAGTTCGAAATATCCAGGCAAGCCCCCGCACCATCCTCTTCTGGCGCAGCCTGACCGAGTGGGTCGGCGGCGTGGGTGTGGTCGTCCTCTTCTTAGCAGCTCTCATCGGCGCGGGGAGGGCGGCCCGGAAGATGTACGTCGCTGAAGCTCGGGTAGAGCGCATCGAGCCGAGCATCCGGGCGACCGCCCGCACGTTGTGGAAGATATATGCCCTATTTACGCTCCTCGGCGTCGTCGGGTTGTACCTCGCTGGAACACCAACACTGTTCGAGGCCGTAAACCACTCGATGACGGGAATCGCCACTGGCGGTTTCACCGTGCGCAACACAAGTTTCGCTGAGTACGGCTACCCGGTGCTTGCAATTACAATTCTGATAATGATGGC
>JAUXAS010000094.1 GCA_030619825.1 Hadesarchaea archaeon
CCAATTGAGTCCAGCCGACTTGACCGAAATACTGAAGGCTTGCTTGAAAATGGGCATGGTCTTCACTTGGGATGACGACCCCGAGCTTCTGAAAAGGCGGGGGAGGGCGCGGTAGATGGCTGAGAAATTTATCTTCGTGAAAGATGAGCAATTGGAGGATGGAACCTACCTCTGGGAAGTCTATGAAAAGACGCAGAGCTACAAAAAGGTTCTAACGGAGTTTAAGAAAGAAGGACTTGTCTTAAAAATCGCCAAAGTGGCAGAACATCTCGGATTTCCAAGGGAACGGATACTAAGCTTTTTGAACAAGCATTACTCAAAGGCAAAGGAGTCAAAATTTTACGAGGCATTGGAATACATAGACAAAAGAAATAGAATAGGAATCAGGTTAATTACAATCGATATAGCGCATCCTATCGAAGTGTTCCTACAAAGATTTCGAGCATCTGATTTTAGGCGCATGGGGAAAGTCTATAAGAAATTCGATGTGGATTCGCTCAACGACTTTTTTGTATTCGATAGGGAACTTTCGCGCTCGACCAGTCTGGAAAAACGGGAGGGGTGATTAGGGTGAAGCAAGTCTTGCTTGGCGAAAGCTTGAGTGGCGTGAAAGTCTATCTTAATTTGCAGGAGTTAATCACTGGCCGCACCCTGCTTTGCAGCATCTCGCGGTGGGGCAAGACTTGGACGGCTCGGCGCATCGTCGAGCAGGTGTTCGGCAAGACGGGCATCATCATCGTTGACGTAGAAGGGGAATACGCGACCCTGCGCGACAAATACCCTCTCCTCATAATCGGGAAGGATATCCCACTCGTCCCAGAGAGCGCCGAATTCCTAGCAGATCAGATTATAGAACACGACTTGAGCGCCATCATAGACGGGAGCGATCCGCAGCTCGACATCGCGGCCTTCCAAGAATTTCTCGCCCGCTTCATCGACCGATTCATCGCCGTCGAAACCAAGGCCCGAAAGCCTTACCTGTGGATTCTTGAGGAAGCCGACGAACTCGCGCCCGAGACTGGCATCGCCCGCTCCATCTGCCTCAATCAGATCCGCAAGCTAGTGAAGAAGGGCGGGAAGCGCGGGCTTGGAACTCTCATCCTGACGCAGCGCCCCGCATTCGTCTCAAAGTTCGTTATCTCGCAATGCCCAAACAAGTTGATAGGTAGGACCGAGTGGCCCGATGACCTTGCGGTACTCAGGAAGTTCGGGAGGATTCCCAAGAGGCTGGCCGACCCAGAATCCAAAGATCCCCACGCCATAAAGAACTTGGAGAAGGGTCAGTTCTACGCGAGCGGGGACTTCATAGGTAAAGATGAGATTATCAAAGTCGGGCCAGTAATCACGGAGCATCTAGGCGCGACGCCTGAACTCGTGCCCCCCGCGCCCAAGGAACTCAAAAATGTCCTCGCACAACTGAGCCAGAAGTTGCCCGCCATCATCCAAGAGAAGCTTGCCCCAGCCGTTCCCAAGGTTGCTGAGATTGAATCACGTATCAAAAAGAAGTTCGAGGCGCAGTGGCAGGCTAGGCTCACTAGGAGGGACAAGGAACTTTCATCGATCAAGAATCGTCTAGAGGCCAAGTATGAAACCAAGATCGCCGACCTAAAGCGCAAACTCGATGAGGCCGTGAGACACGCCACACTAAGAGGCGGCGTCAGCGACCTGCTCTCGCATCCACTCGTCCAGAAGAACCTCGGAAAGCTAAACGCGAAGCAGCGGGGGTTCGTGGAGCTCCTCGAGACGAAGGGTCCGCAGGATCCAGAGCGTTGCAGCCTTTTCTTGGAGATTAGTCCTAGAAGCATCCCGCCTTTTGTTTATGCTGTCAATCGGAAGATTCCAAAGCTTATTGAAAACGTGCAGGATCGCTACGCTAGCCGTCTCGTGAAACTTTTCCCAGTTACAGAGGAGGCGAAGGCTGAGGCCAAAGAGACCGAACAACTCCAAGGTCAGGTTGCCACGTTACAGAGGCAGTTGGACGAAGCGAAGTCGCGCGACAGACTCAAGAATGAGGAGCTAGACGAGACAAGAAGACGTTTGAGGGAACTTCAAGCCGCGCCAGAAATTAAACCAATGCCTGCTCTCCCTGCTGAAAACATCAGTCTGCCAGAACAGGGCGGCCCTGTAATGCCCGTTGATGTAACCCTGAAACGCAAGCTATCCGATTTCAAAGTGGAAACTGACCGTGAGGTTCTGACCATCGATGAGTCGTCCTGGGAGGGCAGGATTTTCGCTAGGGGCTTGGAGGGCTTTTTCAATGAACCCCAAGGTATCGGCAAAATCATGGCAGAGCTGACTAGACGCTACGGCGTGGGCGACAGCGGGGGGAACCGAACCACGGTCGGCACACGCCTCACGATGCTGGTCAGCAAGGGCATCCTCGACCGAAAGCAGGAGAAGGGACAGTGGACATACTTCGCCACGCCTGAGTTCAGGGATAGAGTTAAGGGGATCGAGTAGATGGCTGGGTTGAG
>JAUXAS010000003.1 GCA_030619825.1 Hadesarchaea archaeon
GTGTTGGCACGCGATTACTAGAGATTCCAGCTTCACGAGGGCGAGTTACAGCCCTCGATCCGAACCGAGCGCAGGTTTAAGGGTTTGGCTTCCCCTTACGGGGTTGCATCTCATTGTCCTGCGCATTGTGACCCGCGTGTAGCCCAGGGGATTCGGGGCATACTGACCTACCGTCGCCCTCTCCTTCCTCTGACTTAGCGCCAGCGGTCCCCCTAGAGTGCCCGGCTTTCCACCGATGGCAACTAAGGACAAGGATCTCGCTCGTTGCCTGACTTAACAGGACGCCTCACGGTACGAGCTGACGATGGCCATGCACCACCTCTCAGCTAGTCGGGCAAGATCGTCAACCTGGCTTTCATCCAACTGTCGCCCCTGGTGAGTTTTCCGGCGTTGAATCCAATTGAACCGCAGGTCCCACCTCTTGTGGTGCTCCCCCGCCAATTTCTTTAAGTTTCAGCCTTGCGGCCGTACTTCCCAGGCGGCGGGCTTAACGGCTTCCCTCCGGCACCTAGTGCCCTCAAGGAGCGCTAGACACCTGGCCCGCATGCTTTACAGCTAGGACTACCGGGGTATCTAATCCCGTTCGCTCCCCTAGCCTTCGCCCCTCACCGTCAGGTCCGTTCTGGTCGGACGCCTTCGCCACTGGTGGTCCCCCTAGGATTAGAGCATTTCACCGCTACCCCAGGAGTACCTCCGACCTCTCCCGGCCTCAAGACCAACAGTATCCCTTGCACGCCGAACCGTTAGGCGGCCCGATTTCACAAGGGACTTGCTGATCCGGCTACGAGCGCTTTAGGCCCAATAATCGTGGCCACCACTTGGGCTGCTGGTGTTACCGCGGCGGCTGGCACCAGTCTTGCCCAGCCCTTATTCTGGAAGCTTCTTAGACTTCCTAAAAACCGTCGATCGAAAGACCAACGGCACTTGGGATCCCCCCGTCACGCTTGCGCGCATTGCGGAGTTTTCGCGCCTGCTGCGCCCCGTAGGGCCTGGGGCCTTGTCTCAGTCCCCATCTCCGGGCTCCGACTCCCATCGCCCGTACCCGTCGTAGGTTTGGTGGTCCGTTACACCACCAACAGCCTGATAGACCGCAGTCCCATCCTTGGGCGCCGGAGCTTTGGGCGAGGAGGCATCCCAGCGTCCCTCACCTATCGGGGATTAGCCTCAGTTTCCCGAGGTTGTCCCCGTCCCAAGGGTAGGTTGACTACGTGTTACTGAGCAGTGTGCGGGGCCACGATCTTTCGACCGCGCCCTCCGCTTGCATGGCTTAGCCGAATCCCAATAGCAGTGACCTCCGGCAGAATCAACCGGAGTTAAAGCAACCACAAAGCCTCGAAATTGGCTTGGGTACCAGACCTATCTCGGACCCGAGCTTTCCCAGTAGCCTGGCTTGTTCGGATCCACATTGCTGAATCCACACCAAGAGTACGATCTCTCATCGCGGGGCCGTGCGTGCTTGCCCCGTACTCGGATCGACGCCGTTCACACCAGTGTGGACATATCAGAATAGGCGTTATTCCTACTTAAAACTTACTCGGGCTGTTTTAAATGCTCGAAATGGAAGTTTCACCCCCGAGTCCTGTTTTTTTGCCATCGAAAGAACTAAAAACCTCACGCGCAAGTTAATGGCGAGGTGATTTGAGGATGAGATTGTCCGAGATCCACGGTATGCGTATCTACAGCGATCGGGCGCACTTCATCGGAACAATTGATGACACGATAATCGATGATAAGGAGGGTATGGTGGTGGGACTCGTCTTCGGGCGCAAGGAGGGCAAGGCGATATCCATCCCATACAGTGGCCTCATGGCGATCGGTGACATCGTGCTCGTTTACAGCAAGAAGACCGAGCAAGCGGGCGCGTAGGCATGCTAGTTGAATTTGGTGGAAAAAAACCCCGCATTCACAAAACTGCCTTCGTCCACTCGACCGCCACGGTAATAGGTGACGTTACAATAGGTGCACACTCGAGTGTTTGGCCTGGAGCTGTCGTGCGGGCGGATTTCGAAAGTGTCAGGATCAACCGATACACGTGTATCCAGGACAACGCCGTCGTGCACTCGGGCGACCGCTATGGGGAGAAGGGGAAGGGGCCGAGATATTTGCCCGTCAAAATAGGTAACTACGTCGTCGTCGGACACAACGCGCTGGTACACGGGTGCACAGTCGAGGATAACTGCATCGTGGGGGGAGGATCAATCGTTTTCAACGGCGCGAGGGTCCGAAAGGGGTCACTGGTCGGTTTGGGTGCGGTGGTGCCCCATGACGTGGAGGTACCCCCGCAAACGATAGTGGTGGGCATTCCTGCCAGGCCGCTGCGCGCGCTCACGGATGAAGAGTTCAAGAGCATCCGCATGCAGGCTGAAAATTACGCCAAGCTCGCGAAAAGATATCGATGAGATCCTATGAGCTGAGGCCGAACTATCGGAGGCTATTTCTTCCCCGCGAACTCGTGAATCCAATACTCTCTTCGCTCCGTCACTTCTTTCTTCCAGATCGGGACCTCTGCCTTGACCCGGTTCATTAACTCGGGGAGGGCTTTGAAAACATCGTCCCGCCTGTGGCCCGCCACCAAGACATAGATAGCATCTTCCCCAGGGGCGACTTGATCGACGATGTGGTGGATCATCACGCGGCGAATGTTTGGCCGTTTCTCGATGTCCGCAGCTATCTGTTCGAGTTTTTTTACAGCGTCCTCGGAAGACTGATAACGAAGAAACTTGACCCGTTCCCCTTCTCCCGAAAGGCCCCGCACCACACCTACGAAGCAGCCGATCGCTCCCACGTTCTCCCCGATATCCTGCCTCAACTTCCGAAACAAATCAGGTAGGGTTACTTTACCCTTGGAATAGATACCCACGTCTGGCATGGGAGCACCATAGGTTAACTTGTGCCGCCCGAAACCGGTGGGAATATCGCCACGACATCGCCATCTTTTAACTTCGTATCGAGCCCACTAAGCAAATTTATGCCGCGGCCATTCACGAGAACGTTCACCGTTTCACGCAACTTTTTTGAACCCAATTCATAGAGCTGGTCGACCATCCTTTCGCCAAACTGCCGCACGAGCTCATCGAGCAAAGCGGCCACGTCCCTAACCGCCGCTACCTCGACCCGCTCCTGGCCAACCGCTTCGCGGAAATTCGCGAAAAATTTCACAGTGATACCCATGGTCGACCCATTAAAACTTTTCCCCAAAAGCATAAAAGTTTAGGGCTCAAGCTTTTTATGCAAGGGTACGGAGTTAGCTCGAGGCCGATTTGATGGACAGGGTAAAACAAAAAGTTCAAAATATCGTGATTTCTGTCACCTATGAGGACGTCAAGTTCGACCTTGAGAAATTGGCCAGAATCCTCGACGGAGCACGTTATGATCCGGAAGTTTTCCCAGGGATAGCTTATAAGTCGGAAGATCCACCCGCATCCTTCCTGATATTCGCGTCTGGCAAGATGAATTGCGTCGGCGCCCAGAGCATGCACAACGCGAAGCTTGCGATAAAGAAGCTGACGAGAAAGCTCCAGAAGGCTGGTATCAAGGTGAAATCGGAGCCGAAGATCAAAGTTCAAAATATCGTCGCATCCTTCGATTTTGGGCGCGAGTTCGACCTCGAGCGGATCGCGCGGACCTTCGAAAACACGGAATATGAGCCCGAGGTCTTCCCCGGGCTTGTATTTAGGCTCAAAGAACCCAAAGTCGTGGTGCTCCTCTTTGTTTCGGGAAAGGGCGTTTGCGCTGGCGCGAAGAGCATGGGCGACATAAAAAAGGCAGCTGAAAAAATAACTAAAATCCTCAAGCAACGATGATGGCGAAGATAATTGACACCATTCAAAATTTTTAACTTGCGCCACCCCTAGGACTATTCGATGCTATGGAGACTGTCATCGTGCGCTACGGCGAGATAGCGCTGAAGAGCGAGCCGGTCCGCAGGCGATTCGAACGGCGACTGATCGAAAACATTAAATTGTCCCTCAAGGGTTTGGACTACAAGCTCCGAAGAGAACGGGGCAGAATCTTCACCGACACCCGCAGACCGAGCGCCGTGATTGAGCGCCTAGCTAAGACGCCAGGCATTGTTTCTCTCAGTTCATCGCTCAGGACAAACGCGACCATCGATTCAATCACCTCAGCGGTGGTGAGGGAAGCGAAGAAGATCCTCTCTCCAGGCATGACCTTCGCCATCCGGACCTCGAGGGTTGGGGAACACCCGTTCTCCAGCAAGGATGTGAACGTGAGCGCTGGCTCTGCGGTCTTGGCTGAGGTGAAGGGCGTCCGTGTGAACCTCTCGACCCCAAAACGTAAGATATTCGTCGATGTTCGTGGGAGAGATGCCTACGTGTTCACGGAAATCGTGTACGGGGTCGGCGGACTGCCTGTGGGCACCCAAGGCAGCGTTGTCGCACTTTTTTCTGGGAGCCTGAACAGCTCCGTTTCCTCCTACCTTGTGATGAAGCGCGGCTGCACGCTCCACCCGACATTTTTTGACCCTCGACCCCACGCCGACGGTCGAGCGCGAAAATATGCGGTCGGTGCAGCGAGGAAGCTTGCGGGGATTTACCCAAAGCTCGAGCTACGGATCTTCCCTTACGGTAAAATATTTCGCACCATAACCGAAGGAATAGCGCAGGGCCTGGAGAACTTGCTCTGCAAGCGAGCGATGATTCGAACGGCCGAGGTTATCGCTGGACAAGTGGGGGGAGCAGCAATCGTGGGGGATGAAGACCTAGAAAAAATTGCCGAAGGAGGGGTAGAAAGCCTTGGCGTGATCGACGATGCCTGCGAGTTGCCGGTCCTCAGACCCCTCGCGGGAATGGTCAAAGAGGATATCGAAAAAATCGCCAATCGAATTGGAATTTTTGACCCATCCGCACATACGGCAAATATGTGTCCTCCACCATCCCATCCCACCGCTCTGAAACTCGAGGAGTTACGTGAAATCGAGGAGGGATTAAATATCGATGCCCTCATTGAGTCAGCGCTCCCGAGGATTAAAATCATCAAGCTGAGGCGAAGTGCGTGGACCTAATCGTCCGACCCGCAGCGGAGCTCTCCGGGGAACTCGAGCCGCAGCCGTCGAAACTGCACACCCAATTCGCAAGCGCCGTGGCCTTGCTCGCGGGAGGCAAGAGCGTGATCGAGAATCCACTCCGCGTGAAGGATACCCAAGTGATGCTCCAAGCCGCTGAGGCAATGGGTGCTACGGTAAAGCGAACCCAAGAACGTTGGTCCATCTGGGGGGTCAGCGGGAAACCGAAACTCGCCCAAAATGTCATCGACGCGAGAAACTCGGGAACCGCGCTAAGCCTGCTTACATCGATTGCGGCTCTGGCGCCCGCGATAACCGTGCTCAACGGTGATACCCAGCTGCGCTCCCGTCCGATGCCAGGGCTGCTGAGATCCCTTCGCCGCCTCGGCGCAGATGTCCATTCGACGAAGCCGGATGACAGCCCACCCTTCATCGTTTTCGGGGGGAAAGTTACGGGTGGGAAGGTGCAGCTTGGCAAGGTAAGTGCGCACTACTTGCCCGCTCTCCTCCTGCCATGCCCATATGCTGAAAAACAGGTTAAACTCTCCATCAAACAAGCTCAAAAAACCCAACTTAAGCCCATCCTCGAACTTACAAAGAAAGTCGGTGCGGAGGTTAGTCCATGGGGGGAGAGGCTCCTGATGCCGAACCGACCCTATCGTGCGTTCAGTTTCAGAGTACCGCAGGAGCTTGCAGCGGCGGCGCCTTTTATCGTTGCCGCTGCCCTGACGAATTCTAAACTCAAGCTCCGTGGCGTGAAAGGCGTGGCTGGTCGAGACGTTGCGTTTTTAGACCTTCTGAAGGTAGCCGGCCTGAAGTTACATTCATCAAAAAAAGGTTTCATCGTGGAGGGCAAACAGAATCCCCGCGCCGCAAAACTGGACCTTTCCCACGTGCCGGAACTTTTGCCGATGATTGCCGTGCTCGCATGTAAGGCCAAAGGTAAAACGCTGATTCGGAACGCTGGTGAGGCGAGAACAATGAAGTCAGACCGCATTTCAGCGGTAGCCCGAGAACTGCGTCGGATGGGGGCGAAGATGCTTGAACACCACGATGGATTACTCATCCAAGGGGCAGCCAAGCTCAAGGGGTGCGAGGTTGATGGGCACGACGACTACGCGGTCGTCGCAGCCCTAGTCGTGGCAGGGCTCCTCGCTGAAGGTGAAACGAAGATAAAAAATGGGGTCACGGCGCTCAGGACCTCGTACTCCCGCTTCATCTCCACATTTCAAGGGCTAGGGGCAGATATCGGCCACGCGATCTAGCAACGCCATGCAGCTGCCACGCAAGCGAGCTTGGCGCGCAAACTTTTAAATTTCGGACCCATAGCATAGCAGGGGGTTGATTGAGAGGTCAGCTTAGCGTCGAGTTCATCGTCATCATATCGGGCTTACTGATTATCCTCGCCGTCGTCACGATGCCTATGTACAACCAAGCGCGTGCCGACGCCGAGAAAGTCTCAAAGCTTGCAGATGCACATGAAGCCGCAAACAAGTTGGTGAATGCGATCAACCTGGTCTACGCGACGGTAGTCGACTCTCGGCAAACGGTAGAGTACTGGCTCCCCCCGGGCGTTGTCTCGGTTTCCTTTGTCGATGGAGCTGAAAATCGTGTGGATGTTAGGATAGAACTGGACCTCGAAAGCGATAATGTGATGCAAGTTAGTACGATTCTACCAAGCACGTATGAAAACATGGTCTCCGGTTCCATTTTGATAAGTTCTAATTACCGAGTCCTGCACCGTACGACATTGCGCCACGATTACGACATTGGCTACGCACAACCGATGCGGATCGTGCTCTCGGATGAAATAATCGAGAGTGTTTGAGATGCGGGGACAATCAGCTGTAGAATATCTGCTCCTCTTTTCAGCCGTGCTGGTGATCTTCGCTGTAGTCACACTCGGGCAGATGATAAATCCCATGCAAGAAGCCGGAAGGGATACGCTATATCTTTCCCAAGCTAGGTCCGCCGCCGATAAGATTGCCGGAGCGGTGAACTCCGTGTACGCGAATGGACCAGAAGCGACGAAAAGCGAGGGTTTTTCCATTGATCAAAGCTGGAGTCTGCATCTCACCGAGAACAAGCTTACGATAAGCCTTGAAATCTCGAGCGGAACCAAAAATGTCGAGAGCAACCTTAGGTACGGGTTCAACGATAATCTACAAAACCTCTCGACCGGCACTTACACGATAATCGCGGAATGGTCTGGTGACCAAGAAAATATTGTCAAGGATAACTACAAGATTTACATCCGCATCAAGCCGCCGAAGGGGATTTAGGTGGAGGACTGACGATGGGACTTCGCGAGCGGGGGTTTTTCTCGATTGATGCGTTGTTTGCAGTAACGCTCCTCCTCATGGTTTCATCATCATTTTTGCATGTTTACGAGGGGCGAAGAGGGGCGGCTGAGCTGATGAGTGCTAGATTGGAAGCCAAGATCGTCGGCGAAAAACTCGCGGCGGCAATAAACACCGTCTACGCGAACGGGTCGAACTTCGAAATCGATGTCGACCTTCCCCAAAAAATAGGAAGTTACTTTTACAATATCGAGTTCGACAATACCGCGCGGCAGGTTGTCGTGGAAAACTCAGCTTGGGGAACCGTTGGTGTAGGGGTCGTCTGCAAAAATGTCTGGGATTTCGTGTTAGAACGGGAAAATTTGGAGAATACTATTCGAGTACATTGGGTGGAAAACATCGTGATGGTCGTGAACGCATGAGAGGCCAATCCAGCGCGGAGATGTTGGTCCTCATGGGGGTGATTCTCGTGGTGGTGGCATCGTTCCTCTATCTGGGTGCTGGGGGCAATGAAATGGCAACCGTCATGTCTGCCGCGCGCACTGGGGCCGAGAACGTGATTGCTGCCCTAGACTCTGAGTATGGATGCGCAATCGATATCGAGCAAGTCGGCTTCGACGCCGGCACCATAACAATTTATGTGAATGTTAGGGGTGGGCCTCCGCCTGACAACCAAGCGATATCGGACAACATCAAAGCGAGCGCGCTCAAGTACATCTACCAAGCGGTGATCGGTTCCTTCCCCGAAAGCGCTGAACCCGTCAAGACTGGGTATTACACTTACGACGTGGACGTGGGGATAAGGAGGGTGACGAAGTGAACGAGCGAGGCCAAATCTTCACTCTCGACATGTTCTTCGCGCTGACCCTGACCGTGCTCGTGGTGAGCTACTCTGGGCTGGCGCTCGAGCAGGCACGCGGACAGGCTGATGCATATGCGCTGAGATATTCGCTTGAGCGCACGGCAAACGATGCCGCGGATGTATTAGTGAAGACGTTAGGCTGGCCCTCGAACTGGGAGGAAAACACCGAAACTCTTGAGACTTTGGGTTTTGCGGAAGAAAATGATGGGAAAGCAGTTCAAAACATGCTAGAAATAGCGAAATTCGGACAACTCAGGCGCTTGGCTAATTACGACAACTGGGATGCCCCGGTGAATGCCAACGCAGTTAAAGCTATCAAGGAATTCTTCGGCGGCTCTGAGAACTTTGAGATTACCATATTTGATGAAAATGGAAACGAAATGTGGAACGCTTGGCCAAGATGGAAAATTGATGAACGCTCTGATGCAGAGAATGCCCTAGAAGTTGTTGTTGTAAGACGTTCTGTCGTCTCGAGGTACGGGACAGTTAGGTATGAGAGTGGGGAGCTTTTAAACGAAAATGGTGGACGAACGGTGTTTTCCACGGATAATTTTGAGATACTTCCGGGAGAACTTGAAGCATTTGATTGGTACGTTATTCTTTTGACAAACAGCAAATCAGGCCTTCCTGTCGAGATATATGTAAATATAGATCCCAATCCCCCACCAACCTATAAATTTAACCCACCATACCAACCAGAGGGGGACTTTTGGCCGGAAGAACACGGCGGAATGGACGAATACCTTCACGTGGGCACGAACGTTATAACAGCAGTTTCTGAGGGCAAGCCGGCCACGTGGGCGATGATTTACCTCGTGGCAGTTCCCGCGTGCTCATTGCCTGAAAACGCAAGACTGGCGTTAACTTCACTGCCCGCGACGCTTGAGGTGAAGCTATGGAGGTAGACCCATGAGTTTTCGAATGGATCGGAGGGGATTCATATTCAGCCTGGACGCGACGCTCGCGATGCTCGTCGTACTTATAGTGATGACCGGGGTAGCGCGTGTGGCAGGGCCTGAGCTGACCTACGGGCAACACGGCTACTTGCGTTTGGAGCGATACGCCAACGACGCGCTAGAGGTGATGGAGCTCACTGGCGCAATGGATATCATCGAAAATTTGCTTGCCCAAGGGGAAATATCAGAGGCTGGAAACCTTGCCGAAAATGTGCTGCGAAAAATCCTACCAGGAGAAGTGCAGTTCAGACTTCGAATCGGAGTTGAAAATAATCCTCGCTTAGATAACGTTTACCCAAGCGCTGGAAAACATGCGGAGTGGCGCGCCGCATTCGAAAACGCTGCGGAAATTGCTGTTGCAGCTCGTGTTTCAATATTCCCACCTGAGAATGTATTTGATTCCATCACCCTCTACGTGTGGCGGGGGGCAGAAATATGAGATTAAAAGAGGAACAACGTGGATTCGTGCTGAGCGGAATTGCATTGCTGCTCGTGCTACCAGCAATGTTGCTCGCGGCTTCTTGCTTTAGAATCATTGAAACGGGCGGGGAAGCTGTCTCACTTCAAGCAACTGCCGATAAGGTATTTTATACTGGGGATGACATTGAGCGCATAATTAATGAAATGTGGGACGAGAATCTGTTGGCAAACAACGAATCTAATGTCAACGTCAAGTTCGACGAGCTGGCCGACAATTATCGTGTGATTACAGGGTTGCTCGTGGACCTCACGCCCAGCTGGAAGTTATGGATTCATGTGGAAAACAATGGGGCAGATCATTATGCGGGGACTAAATACTGTAAGGTCGAACACGTTGCTCCAGAAAACTGGCGCTATTACTTTGAAGACCTAGACGAGGAAGAGGGCGAGACCCCTGACTGGGACTATGATGAGCCCATCCTGCTGGTTGAAAAGATTGGTAGTAAGCTGCGAATAACTATCGAGGACTACACCAGTCCCTATTACTCGGATATCTATTATTCGGGCCAGCTGCTGTGGAGTGATGTAGGCGGCACCGGGAAAAATCACGTTGGAGAAAACATTGAGGTGGACGGAGTATTGCAACTTGAAGTTTCTGTCTATGTCAGGGATCCGAGGGGCGCCGCGCGATACTCATCAACTGTGGAGCTAGGGTGAAGAAGAGGATTGACGCTTCGGTGAAAAAATGGTGCGCAAGAGTTCTAAAACAACCAATTTCTTCCGCAAGGTCGGTGATGCAGTTCTAGGTGCAGGGAGAATCCCAAGCAAAATAAAACAGAGGGCGCGGAAGCCTAAGGTAAAACCGCCTAGGAGGCCGAGACTAGAAGTACCCCCGAGGTTAAAGGGTTTCTTCGAGCGGCGTCATGCAGGGTGGCCCGAGTACGTCATGCTCAAGACACAGCTGACAATCCTCTCACTCTTTGTGGTGGCGGTAATCTACATAGCGCTGTTGCCCGCAAAAATCATCGTCTTCATCCCCTTGCTCCTTGCGCTGAGCGCATACCTGATCTACTTGGCGGCGACCCAGCTCAAGCGAGCCTTCGAACGAGACTACCCCGCATACCGGAGCTTCGTCGCCATGTGTGTGGCCGTCGCTTGGGTTTTCGTGCTGGCACTCCGTCACTCCCCCGTTGAGTTCTCGCTCGAGACTATTCACTTGGCCCTCATCCCCCCGCTAGCCGCAATAGTTTTCGTTTTCGTGGCATTTACGGCCTTTAGGCTGAAGTACGGCCGAAGCTTCACCCACGGCACGGTCGAGGAAGTTCAAGGCAAGCGGGCGGTGGTTCGCGTGAGCTACGACATCTGCAGTAATGTCAAGTCCGGACTATATTTGGTGGAGAGCTTCGCCAAGGTCAGGAAGGGGGACCAGGTGAAGTTAAGCGTGGAGCGACCTATGCTGGGGCTGAGAGGAGCGAAGGTCAGAGCTATATTGGGAAAATCAAAATCTACCACTTTACGCGCCAAAAAACGCTAGGACGAAACGCCAATACAGATCCCCATAGAAGATCCCGATGGCCACCCCCAGTCCGAGTGCAGGTGCGAATGGTATGCCCTTCTTGAGTTTTATGTAGTTCTTCAGTTTGCCCTCGCGAACAAGGCGCTTGAGCGCCCCCACCTGGTAGCGCGTGAGACCTGCCGCCCGTCGGGGATTGGTGTAAACACGATTGTAACGGGGCTTTAGCCCAAATTTTGAACTCCAACGGCTGACCTTACCATCTTTCTCGTAAATGGTTTCGGCAGGGATCATGCCCTCGCGCAACTCCGTGATCTTTGCGCGCTCGTAAAGTAAGCCGCGTCCCCGAAGGCGACAGTATGCCGTGTAGACCAGCAAAATTGGGAGGATGGCTATAACACTATTGAAGAGAATGGTCAAGGGAAACGGGTAGGGGACATTATTAACATGGGGTGAGGTATAAAATGGTAGCAGGGCACCGAGAGCGGTGAAGAGCTTGACATCACCTCCAGCCCAGCCCCCTGTCAGCCACATCACATAGCCGATCGCGAAAGCTAAAGCTGCCCCAACCGCCCCAAAAATAGTTATCCAGAGGCCCCAACGTGCAAGTTCAGGAGGTAGGCTAAGCAACCCAAGTTCGGATAAAATTCCCAGGATCACGTAAAAGGCTACACCGACCCCGATGAGTGGAAATGTGAGCCGATTTGGGATGATTCGCTTCCGCAGGTCAGTGTAGTTGGCAATGAAGATTGCTGCAAGAGCTACGACAGCTGGGAAGAACTCAACCTCGAACGCACAACCACCCTACCTGACTTTTGCTCGATTAATAAGAACTTGGTGTTGAGTCCTTATTTACAAAAGCATTCCGGTTAGGCCGGGGATGATGAAGTTATCCATTACGTTATCGATTTGCCCGCTGACGCTCGAACCCAAAGTTTGAGAGGTGAGGATAATAGAAGCAACTATGCCAGCTACGAGCGTTAGTACTACGCCAAGCATCAGCAAATATTCGGTTGCGCCTTGAGAACGCTCTTCCATACAATCGACCTCCAAAAACTCATGTTATCGCTACCGCTTGATCGTAAAAGTAGATATGATCGCTGTCCGAGTGCTTCAAGCTCACATAGTACGTTCCGGCGAGATAAGTGCCCAAGCTGACATAGGGGGAATCAAGCACTTCGTTTCCCGCAGTCCAGTCATAACTTCCCTTGGCCGTGCTCACGGAATATGCCCACTCACCATCGGGGATGGATCCCACATCAACTTTTATCCGTATCTCATTATCACTCACATCAAAAGTAGCGGATATCGACGGGAAACCTGAAGGTCTACTCACATAATAGACGGCCGCACCAACAATAATCAATACAGTTGCAAAAATCAACAAATATTCGGTTGCGCCCTGTGCAAACTCCTTTTTCATTCTTACACCTTTTACCTTTTACCCTATCCCGCCTTGGGCAATATCGTTGGCGCGGCTAAAACTCGGGTCTAAGATATCGTTATCGTTCGATCGTTGAAGTAGAAGTGCGCGCTGTCGATGTGTTTGAGGCTCACGTAGTACGTCCCGAATGCATATGTATCTAGGGTAACGTAAGGTGACTTTAACTCCACGTTTCCAGTGGTCCAGTCATAGGTTCCCTCAGTTGTGCTTACGGAGTACGCCCATTCCCCTGTCGGGATGGACCCAGTTGTCACATTAATCCTGATTTCATTGTCGCCAGACTTTGCTTGTGTCGCGGATATTGCTGGGTAGCCTGCACCAGCAGTGGTCACATAATATACTGCTATGGCGACGATAACCAACACTGCAGCTAGCATCAACAGGTACTCGGTAGCACCCTGACCCTTCTTACACATTCTCATTCTTTTTCACCTCCATGAAAAAACCTGTTAAACTATGAAGTTATAAAGGTGCCGCCACATTCCTGAGTAAAAGTCGACATTTTTGTAGGCAGACTTAAATCGACACACGATAAATCGATCATGGTGAAGCTTTGCAAGTTCTAAGCTGCGTCCAACGCGCGAAGAGTGTGCGAAAAGCGCTTGAACAGGCTGTGGCCAAACTTAATGAAAGGCTCGAGAAGACACGGGGCTACATAACCAAGATGGATGCAAGCGTCGATTCGGGCATAGCGGGAGCAACAGTGCGGATAATCACTGTTGTGGATGAAAGCAACGTCAGACCAAAAAGCGTCCTCTGGGCAAACGAGGCGGGCAGGAATGAGGAGAGGGCCCTCAGCCGAGCTCGTGAAAAAATAAACGCACAACTCGCAAGGCTCCATGGAGAGATTGTTGGATTTTATTGGAAATTTATCACCCCTCCCATTCCAAAACGCACTTACGCCACGCTCATTGTCGCGATCAACGAAGAGGTGCCTGAAAAAATGGGAAAACTCAGCTCGGATGAACGTCGAGAACGCTTGGCAGTGGTGCTTCGCTTGCTCGGCAATACCCCGAAAGCAATCAACCTCGTACAGGTGGCCAAGATTTTCAGCGTCTCGCGTGACACCCTCTACAAGGACCTCCAAGAACTCGGCATCGAGCGCTAGACCGGTGTCATCATTCCAACGACGAGCCGAGCCACATAGAAGGCGATCGTCGCAACGACCATGAAGGGCACAGCGAAGGTGAGACCTTTCAACACTCTGCCGTATCTAATTACCCCGACCGCGAGCGAGCAGATAAGCGCCTGAATCATGATGTATACCATGGCAATCGTGCTCATCTCCGGTGGCAGGCCTGCAGCCGCCATCGGGCCAACGCCTATCTGAATCCCGCCCACCGCCACCGTGAGGCCTATTATAAAAGGAGCTGCGAAGAGCGCTACGACGAACAAGAAAAGAACCTGCTGTGTCGTCGCCACCTGCCGCTCGCGCTGAATCGCGTGCACTTCTCTGGCATCTGTGGAGACGGAGTCGAGCACGTTGGCGAGTGCCGCACCGCGCTCTATTCCCTCAACGATTAGGTGAAAGGCCCGCGTGTAGAGGGACGAATTAGACCTCCGCGCTAGTGCCAAGAGGGCGCTCTCGATTGTCCTCCCCCTGCGGATCTCTCTCACTACCCGATCGAACTCCTGCGAAAGCACACCGTACCCAGATTTCGCGATATCATCCATCGCCGCGTCTATTCCCACGCCGGCCCGTAGGGTGCTCGCTATTTGGCGGAGAGTATCAGGTAACTCTCTTTCCAGCTCGATAGCCCTACGTTGGGCTAAGTAATAAGGCACCGCAAGCGTCAGCACTGAAAAGGTGATGAAAGCCGCGAGAAGGGCAAATATGGGTATGGGTAAGGGAATCGGGAGCCGTAGAAACATACCAACGAAACCCGTCGTCACGCCCACAATTATCGTTACTAGGAGGGTCACGCCCACGTATTCCTCCGCCGCAAGCACGATTTTCGTCGACTCCAACCTGTGGTCGAGGTTGTGCAGGAATTTTTCTGGAAACACGCGCTTTGCAAATGTTGCTACTCGCTTAATCAATCCCATACTTACAACCTCGGCTCGAAGCGTTTGATCATCATCACGAAATAAAACAACATGAATGGCAGGATAACCAGAAAGAGAACAGCCGCACTTGTCGGGGTCAATACTGCCCCTCCCATACTGCTCCCCACCGTTATCATGACCAAAAGCATAGCTGGGATGACCGCGGAGGCGAACATGTACATCATCGTGAGCATGTTGAGCGACTGGGTGTAGTCACGGAGTTTCATGCGCATCTCGAAGGCCGTTTCGTCTGCCAACATCTTGAGAATATTCGCGAGATCGCCGCCCGTCCGTAGGGTACGCTGGACTTGACGAATTGCACGGCGGAGCGGCTCGGAGTCCACCCTTCGGTCCATCGTTGCCAGTGCCTCCTCCGTGCTCATGCCCGTGTGCATGTCACGAATGACCCTACCGAACTCCTCCGAGAGGACGCCGTAATCCGCCTTGCTGATCGAGGTCATCGTTTCGGGGAGGCCTATGCCCGCGGAGAGATGCGTCGCCATATGTCTTAGGGCATATGGGATCATGCGATTTACCTCAACTACGCGCGCCTTGGCCATGCGCCCCGGCCGGGTCTTCCCGAACACCAGCGCGAGCATGGACGCTAACACCCCGCCCACCAGAGCAAAGAGGACAGGTAAAAACAGAATCATCAGGATGAATGCAGAGAACCCCACAATAATGCTCGTCCCGATCATGAGCGCCGCATAACGTTCAGGGGGAATCCTGAGGTTGGCCTTGTAGAGGTCCACATCCAGCCCTTTGAAGAATTTAGCCAATCGCTGTGCCGGGCGCTTGAGGGGGTTATACAATACATCGGAGAGGCGCTCTGACAGCGGCCTCTTTAGTTCCGCGCGCTCTTCCCAGATTTTCTCCCCCCTAAGCTTGCGCTTTTCAGCGCGCTCCTCCTCACGCAAACTCTCGAGCTGCTTGAGCTCACGCAGCCTCCGCGTGACCTCATCGACCTTCTCCCCTCTCGGACCTTTTGTAACTCTGGCAACTTGGCCCACGCGATGCGTTGCTCCTCCGATTTTTATCACGCCGCCGCCAACAGCGGAGAAAAATCTTTTTGCTAAACCCGACTTTTTAGTTTGTTTCTTTGGCATGGGACCACTAACGATGCTTCGCACCCTTCTCGGCCCGCACGCGTTTCAGCGTCCCCTCTGGATCGCGGTAATATTCTTGGATGACCCTGCCAACCTCGAAGATGTTCCGAATGCCCTGATGTTTCATCCACCCGAGCACCGCTACACGCTTCTCGAGCTCGATCTCGATGTCGTTTCCGCTCATCCCGCTGAACTCGGCTATCGTGCGTTTAATCTTGCTGGGAACACCAGTTGGCTCGACCACATCCGTTCTGGGGTTCCACTTGAAGACGCGGCTGAGTTGTGGCTTACCCCCCTCCAGACCCGTCACCTCGGCGACCTCCGTGACCCTTCGAATCTGTCCTTTCTGACGATGGTAGATGCGCTGCTGCATGACGATCACATCAAGCGCCGAGATCATTATCTCGGGGACAGCCATCGGGGCCTCGGTCAAGCGGGCGATTGTTTCAACGGCGCTGTTCGAGTGCACGGTGCCCATGCAGCCATCGTGCCCAGTATTCATCGCGGTAAACAGCGTCTGCGCCTCTGGACCTCTGACCTCCCCCACAATCATCCGATTAGGCCTCATGCGGAGCGCATTCTTGACAAGATCGTCCATAATAATCTCCCCCCGTCCTTCAACATTGGGGGGACGAGTCTCGAGTCTGATCCAGTGCTTGTGCGGCAGCTGGAGTTCGGCAGTGTCCTCGATCGAGATGATGCGCTCCCGCTCGGGAACGAAGGTGGTAGCGGCGTTGAGGGTGGTAGTCTTCCCGCAACCTGTCCCCCCCGCGAAGAGGATGTTAGCAGGCTTGATACCGAAACCATCCACGGTTAGCCAGAGGAAAGCGGCAACACCCGTCGACAAGGTACCAACGTTCAGGATGTCAATTATCGTGAGCGGGTCCTTGCGGAACTTCCGTATCGAGATCGTCGGCCCCCCGAGGGAGACCGGCGGGATGGTAGCATTTACTCTGCTCCCATCGGGTAGCCGTGCATCGAGTAAAGGCGTCTGTTGGTCTATTCGCCTACCCACAACGCGAGCCATCTTATCTATGATGTACTTGATCGGTTCCTCGTCTTCAAAAACCACGTTTATAAAGCACATCCCATACTTTCGATGATAGACATAAACAGGTTTGTGCACAGCTGTCACCATGATGTCCTCGAGCTTATCGTCGGCTATCATGGGGTCAAGCGGGCCGTACCCCAGCATGTCCCGCACCGCCACCTCGCCCAGATGCTTTATGCGCCCGGGCGAGAGGCGTAAGCCCTTACCATCACGTTCGATTATCTTCAGGACCTCGCGCATGAAGGTGCTTCGACGCTCAGCCGGGTCCGGAATCTTATCCGGATCGATTTTTATTTCCTCAACGGCTGTTTCCTTTGCCACGTCAAGGAGCTTTTGTTCCTGCCTCGTCAGTTCAGGCAGTCTCAGCTTGTAAAAAGGTAGAGCTTCACCCTCCACCGATAAGATATCAACTTGGCCATAGCTCTCCAGCACCTTTCCGGCTTCGGGGGCTTTTATCTCCCTGATAGCTGCTGTGGGCACCACGGGCTCGGGCCCCGGTTCTGGCTTTTCGACGGCCTCGGCCGTCTTTGGCGGTGCCTCCGCTAGAAGATCCGAGAGAAATCCTCCACCCTTACCCGCTAGGGACTCGAGCTCCAAGGCTGGGGCCTTTCTAGGCCTCCTAAGCTCTTTGCCCTGGCGAGCAGCCTTTCTCTTATTAGGCATGGCCCTTTTCTCCCTAGACATCCTAGAGATAGGCTTTTTCTTCTTATGCACGAGGTCACCTCCAGCATAATCATTGATTTAAAATCCGATAAAAGATTATCTAATTTGACCTCTTTAGGTAATTTGACTTCCTCGGGGGAGAAGTTAAGCTTATAAACAATGAGCACCCCCAAAAATTGATGAGGTAGTTGGATGAGCGCGGTAATGGGAGGAAAACCTGTACTCGTGCTGCCCGAAGGCACACGGAGGTTAATTGGACGCGATGCTCAGCGTATGAACATCCTCGCAGCCCGTGTAATCAGCGAAGCCGTCCGTACAACCCTTGGGCCACGCGGCATGGATAAGATGTTAGTTGATAGTTTGGGGGATGTCGTGATTACGAACGACGGTGTTACGATTCTTAAGGAGATAGAAGTCGAACATCCTGCGGCTAAGATGATAGTCGAGGTGGCGAAAACGCAGGACGATGAAGTCGGGGACGGAACAACTTCTGCTGTAATAATGGCCGGCGAGCTCCTGCACGAAGCGGAACGCTTGCTTGACCAAGTCATCCACCCCACGGTGATCGCCTCCGGCTATCGGATGGCCGCTGAGAGAGCCCAAGAGATATTGAATGGACTCGCCGATAAAGCGACAATCGACAATGAGGAACTCCTCAAACAAACGGCAATGACCGCGATGACAGGGAAGAAAGCGGAAAGCGCGAGAGAGAAACTGGCCGATCTCGCCGTAAAGGCGGTGAAACAGATAGCGGATAAAACGGATGAGGGGTACGTCATTGACATAGACTACATCGGCATCGAGAAGAAACCCGGCGAGAGCACCGACGATTCCCAGCTCATCCAGGGGGTAATCATCGACAAGGAGCGCGTTCACCCAGAGATGCCAAAACGGGTGAAAAATGCTAAAATCGCCCTTCTTGACTGCGCCCTTGAGATAAAGAAAACCGAAACCGATGCCGAAATTCGAGTCACGAGGCCTGAACAGCTTCGCGCGTTCTTGGACGAAGAAGAAAGCATGCTCAAAAAGATGGTGGATCAGATTATCGCTACTGGCGCAAATGTTGTCATGTGCCAGAAGGGGATTGATGACATCGTCCAACACTATCTCGCGAAAGCAAACATCTACGCGGTTCGGCGGGCGAAAAAATCAGATATGGAGAAATTATCCCGCGCCACGGGGGGCAAAGTCGTCACGAACATCGAGGATCTAACGAGTGCCGATCTGGGTAAAGCTGGGTTGATCGAGGAACGAAAGATAGGTGATGACAAGATGACCTTTGTAGAGGAGTGTAAGGATCCCAAGGCGGTGAGCATACTTGTGCGGGGTGGAACCGAGCACGTGATCGATGAGGTCGAGCGCTCTGTACACGATGCGATCAGCGTGGTCTCCGCAGTAATCGAGGACGGCAAAATCATCGTGGGAGGTGGTGCACCCGAGATCGAACTCGCCAAGCGATTGAGGGAGTACGCGGAAACCGTTGGCGGACGTGAAGCACTTGCGGTCAACGGCTTTGCGGGTGCTATCGAAACTGTTCCGCGAACTTTGGCAGAAAATGCTGGGCTCGACACCATAGATGTCTTGGTTGACCTTCGCGCCAAGCATGAGAAACCGAACAGTAAAAACTTTGGGATTGATGTTTACAAGGGTGAAACCGTGGATATGATGAAAATTGGGGTTATCGAACCTCTGCGCACGAAAACCCAAGCGATAAAATCGGCGAGTGAAGCCGCAATAATGATCCTCCGGATTGACGACGTGATATCTTCTTCTAAAAAGGGGATCACGCCGCCGATGGGACCCCCTGGAGAAGGGGATATGGGCGAGGAGTAACCGCTAGCGGATGAACACGACCGCTGCCAGCGCGGCCCCATGGTTCTCAACGATGTGCCCAGATGAAATGGAAGTTGCCTTCGTCGGCTCGAGTCCACGTCTTTCCATCATATTTCTTGCCATCGTTTCAACAGTCATGCCAGCCATCTTCTGGGTAACGCCGATATCATGATATTCTGAAACTATCCCGTGTGAGGTTTCGCTCATCGTAATACCGACCGCGGCGGCAATCTTCTGACCTGGCGTCGAACTGGAGATTTTCGCCATGATAATTGGAGTGATGGTGCCTGGCTCGAGCTTCGGCATCTTGACAATTTTACATCCTACCGGCCAAATGCTCGAAACTGATACAAGGTTGAGCTCGGCGATGCCCGCCTTGCTGAGCGCATTGTCAAACGCCACCAACTCGAATGGCCCATCTGCGTCGGCCGCAACTAAAGCAGCTTCCTTCGGAACATCCCACATGATTTCATCCTATGCGAGGACGGTGCGTCATCTTCTCGAGCAACATTCCTCCTATCGTTATCGGTGGGTTACGTTTGGCAATACGTAATGCATCGTCTAATCTCGTTTCGTGTTTCGCATAAATTTCAAGGATTGGCTCATCTTTACTCACCTTCCGCCCCTCCTTGAGCATGACTCTTAACCCAGCTCCCTTATCGCGTGGGGCGCCTACAGTACGAGCTATCTCGTTGATACACGCATTATCAATATTAATCACGTACCCATCGTGGGGCGCGAGTATGACCTCCTTTTTATCGCCGATTGGGATTTCCTCCGGCTTCACGTCCGGGTTGCCTCCCTGAGCCTCGATGATTTCGCGCATTTTTTGGTTGGCCTTGCCCGAATTCAGTATTTCACATGCCATCTGCCTGCCCATCCCGGGGCTAGCGACCTCGCCGAGCTCGAGCATTATGCCCGCCAAACTCGTTGCTTTTTCGACCAAGCTTCCTGGCCCGTTGCCACGCAGGGTTTCAAGCGCTTCCCTAGCTTCGAGAGCCGGGCCAACCGCGTAACCCACGGGCTGACCACCGTAGGTTATGGCCACCTCAACTTGCACGTCGAGCCTATGCCCAAGCTCCATAAAGTCGTGGGCAAAGCTCCGGGCTTGGTCCATTGCCTCAACCTTTGCCCCGGGCCCGGTCGGGATGTCGATCAAGATACGATCGGCGCCCACCGCTAACTTCTTTGACATCACGCTCGCAAGCAATTGGCAGCGTGGATCTACCCCAAGCGTGCGTTCGACGCCAATGATGATGTCATCCGCTGGAGCTAACCTGACTGCACCACCCCAAGCTAAAACTGCACCGACCTTCTGCACGATCCGCTTGATTTCATCCATGTCGAGGGTTACGTTTGCGAGGACCTCCATCACATCCGCGGTTCCAGCTGCACTCGTTATAGCCCTGCTGCTCGTCTTTGGCACCACCAAACCGGCTGCGGCCACTATCGGAACTGCGACCATAGCGTACTTGTTGCCTGGAACACCCCCTATGCTGTGGACATCGAGCACAGGGCTGATGTTCAGCTCGAGCCTGTCGCCGGAACTGACCATTCGCTGAGTCAGAGCAACGATCTCGCTTGTGGTCATCCCTTGAATGACTTCTGCGACTACAAAAGCTGACATCTCCGCGGAGCTCAAGTTCATCGCGGTGATGTCATCGACTATCGTGTAGATTTCCTCGGTTGTTAGCTGTTGTCCTGACATCTTCTTCTTGATGAAATCAACCGACCGAGGACGGGGAACAAGCGTGACGGATAGAATATCTCCTAGCTTAAGGCCGAGAGCCTCAGTTACCTCGATGAAGGCGCCTACTTCGCCCCGCCGCACCATTCGCTTCGTCGTGTTGGCGATCGCGACCAGCTTAGCCTTCGGGGCTGCCAGCTGCACCCTATCTCCCGCGAAGTGTCCGAGCTCCTCCGCATCCTGTTCGTGGAGCACAACGATGTGTCGCCCGGTTTCCATGTCGAGCGGCTTCGCTTTCAAAGGTATGGATTTCATGCTATCAGGAAATTTATTTTGCAACTCATTGGATTTAAACATTCGCCAACTTGGATAAATGATACTTAGATTAACGAGTTAAACGTGCGGCTGCTTTCAAAGTTTTTCCAAACTGGTCAAGTTCCCGCAACATTTTTTGTGGATTCTCCAAATTTTTAGCAATCAAATTAACGAACGCGCTGCCGACTATCGCTCCGTCCGCCCCAGCCTTTATAACCTCTTTAACATGTTCGGGTTTTGATATCCCGAACCCAACAGCGATCGGCACCCGTGAGATCTTTCGAACATCGGCAATCAGCGGTTTGACTAACCCGGAAAGTCGCTCTCGAGCCCCCGTCACTCCGAGCAAGGAAACAACGTAGAGAAAACCACTTGATGCATCGCATATGCGCTTGAGGCGTTTGGGAGTCGTTGTGGGTGCGACCAAGAGAATCAGATCGGCCCCCCGCTTTTTCGTCGCCCTCAGGACTTCGCCGGCCTCTTCCACTGGTAGGTCTGGAATTACGATGCCGTCCATCCCTGCTGCCGTGAAATCTAGCATGAACTTGTCGACGCCGCGTTTGAACACTATGTTAAAGTAAGTCAACACCACCAGTGGAACCTCACTAGTGCGACGGATTTGTCTAATTACCTCCCGCACGGTCTCGGGAGTCGTGCCTGCCTTCAGTGCTCGGTCGGCCGCCCCTTGGATTGTGGGGCCATCTGCGATTGGGTCGGAAAAGGGAATTCCAAGCTCAACGATGTCCGCGTGCTTGGTAAGTGTCTGGACTATCCGCGGCGTTAGCTCTGGCTTTGGATCCCCGGCAGTCACGAATGCTATAAGCGCGCCCTCCCCTTTGCCCCTGAGCTCCTCGAACTTCGCGCCGATTCGGCTCAAACTTCGACCCCCACCGCTTCCGCAGCCACCTCTACATCCTTGTCCCCGCGCCCCGAGAGGTTGATTATCACCATTTTCCCTCTGAACTTTGGAGGCATCTTTTTCAGGTAGGCGATGGCGTGTGCCGGCTCGAGCGCTGGCAGAATCCCCTCAGTCTCGGAAAGCAATTTGAACGCGTCTATTGCCTCGTCATCAGTAACGCTGTTGTAGTGAATGCGCCCCCGAAGCTTCATAAACGCATGCTCGGGGCCAACTCCTGGGTAATCCAGCCCAGCGGAGATGCTGTGGGTCGGTAAGATCTGCCCGAATTTGTCCTGCATCACGAAGCTATAGGACCCGTGAAGCACCCCCTCAGACCCATCGCAGAGCGGCGCTGCGTGCTTACCAGTTTTGAGCCCCTTCCCCCCCGCTTCGATGCCGTAGAGCTCAACGGGATCGTCAAGGAAATCGTAGAAAATTCCGATCGAGTTGCTTCCGCCACCTACGCAGGCGATAATCGCGTCCGGCAAGCGCTTCTCGGCTTGCAAAATTTGTTCCTTGGTTTCCCGCCCGATTACCCGTTGGAAATCGCGCACGATGGTAGGGTAGGGGTGGGGCCCAACTACTGAGCCTAACAGGTAATGAGTGGTTCGAACGTTGGTCGTCCAGTCTCGGAGGGCCTCGTTGATGGCATCCTTCAGCGTGCATGAACCACTCTTGACCGGAATCACCCTTGCCCCAAGCAGACGCATTCGAAATACATTGAGACGTTGGCGCTGCATGTCCACGGTGCCCATATAAACATCGCACTTTAGCCCCAGCGTCGCGGCAGCTGTAGCGGTGGCGACCCCATGCTGTCCGGCCCCAGTTTCTGCAATCACACGAGTTTTTCCCATATATCTTGCGAGAAGGGCTTGACCCATCGTGTTGTTGATTTTATGAGCGCCCGTGTGAGCAAGGTCCTCGCGTTTGAGGTAAACCTTCATCCCAACTCGCTTCGACAAGTTTTCCGCGAGGTAAAGTGGCGTCGGGCGACCAGCATATTCACGCAGGTAATAATCTAGCTCACGCTTGAATTTTGGATCGTCCTTGAGCTTTGTGTAAGCTCTCTCCAAATCCTCTAGCGCGGGCATCAGCGTTTCGGGCACGAATTGCCCGCCAAAGTGGTCGAACTTTCCCTTCGAGGGAAACTTGTCTACGTACATCACGCTTCCCTCACTGCCTCGATGAACTCACGCATGAGCCTCGCGTCCTTCTTGCCTGGACTGGATTCCACCCCGGTGGCAACATCGACACCATACGGCCGTACGATTTTTATCGCCTGTCCAACATTGGACGCATTAAGGCCACCAGCAAGGAAAATCGATTTCTTAACGGCCCCACGAATTTCGCCGCTTAAGCTCCAATCATGGGTGAAACCGGTGCCACCCCCGCTAGGTCCCTTCGTGTCGAGCAAAACGTAATCGGCAACCTCTGCCGCCTCGATGGCCCAATCGATGATTTTCTTACGATTTTCGATTTCCCGAGGAATTGGAGTGACGATGATCAATCCAGTATCGAGCCGCTCCTTGAGCTCGAGGAGTTTGCCAGCTGGAAAGGTGAGGTGAATTTGAAGGTAATCCGGCTTCAGTTCCCGCGCCATTTTTTCAACCTCACTTAAATCCTTTGGCATGATTACCGCGACTTTGGCAATGCCGCCAGAAACAGCATCTAAAATTTGCTTCGCTTGCATTGTTGTCACGTAACGAGAGGATCTTGGAACCATGATCGCCCCGACCATGTCGACGCCGAGTTCGCACGCGACCTTGACATCCTCGAGGTTCGTAAATCCACATATCTTGACCTTGACCACAAGCTCACCTTGCATCCACTAACGATCTAACTTTTCTCTCTATATCACCCGCTTGCATCAAAGCTGTGCCCACGAGCACTGCATCGGCCCCGGCCCTCAGCATTGCTCGCACATCCTCGGGTAAGCGGATGCCGCTCTCGCTCACCAACACCACGTCCTCGGGGACTACGGGGGCTAACTCTCTCGTGTGATCGAGATTGACATCAAGTGTCTCCAAATCGCGGTTGTTTATCCCGATAAGTCTTGCCTCGGCTGAAACGGCTAGCCTTACCTCATCCACGCTCGTAACTTCCACCAAACATTCCATTCCCAGCTCTTCTGTCAAACGCATGAATCTGGGCAGCTTTTGTTTTAGCACCCTCGCTAAGAGCAAGACCGCATCAGCCCCGAGCTCAGCCGACTCGTGGAGCTGGTACTCGTCCACGATGAAGTCCTTGCGGAGAACCGGTACCTCGACGATGTTTCGAATTTCACGCAAGAAACTCGGATCTCCCTTGAAATACTTGGGTTCGGTGAGCACGGAGAGCGCTATGGCCCCTCCCCTGAGCATAGCGCGTGCTGCTTCGAGTACATCCGCATCGGGGTTGATGTCGCCGGCCGAGGGTGAGGCCCGCTTGACCTCGGCTATCAAGGGGGCCCTCGGTGCCCGCTCTATTGCTGCGATCAAACTTCGTTTTGGAGAACGATTTACCACCATCGTCTCAATCGGCCTCAAGCGGGCTTGCCGTTTCACGCTGGCCCGAACGCCTTTGATTATCTTTGCCAAAACACTCAAATGCTCGCCTCCCAATCTCTCAATTTTTGAGGGTCACCACCCGAAGCTCCAACGAGTTGGACCACTTTCTCGTATGCGCGGCCTGAATCTACTGCATCCGCAGCCACCGCCAAGCCCTCGCGCATGTCACGAGCCTTCCCCCCCACGACCACGGCTGCCGCGGCGTTCAAAAGCACGATGTCCCGCCTCGGCCCTTGCTCGCCCCGTAGCACGCGAATCAACATCCGCACGTTCTCCGCCAAATCCTTGCCCGCTATTGCCTCTGTACCCGTCCGTCCGATTCCTACATCCTCAGGTTTAAGTTTGTATGTTCCCACATCTCCATTTTTCAACTCCGAAATTTGCGTCTCACCTAACGTGGAGATCTCATCTAACCCATCCAAACCGTGCACGACCATTGCCCGTTTGCACCCGAGCCTGCGGAGCACGTGCGCGAGCTTCTCGGTCAGCGTTCCATCATAAACTCCCATCACCTGCGCCTGGGCGCTCGCGGGATTCGTCAGGGGGCCTAAGATATTGAAAACGGTACGGATGCCCATCTCCCGTCGTACGGGGGTAGCGTACTTCATCGCGCCGTGGAAGCGGGGGGCGAACATGAAGCCTATACCAATCGTCTCAATGCATCGCTGAACCTCATCCGGCGGAAGGTCGATTCGCACCCCCATGGCCTCAACGACATCTGCACTTCCCGCCTTGCTGGTCACCGAGCGGTTGCCATGCTTCGCGATCAGAATTCCAGCTCCCGCAGCCACAAACATCGCGGCCGTACTTATGTTGAACGTTTTAATTTTATCGCCTCCCGTGCCGCAAGTATCTACCAAGATATCATCCACCTTCGGGGTTATCCGGGCGGCGAATTCCCGCATAACCCGAGCGAATGCCGCGATCTCTTCTATCGTTTCGCCCTTCATTCGGAGCGCCGTCAGGAAGGACCCTATCTGCGCCTGCGTCGCCTCGCCCGACATGATGCACTTCATGGCTGTCTCGGCTTCGGCCCCTGTAAGGCCCTTTTTCTTAACTACTTCTGATATGACGCGCCTCATGACCTCCATCCCATCACTCACCTAACGTCTTTGCCATCTCTATCGCTTTGAGGAGCGCCCGCCCTTTATTCTCTGTCTCGTAGAACTCAAGCTCAGGAACAGACCTAGAAACAACCCCAGCGCCAACCTGAGCATAGGCTTTACCACCTTCAACAACGATCGTTCGTATGGTAATCGCAAAGTCCATGTTATGTCGGTAATCGAAATATCCAACGCCACCCGCATAGATCCCCCTCCGCGTTGGCTCGAGCTCCTCTATTATCTCCATTGCCCTGAGTCTCGGGGCCCCAACCACCGTGCCTGCGGGGAAGTTGGCCCTTAGCGCATCAAATTCATCTTTATCCTTCCGTAGCGCCCCCGTCACGGTCGAAACGATGTGCATGACATGGCTATACCTATCAATGGTCATAAAATCCCTAACCTTCACCGAGCCAACTTTCGCGACCTTGCTTATGTCCTCCCGGCCCAAGTGTACAAGCATCATGTGTTCCTCACGCTCTTTTCTGTCGCTCAACAACTTTCGCTCTATTTCTTTATCCTCCTTGATACTCCTTCCTCGACGTCTAGTTCCACCGATCGGCCTAGTCATAACCTCACCATTCTCGACCCTGACCAGAGTTTCGGGGCTTGAGCCGATTATCTTCCGCCGCCCGAAATCTAAGTAGTACATGTAAGGCGATGGGTTTATCTTGCGGAGGGCAAGGTACACCAAGTGGGGATCGCGCTTTAGCTTGGTTTCCATACGCCTTGAGAGCACGAGTTGCAACACGTCCCCTGAATCGATGTGTTCTTGGACTTGCCCGACGGCTATTATGAATTCATCACGGGTCATGTTCGACATCAGATCCGCTTTTGGCTCCACATCGGTCCGCATGCGTGGGGGCCGTTGCACCTTCTCGAGTTGTTTCACCTTTTCCCTGATCTCATTCAACGAGTCTGCATACACAGCTTTTGGGTCCGAGGTCTCCGAGATAAAAGCGTTTGAGTAAACAAACGTCTTTTTCTCCGCGTGATCGAAAACCACGACATTTTTGGCAAGCGTGAATTCAGCATCGGGGTGTTGTAAGTCGTCGCTCGCCTTCTCGCCGATGTCCAGAAGGCGTCTAATCGCATCGTAGGCAAAATAGCCTACAGGTCCACAAATGAACCTTGGGTAATCAATCCTCGGGATTGACAATTTACCTATTAAAAATGCCCTTCGTACGATTTCGATCGAATCTGTATCCTTACTGATCTTCCCGATGTTTTTCTTTGCAATCTCCACTAGTCGCTTGTTTCCTCCGATTTTCAGTTTCTCGTTCTTTAATTCCAACGTGAGGAGCGGGTCGGTTCCAATGAAGCTGTATCTGGCCCGCTTGCCAGCGCCCTCGGCTGACTCAAGTAAGTAAGAGGGGGAACTCGTTTTCATTTTACAGTATGCACCCGCGGGATCAACGCAACCCTTGACGGTTTCCATCACGGGAAGCAAGCATGGTCTGCCGAGCCCATCGGCTATCTTCTCGACCTTTCGGATGTTGAATACCTTCAAGCCCTCACCCTAAGCGATAGCTCACCCTCATCTTTATCCTATGTACTATTTAAGACTTTACTGTACAATTTTGTACAAAACATTGAATCATGAGGAATTTTTTCTGCTTATAAAGAACCTCCGCGCAAAGCCTTGGCGGGAAAAGTTGGAGGTGAAAACTATGGCAGAAAAAATCGAGGAAGCCCAAGCCGAAACGCGAAAGGTTTCGACCCTGAGGATCGTCGCGAAAAGGCAGGGGGACAAGGAGCCGTACACGGCCAAAATCCCTGTAAAGGGGGACACGTTTTCGTTGGTCCTCCCAAGCGGGTACGTCAACTGGCCGGATGGCAAACCCTACCCCGACTCGATTAGGGTGACGATCGACGAGACGAGAAGTCTATGGGTAAACTTCGGCGTTTCGAGGGAGCACGGCTTCTATACCTCGTTGAGGATCGGCGAGGCTAAGAGGCAGGAGTAAATTAGCGGCGTTGGGCCTGAGGTATTTCCTATGAGGGTTCAGCGTTGCAATTTTTCCCCACATAAATAACCCCACCTAAAGGCTAGTCGGGAATCATGAAAAACATGCACAAAATTAAGCAGTTAAATACTTATACACGCCATATACAAGTTATACATGGTGAGGGATTGTCAGCCGTTAGGGCGCGAAGGTACGTTTACCCCGTCGATCTTAGTGATAGTGTAGGCGATTTAAGTACGATTGTGAAGAAACTCGGAGCTTCAAAGGCTGAGGCGATAAGGGGGGCCATCAAGTATTATGCTGAATACCTCCGTGGACTAGAGGTTATCACCTACCGCAAGATAAGCATAGAGCAGGCGAAGAGAGAGATTCAGAAGTACCTAAAGAACAAGGACAGGGTAAGCGCCGATGAGATAAGCGATACACTACGGATTGACATGACGCTCGTTAATGAGACGCTGCTAAAGCTCTGGCAGGAGGGTTGGGTTGAGCCAGAATAACGTAATTAAGGGCGAAAAAATACGATGCGTGGGCAGATGGGTCTCGAAACCGCGGTTGGTTCAGTGGACCTCGCGGCATCGGGCGATCGAGATCTTTGTCGAGGGCAGGCCTGCTATTGCGGAAGTGGTTAAAACATGGAGGGTGTTAAAGGGTTAGCCCCTCGGTCCTCCATCTTAAGCCCCCTATTTCCTACCCGCAAAATATCGATTTACCCCGTTGATCATTGCGTCCACGCTAGCTATCACCACATCCTCTCGCACACCCTTCGCGATGTAGAGGTTACCCTGGTCGTCCTCCAGCTTCACCGTTACCTCGGCTAGAGCATCGCTCCCGCCCGTGATAGCGTCGAGGTGGTACTCCTTGAGCCTGAGCGCGGAAATCTCTTTCATGACGTTTCGGATCGCGGTAATTGCGGCGTCCACTGGGCCAACACCCGTCGCAGAGCCCACTCGTTCTTCGCCCCGCACAGCTACCCGCACCGAAGCGGTTGGAGTTATCGTGATCCCGGTGGTCACGGTGACTTCCTTCAACTCGACCACCTTTTCCTCTGGAGGCAGCGCCCCGATCACGCTCTCCGCTATCGCTCGAAGGTCGACATCTGTCACGCGCTTGCCCTTGTCCCCGAGGTCCTTGACTCGCCTCGTGATCTCCGCCAACTGCACCTTGGTTGCCTTCACCCCGATGCTCCTGAGCTGCTTTTCGACCGAGTGCCTTCCCGAGAGCTTGCCCAGGGCCAGACGGCGATGGTGCCCGACCAGCTCCGGCGAGATGGGCTCATAGGTGCCCGGGAACTCAAGCACCCCATGCGCGTGGATACCTGAAACATGGACAAACGCGTTCTCCCCCACGATCGCCTTGTTTGGCGGCACCGGTATCCCCGTAAGACGCTCAACCAAGTCAGAGGTTTCAGCGATCAACTTGGTTCGAATATTCAGTTTTGCCCCGTAAAGCGCCCAAAGAGCCATGACGACCTCCTCCAGCGATGCGTTGCCCGCGCGTTCACCTAGCCCATTAACCGCTACTTGAACCTGTTCAGCCCCAGCCTCTACCGCTGCGAGCGAGTTTGCCGTCGCTAGCCCGAGGTCATCGTGACAGTGCACGCTTATCGGCACCTTTATGATGGGTTTCAGCTGGCTGATTAGGTAATTCATGCCCCGTGGGGTGATCACGCCTACCGTATCCGGAACGTTGATGCGGTCCGCCCCCGCCTCCACGGTCGCTTGATAGATTTGTTTGAGATATCCCAAATCGGTCCGCGAGGCGTCCATGGCAGAAAACTCGACGGTGACGCCGTGGTCCTTGGCGTACCTGACGTACTCGACCGCTCGCTGAAGCACCTGTTCGCGCGTCATCTTGAGCATGTGTTTAAGGTGCAAGTCCGACGTGCTGATGAACACATGAACGCAATCCACCCCACACTCAAGTGCCGCGTCCACATCTTCTTTGATCGGCCTTGCTAGCCCACAGATCTCCGCGTTCAAGCCAGCCTTCGCTATCGCGGCCGCAGCCTTTCTTTCACCTTCGGACGACACCGGTGTGCCGGCTTCAATCGTGTCCACTCCCAGCCTGTCGAGCTGCCGCGCGATGAGCAGCTTCTGGTCGGTGGTGAACGATACCCCTGGGGTCTGGTCGCCATCCCGTAGGGTGGTATCAAATATCCTGACACGCCTCGGGAGCTTTACATCCTTGCTCACCCGCTTGATGAAATCGCTTACAAAAGCCTCTTTCGGCATCCCGCTTCCTCAACAACTAATCTATGTGGTTAAATAATAACGTTGCTTATATTAGCAGCGAGGCGAGGCCATGAAAAAACGCGCCGTAAAAGTGCTGGATACCACCCTGCGCGATGGGGAGCAAACTCCCGGTGTAGCTTTGGCCCCCGAACAAAAGCTCGAAGTAGCTAGAGCCCTGAATGACCTTGGCGTTGACATAATCGAAGCAGGAGCAGCGATAACCTCTGAGGGTGAACGCAAGGCGATAAAGCTAATCTCAAAGGCAGGTTTGGATGCGGAGATATGTAGCTTCGTCCGAGCACTTCGAAGCGATGTGGATGCCGCGCTTGCATGCGACGTCGACAGCGTGCACCTCGTCGTCCCAACATCTGACATCCACCTAAAGCACAAGCTGAAAAAAAGTAGACAAGAGATAAAGCGGATTTCTCTCGACGCCGCGCGCTATGCCCTCGACCACGGGCTGGTGGTGGAATTCTCCGCTGAGGACGCTACCCGCACCGACCCCACCTTCCTTCGCGAGTTCCTCTCAGCTGCCGTCAAGGAGGGCGCGCAGCGCGTTTGCGCCTGTGACACCGTTGGGGTGCTCACCCCTGAGAAGGCGAGTGAACTTTTCTCCGAACTCACAAGAATCGTGAAAGTGCCCGTTGCTGCCCACTGCCACGACGATTTCGGCATGGCGACGGCGAACACACTCGCCGCGATCCAAGCTGGAGCCCAAGAGGTTCATGTGAGCGTCAACGGTTTGGGCGAACGTGGAGGGAATGCCGCGCTTGAAGAGGTTGTGCTCGCGCTCGCGCACTTTCACGGAATCAAAACTGGAGTCAAGCTGAACAAGCTTTACGACATTTCGAAGCTCGTGGAACGCCTCACGGGGCTGCCGGTATCACCGACGAAAGCCGTGGTCGGCGAAAACGCCTTCGCACATGAAGCTGGCATCCACACCCACGGGGTGCTCGTCTACCCACCAACCTACGAGCCTATTTCACCTGAAGTGGTGGGGCATCACCGAAAACTTGTCTTCGGAAAGCACGTCGGCTCTCATGCTATTGAAAACGAGCTCAAGCGAATGGGTCTAAAGCCCACGAAGAAGCAGGTCAAAGAGATCTTCGGGCAGGTCAAGCAACTGGGTGATCGGGGAAAGCTGGTCACCGATACTGAGCTGCGCGCGATCGTCGATGCGGTAATGGGACGCGAGCTGGAGGAGATGGTCAAGCTGGAAGAGTTCACGGTAGTCAGCGGCAACCGTATCACTCCAACATCCTCCGTTCGAGTTAAATTCGGCGAGAAGGAAGTGGTAGAGTCGGGACTAGGTGTGGGACCTGTGGATGCAGCGATGAACGCTATCAGCAAGGTCGTTGAAGGCATGTCGAATATTCGTCTGCAGAAATACCACGTCGACGCGATCTCTGGAGGAACTGACGCGGTCGTCGATGTCGTGGTGAAGCTGACCGATGGGAAGCGCATAGTCACTGCACGTGGCACGAGCGGGGACATCATCATGGCGAGTGTCCAAGCGATGCTGAATGGGGTAAACCGACTGCTCTGGGATCGCAAACTCGGAGGCACCTGATGCCCAAGCGCAAGAAGCTGACCCCAAGTGAAGAAATCGAGCGAATTCGGATGCCTCGCAAGGACGAAGTTTTAGGTGTCTCCGAGCAAATGTTTGGTTTTGATCGTCTGCGCGTCAGGTGTAAGGATGGGCACGTGCGCACGTGCCGCATCCGGGGCAAGATTCGCAAGCGGCTCTGGGTTCGGGAGAACGACGTGGTGATCGTCCGTCCCTGGGTGGTGCAGAGCGAGAAGAAGGGAGACGTCATCTACCGCTACACGAGAACGCAAGTCGCGTGGCTCAGGAGAAAAGGCATCTGGGAATAGAGGGGGCAGCGTTTGCCAGTCGATTTTGAAGCGCTCCTCAGCAAGCTCGAGCGACGTAAAACCGAGCGCCTTGAAAAGGACTCCGAAACCTACAAGATAATGGCAAGCGTCTTCGACAGCTCGACATTGCTCACCCTCTACCACATGATAAATCGGGGCGTCTTCGATGTCTTTTACGGCGCTGTCTCCACGGGCAAGGAGGCAAACATTTTTTGCGCTCTTGACAAGCGAGGCAACTACGTCGCGACTAAGATTTATCGTATCTCCACTTCCAACTTCAGAAATATGTACCGCTACCTAGCTGGAGATCCGCGATTTCGCCGCATCCAGCGCGAGCGGAGACAAATCATCTACTCCTGGGCCTCGAGGGAGTTCAAGAATTTGCAGCGCGCTTACGAAGCTGGCGTCGCGGTACCTAGACCGATCGACTGCGAGAAAAATGTACTAGCGATGGAGTTTATAGGGGAGGAAGGTGCCCCATACCTTTGTATGAAGGATGTCCCACCGAGAGCACCGAGGCGGATGTTCGAGAGGCTGTTCGAAGCGATCAAAGTGATCTACCGCAGGGCCGAGCTCATCCACGCCGACTTCAGCGAGTACAACGTGCTGCTGACGCCCGAGCCCGTGCTCATCGATTTCTCGATGGCCACGGATATCGCGAACCCGATGTGTGATGAATTGTTGATGCGCGACCTAGGCAACCTCGTGCGCTATTTCCGCAAGTTGGGTTTAAAAACGCCCGAACCGGTCGAGCTTTTCTCAGAGGTCAAGGGTGAGTAAAAAATAGGATTGGAACCGACCACAACGTTTTTTGTGAGGGCGCGAAAAAGGTCTTGGGGTCGGCGTGGTTGTTCTATCAGGGGAGCAGATTCGTGAGTACATTAGGGTGGGTAAAATCGTAATTGAACCCTTTGATGAAAAGCTAATAGGCCCCAGTCAGGTCGATCTTTGCCTCGGCAACAAATTTAGAATTTTCAAAGAAAACGAGCTCGTTGACCCGCACGACGAGAAGTCGATCGAGCGAAATACCGAGCTCGTCGAGACGGGGGGAGAGCCGTTCGTCCTGCAGCCCGGGCAGCTAGTTTTGGGCATCACCCGCGAGCGCATCGCAGTGCCAAACGACCTCGTGGCCTCCATCGAGGGACGCTCCTCGGTGGCGCGAATGGGGGTTTTCATCCACATCTCCTCGGGCCACGTCAACCCAGGTTCCGGGGCAAGGGGCCCAATCCCCGTCACGCTTGAGATCCTCAACATGAACCCCTCGCCTGTTAAGCTATACCCGGGGATGCGGATCTGCCAGCTCTTATTTTATACCATGGACCAGGCGGTGCGCGTGGGTTACGACGACCTCGGTGGGAAGTACGCCGGAAAGCTCGAACCCTCGGGTAGCAGCGTGTTTAAAGATAATCTGAGCCCGCGTTAGTTACGGTGCGGCTGATGTACGCTAGATTGCCGAATGAACGCATAGGTGTCGCGATCGGTCCGAGCGGCGAGGTGAAGCAGGAGATCGAGCGCCGCACGGGTACGAAGCTAACCCTCGACAGCGAGACGGGGGAGGTACGGATCGAGCCCGGCGAGGATCCGCTAGGGGCGCTCATGGCGAGGGAGGTGCTCCATGCCATCGCTCGCGGCTTCAGCTCCGAGCGGGCCTTTCGGTTGTTCGAGGACGACCAGTTTCTCGAGGTGATTGACATCCGAGACTTCGCCGGGCGCTCCGAGCGTGCGCTCGTCCGACTCAAGGGGCGGGCGATAGGAGAGGAGGGGAAGACCAGACAAATTCTAGAGGAGACAACGGGTGCCCACGTGTCGATTTACGGGAAGACCATCGCGTTCATCGGGACGGCCGAGCAGCTCGCGGTCGCTCGGGAGGCTATCGAGAGGTTGCTGGGGGGATCCACACATTCATCGGTTTACCGATTTCTCGAGCGAAAGCGGAGGGAGATGAAGAGGAGATTTATCAGGCAGAGGTGAACTCCTTAAGCGCGAGCCTTTTGGACCTAAAAATCTATAAAAATTGGGTAAAATCGAGAAATATTGGCAAAGGGAGACTTTTGAGATAAATAAGCCAGAAAAATATAAGACAGTAAAATAAAGGTTGTAAGGTGACTTAATTGAAAACTAAGGCAGAAGAACTCTTCAAAGAGTTTAGAGAGCATAGTGTCAGCGAGTTTTTCCGAAAAAATGCCGCGATGTTGGGCTACACGGGCAAAATCCGCTCGCTCACCACGGTCATCCACGAGGGCGTCACTAATGCCATCGATGCTGCTGAGGAGGCTGGCGTGCTACCGAAGATTTCCGTCGAAATCAAGCGGGTCAATGAGGAGCCCGAGCACTTCAAGGTGGTGATCCAGGACAACGCCTCCGGCATTCCTGAAGAATATATCCCCAACGTGTTCGGCAAGATGCTTGCGGGCACCAAGCTCCACCGCCATATGCAGTCGCGGGGGCAACAGGGCATAGGCATCAGCGGGGCGGTGATGTTCTCCCAAATCACGAGCGGTAAGCCAGCAATAGTCACGACGTCAACCGGGAACGGCGATATTACACAAATGGACGTGATGATAGATGTCGACAAAAACGAGGGAAAAATCGTCAGGAGCGAGAAAATCAGTGAATGTGTATTTGGTGAATGTGTATTTGACTGGGGTAAGGTGCCAGGAAACGATGATGGGAGACTTCGAAACTTCCTTAAGGAAAAGTTTGGCACCGGTTGGGTAGAAAGTGCTGAAATCAAGAAAATCGATGGCGGCAATGCCATAAAGCTATCTTCAGATGAGAACTGGGTCAAAATTCGTCTCAGCAATGATAAAGACAAAGCTACTCTGAAAATCAGTGATGGCAAAACAGATGAGCTCGAAGTGAAAAAGAAAAATGGCGAGCTAAACATATACACTAAGGGGCCTGGGACGCGGGTCGAGCTCGAGGTTAAAGACGTCGCTTACATGCGTTCTAGATACGGGCCGTTCAATTATCTCCGCATGACGGCCATCTCTAACCCGCATGTCCACATAACATTCGTCGAACCAGACGGCATGCTCACGGTTTTTAAAAATGCCACCGGTACAATCCCGGAGCGACCCAAGCCCATGCCTTTGCATCCTTGGGGTATAATGTCCGACGATTTACTCGTTCTGGCGAAGCACACAAAGGGCCGAACCGTGGCGAGCTTTCTGTCTTCCGAGCTTTCGCGCGTCTCGAAGCGAAAAGCAGAAGAAGTTTTGAAGCTCTCGGGTGTCGACGCGAACAAG
>JAUXAS010000038.1 GCA_030619825.1 Hadesarchaea archaeon
GTCCCTCCGCGAATTCTATCCCTGCATAGAGGTCTTCGGTATTTTCTCTTACAACTACGAGGTCGATGTTTTGGTATCTCGAGCGTACTCCTGGATACCACTTAGATGGCCTTAAACAGGCGTAAAGATCGAGCGCCTTCCTTATAGCCACACTGACGCTGCGAAATCCGGTACCGACCGGCGTGGTTATTGGTCCTTTTAAGGCGACCTTATTTTTGCGTATGGACTCGATGACCTCTTCCGGAAGGGGAGTTCCATATTTTTCCATGACCCCTGCGCCAGCCCGGATTTCCTCCCACTTGATTTTGACTCCTGTGGCCTCGATGCACTTCTTCGCCGCTGAAATGACTTCCGGACCTACCCCATCCCCCGGAATTAAGGTGACTTTGCGCATGTCAGACCTCAGATGCTAATTTTCCCATATGCTTCTTAAACTCTCGCACGAAAATTAGGACGGCAATCAGAGAGGAGCCGTTAAAGCTGGCGTGGTATTTGAGGGGGGAGAAAGAAAACTACGAGCCGATCAAACTGTGATGATTATGACGATAGAATTCCGCATTGAATGGTTGCTTGGAGCAATCATTGCGTTTTCCGTACTTTATCTTTTAACTTTGTACCATATCCGCACCGGACGAATATTACGTCTTTTGAGAATACTCGCTTTAAGCGGAGGAGGATGGATAGGGGCATTGGTTGGGATTTTTGTTGTTATTTCTTATGACTTGCCCGGTTGGATAGTCCTGATCACAATAGTGCTTGGAGCGTGGATCTTCGATGCCCTCATGAAACGTAGAGGATATCGACCCTTCTATTTGTAATAATTTAACTCTCCCTACTCGAAACACGAATCTCATATCTCATAAAAACCCACTTTGCGAGCAAGACGCCTGAACTCATCTTCACCTATGGGATACCTTCTCCTTCCCTCGACAAATTTTTTCTTGATTAACTCCACAAATTCCGTGAGCTTGGAATCATTTTCGTCCACCTCGCGTTTTAGGAGCTCCTCTAGCTTCAGCTTCACTCCATGCTTTCCAGAGCGCATCCCGACTACAATCGTCCTCTCATGTCCCACGAGTTCCGGAGGGAAAGTCTCGTAGGTAAGCGGAAGGGTACTTATCCCATGAACGTGTATGCCCGACTCATGTGCAAACGCGGAGTCGCCGACGATCGCCTTGTTCAGCGGCAGGTTGAAGTTTGTGGAAGATGCTATGAACATGGCGAGCTCTCGCAGGGGGCTTAAATTCCACTTGTCGATGCCGTGGTGAAGGTAACAATTCAAGATGACTTTCTCCGTCTCAGCGCCCCCGGCCCGGTCTCCTAACCCGACAAAAGTCGTGCTCACGTACACCTTATCATAGAGCCCGGATGCCGCCCTGACCGTCGCCATTGTATTTTCCACGGCGTTGCCGAGGTCATCGTGGGCGTGGATTTCAATGTATGGGATCTTCGTTTCCTTTTTGATATGTGCGACCTTCGCCGGGATTCCATGCGGCAGGGGGGCTTGAGGGTCGGACACGCCACATCCAACGGTGTCGCAAATCCTGTACACGCTTGCCCCTGCATCTGCCACCGTGTTTATGAACGCCTTCTCGAACTCCCAGTCCGCACGGGTGCTGTCCTCACCATGCACGAATATAGTCAAACCGTGGTCCCTTGCGTATTCCACCGCCTCCGTGACCCTCGTGAAAAGTTGCTCCACAGGTTTATCGGTCCACTTCTCAAAGTGAATGTAGGAAACTGGATGGGAGATGCCGATCTGCTTAAAATCTAGTTTCAGTGCAAGATCGATGTCCTCTTTTGCGGCCCTAGACCAAGCAGCCAATATTTCTCCCAGGTTCTCGTCTCTCATCCGCTTTATCGCCTCTTGGTCTGACTTGGTGTAGGTCAGAACCTCGAGCCTTTCAACGCCGATGTCTCGGAGTAAGCAAGCTATTCTACATGAATCTGAGGGGTGGGGGGAAACTATCCCTGCCATCTGAACTCCTTCCCTCAACGTCGTGTCATCAATAACTACGTCCACATCGAGGGGAACCACTTTGTAGACAAGTTTTTTCAGTTCTTCCCACTTCTCCCGACTAAACTCCAGAGAAGAGAGCTGCCTTATCTTTTTCAGATATTCCCGCCTAACTTTTTCCATGCTTTTGAAGTCCTCGGCTTTCATGCTTTCCGCTCCTGAGGTTTATAAAATACCTATTGTTATCTTCTTATAGTTTTTGTTGTAGTTAAATCAAACTTGAAGTTAACCCCTAAAGAGTTTACAAATTCTGAAAATATTGGCAGCCCTACCGACCAGCTTTACCAACAGATCGCTTCAAGTACGGAAGCAGGCCCCCAGCGCGGAGTATGGTGAGGATGAAATCTGGTAACGGTTCAACCTTAAAAGTTCCACTCGTGCTTAAATTATGCACCTTGCCACCTAGCATGTCGACTCTGACCTTGTCACCTGTTTTGAATCCCCTTCGCACACCGGCGCAGGTCAACACCGGCAGACCTCGGTTGATGGCATTGCGATAAAATATTCGAGCAAATGACTCGGCCACAATCGCTGAAATGCCTGCAGTCTTCAGGGCAAGGGGCGCTCGCTCGCGGCTGGAACCGCACCCAAAGTTGCGCCCCGCGATTATTACGTCTCCCTTGCGGACCTTGGACGCGAACTTCGGGTCTGTCGCTTCCATAACATGTTTAGCTAGTTCGTGCGGGTCGAGCTTTACCAGATAGCGCCCCGCGATGATTTGATCCGTATCAACATTATCTCCAAAAACCCAAGCGCGGGCCATCACAAGTCCCTCGGGTCAGTTATCTTTCCCTTTAGTGCGGATGCGGCAACCGTCGTGGGGGAGGCCAAGTAAATTTTCCCCTTGGGGCTCCCCATACGCCCCCTGAAATTGCGGTTCGACGCTGAAATACAAACCTCATCAGGGGCGAGGATGCCAACGTGCCCACCCATACAAGCCGCGCAAGAAGGAGCCTCAACGAGTGCACCCGCTTTAGCAAAAATAGCGAGGATGCCACGATCGAGGGCATTCAGGTATACTTCTCTCGAGGCCGGCACGACTAACATTCTCACCCTCTTTGAAATTTGTCGGCCATTTACAATCTTGGCTGCCTCCACCAAATCCTCAAATCTGCCGTTTGTACAGCTGCCGAGAAATGCTTGATCGATCTCTATGCCTTCAACTTCACTCACTGGCCCCACGTTATCAACACTGTATGGACGCGCCACCTGCGGCTCGAGCTTTTTCACATCGAATGAGCGTTCCTCAACGTATGCGGCATCCCTATCGGCGTATACGTGTTTGTAAGATCCTCTCGCTCTGCCTTTGAGATATCTTGTTGTCAGACCATCGGAGGGCACGATTGCAGCTTTTGCACCCATCTCAACCCCCATGTTGCACATCGTCATCCTTCCCGCCATGTCTATGTTACGCATGCCGGCCCCAACGAATTCGACCGAGCGATAAGTCTCGCCATCCGCCCCGACTTCACCGATTATCTTCAATATTAGATCCTTTGACATGACGCGTTTCGGCAGCCTGCCTTCAATTGTCATCCTAACGCTTTCGGGCACGCGGAACCAAAGCTCCCCCATAGTGAAGACCGCAACCATATCGGTAGAGCCTATACCGGTAGCGAAGCACCCGAATGCGCCGTAGGTGGTGGTGTGGGAGTCGGTGCCCACGATAAGGCGTCCCGGCAGCGCAAAGCCCTTTTCGGGTAAAACCGCGTGGCAAATGCCTTCGAAGAGATCGTAAAAATCAGGGATTTTTTGTTCGATTGCAAACTCGCGAAGCATGATGTGATTCAGTGCCGCATCGATCGAATTCGCTGGGACCTGATGGTCGAACACGACGACGATCTTGCTAGGGTCCCAGACCTTCTTGGTACCAAGCTCCCGTAAGCCCTCCACAACCATCGGGCCTTCGATATCGTGGGTCATCGCCACATCTATCGATGCTTCAACAATTTCTCCCGAGCTAACCCGTTTACGGCCTGAAGCTCGGGCTAGGATTTTCTCAGCTATGGTCATGCTCACCGTATCACCTGCGAATAGCGCCCTCAGCTGCAGAACTCACAACGCGTTGGTATAGTTCCAAATAACCTTTCTTGGCGCGGGGCTTGGGCGGCTTGAAGCGGGCCAGCCTTTCCTTGAGCTCCGGGCCGGGCACAAGCAGCTCGAGCCTGCGCCGCCTGATGTCGAGCAAAATTTTGTCATCCTCGTGTACCACGGCTATCAGCCCGCCCTCGGCTGCCTCGGGTGAAACATGGCCGATGCAGGCGCCGCGCGTCCCTCCTGAGAAACGCCCGTCCGTCACGAGGGCAACCGACTCGAGCAAGCCCATCCCGGCTATGGCGGCGGTTGGGGCGAGCATCTCCCGCATGCCCGGACTACCCTTCGGCCCTTCGTATCGAATCACGACCACGTCACCACGTTTGATTCGCCCGCCCAAGATTGCCTTGACCGCATCCTCCTCCCGATCGAACACCCTCGCCGGCCCACGGTGGCGGAGCATACGCGGCTTCACGCCCGCATATTTGACCACTGCACCCTGGGGAGCGAGGCCGCCGTAAAGAATCGCTATGCCCCCCTCGCGGTGATAGGGTTTAGTCAACGACCTGATTATGTCTGAACCGTTGGACCTCACGAACTTCAAATTCTCGCGGATCCGACGCCCGGTGACGGTGAGCGGGCTACCCCGGATCAACCTGCCGAGCCGCTTCATCACAGCGGGTACGCCGCCTGCTCGCTCGAGGTCGAGCATCGTGTGACTTCCCTCCGGTCGCAAGTTGCAGATGTGAGGCGTGCGCCGGCTGAGTCGATCGAATGTATCCAAGCAGAGCTTTACTTCTGTCTCGTGAGCGATCGCCGGCAGGTGGAGCACCGTGTTGGTTGAGCCGCCTATGGCCATGTCGACGATGATCGTATTCTCGAAAGCCGCACGCGTCATTATCCTGCGGGGCGTTATGCCCTGCCGCAGCAGCTTGACGACCTGCGCACCGCTTTGCTCCGCCAGCCTCCGCTTCTTCACATCGACGGCGTGGGCGGTTCCCATACTTGGCAACGACATTCCAAGCGCCTCGCTTAGGCATGCCATGGTGTTGGCGGTGAACAGGCCCGCGCAGGAGCCACAACCCGGACAACACCGATCCTCTATCGCCCTCGCCTCGCGCTCACTGAGCTTGCCTGCCTTGACCGCTCCAACTGCTTCGAAGGCGCTTATGATGTCCAAAGGTTGCCCTCGCCACTCCCCTGGCATCATCGGGCCGCCCGTGACCATGATCGCGGGGATATTGACTCGCGCGAGGGCCATGAGCATTCCAGGGACGATCTTGTCGCAACTCGCAATCGCAACCACGGCGTCGAACCGATGGGCCTCAAGCATCAGCTCCACGCTGTCGGCCACGACCTCGCGCGAAGGGAGCGAGAAGCACATGCCCCTGTGTCCCTGCGCCAGTCCATCGCAGATCGCTATGGTGTTGAACTCGAACGGCGTCGCCCCAGCCACGCGAATGCCAGCTGCAACTGCCTCGCCCAGTTCTCGGAGGTGCAGGTGCCCCGGGACCACGTTGTTGTAAGAGTTTGCTATCGCGATGAACGGGCGCTCGATGTCGGCGTCGGTCAAACCATCGGCTTTCAGGAGCGCGCGTCGGGGTAAACCTTCAAGACCAGAAACGACCTCTCGGCTCCGAAGCTTCATCAAACCTGCCCCCGAGAAAGCTTACTTGCTAGATATATTAATTCTATGGAGGGTCCTGTTAATTTCTCGGTTTGAACTTTCGTTTCGGGATACGGGCGCATTAATCAATTCCTTAAAATAAGTTTACTCCATACTAATATCGGTGAGGTTATTGGAAGTTTGGATAAGCAATACCATATACACATTGATAGCATTATTTGCGTTTGCTATTGCCCTTTATGCTTTACGCACACTCATTAGGACTGAACTCAGAAGGCTTAGGGGATACCAGAAATTAGCAACCATTTTTTATAGCATCGCATTTCTCATTTTAGGCCTAACTCTACTAAACATCTGGGGGGTTTTATCCCTGCTCATAAGTTTTGCCGCGGCTCTTGGCATCATAGGTATAATCTTCGGATTTGCCATTATGGAGGTATGGCTATCGAATGCTATAGCTGGGGTAAGCCTCATTTTTGATAAGCTCATAGAAGTTGGTTGCACGATTAAGATCGATGGTACAAAAGGGAAGATAATACAGATATCCCTTACTTCAACTAGACTGGCCACAGACGATGGAAAATTGATGATAATCCCGAATAAGAGCTTCCGTGAACGCCCTTATCTGATCCTCGAATTCCCTCGAGGTGAAGAACAGAAAACTCGTCGGCGCCGATAATTTTGTGAATAACGAGCCCATGTCCCTTTTGACCAATTAAAATACCTATTTCTTCAAGAATTTGCTGATTCAGGAGCATGCCATAAGTTAATGGTGCTTGATGAACAAGCAATTCACTTTTCTATTCCCGCCCACTTCCGCAAATCGCGCCCGACTTTCTCGACCAAGTGTTCCTGCGCTTCCTCGCGCATCCGCTTCAGCTCCGGGATCCCGCGCTGGCTCTCCGCAGCCCAATCCTTCGCGAACTTGCCGTTCTGAACCTCAGCAAGCATCTTTTTCATCGTCTCCCGCGCACGCTCGTCGATTACCCACTTGCCTCGAGTTCTGCCGCCGTACTCCGCGGTGTTGCTGACGGCCCTCATCATCCCCTCAATCCCGTGCTCGTAAACCAAGTCGATTATCAGCTTGAGCTCGTTGATGCACTCGAAGTATGCTATCTCGGGCTGATATCCCGCTTGGACCAGAGTTTCGAACCCAGCCTTCATTAGCTCCGAGACCCCACCCACAAGGACGGCCTGTTCCCCGAATAGGTCCGTCTCAACCTCCTCCTTGAAAGTGGTCTCGACGACGCCTATGCGCGTAAGCCCCACGCCCTTTGCCATGGCGAGCGCAAGTTGCTTCGCTTGGCCGCTCACATCTTGGGCTACCGCAAGCAGCCCAGGCGTCCCAGAGCCTTGCTGATACATCCGACGCAGGATCGCCCCAGGCGCTTTTGGGGCTATCATAATCACATCGATATCCTTCGGGAGCAATATCTGCTTGAAATGAATGTTAAACCCATGGCTGAAACATAGGGCTTTGCCGCGCTTCATGTGTTGTTCGATGTCCTTCTTATAAATTCCCGCTTGGTACTCGTCCGGAATCAATGTGTGGATGATATCGCCACGCTTTGCTGCCTCCGCTATATCGTAAACCTCAAAACCATCCTTCACAGCTTGGTCGTAGCTCGGGTCCTTGATGCTCCCGATGATCACCTTGCAGCCAGAGTCGCGGAGGTTATTCGCCTGCGCCTGGCCTTGGTTGCCGTAGCCGATTATCGCTATGGTTTTGCCCTTGAGCACGTCCAAGTCAGCATCTTTATCGTAGTAGATATTCGCCATGCCAACACCTCCCCTAACTCACCTCACGCGATATAAGAACCTGCCCCGAACGAGCTACTTCTTTTAACAATTTTGGGCCCAATGCCTCAATCGTGCGCTCGATCTCGTCATGCTCTCCGCTGAGCTCAGCGATAACCACATTGCCCTTGGACTCGAGCACCTGACCACCTGCCTGCTCAATCTGCTGCATCACCTGCAAGAGCTGCTTCTCGTTCAGCTTTCGGGTCTTGAGCAGCGCCACTTCCCGGACGATGCTCCGCTCGGGTTCGATCACCTCGACATCCACGACGGGCTCCGAGCGGGAGAGCACCCTGCGCATTAGCTCCGCCATGTGGTCGTTCGCCTTGAACATCAGGATGATGCGCGCAAGCCCGGTAGGCTCCATCCCAACCGTGATCGAATCTAGGTTGATCTGGCGTCGGGTAAAGGCGCGCGTGATCCGCATCATAACCCCAGGGACATTTTCGCAGAGCACGGAGAAGATTCTCGTTTTCATGGACTCACCTAGGTCAACATTTGATCGATTCGCCCTCCGGCTGGAACCATTGGTAGCACGTGTTCATCGGGGTCAATCGGGATGTCGAGCACCGCAGGCTTCCCGCAGCGCAGAGCCTCGCGCAGCTTTGGAGCCACCTCGCTCGGTTTTGCCGCGCGATCGCCCCATGCGCCGTAAGCCTCGGCGAGCTTCACGAAGTCGGGTACTTTGCCGAGGTTTGTGGCGGAGCGGCGCTTTTGGAAAAATAGGTCCTGCCACTGCTTCACCATCCCCAAGTAGCGGTTGTTGAATATGCAGGAGACGACGTTTATCTCGTTCTCCACGACCGTTGCCAGCTCCTGCGAGTTCATCAGGAAGCTCCCGTCCCCCGCGATGTTCACGACATCGCACTCCGGGCGTGCGACCTTTGCGCCCATCGAAGCTGGGAACCCAAATCCCATCGTACCAAGACCACCCGAGGAGATGAAATGTCGGGGCTTCTGGACCGCGTAGAAGTGGGCCGCCCACATCTGGCACTGCCCCACCTCGGTAACGATTATCGCGTTTTCATCGAGCACGCCTTGGATCTCCTTAATCACGCGCTGGGGTTTGATGGGAACCTCATCGTAGTCCATTCTGGGGGCGAACTCCTTGCGTAGCTTTTTCACACGATCGAGCCACCTGCTCGCCCGCCCACGCTTGGCGCGTGAACGGAGCTCCTTGATGATTGCGGCAAGCGAGCGTTTTGCATCACCAATGATGGGTAGGTCGACACGCACGTTTTTTCCGATCTCAACGGGATCGATGTCGATGTGGATTATCTTGGCTTTGGGAGCGAAGTAACGCACGTCGGCGGTCGAATGGTCGCTGAATCGCACCCCAACCGCGAGCAACATATCTGATTCGGTCACCGCGGTGTTCGCGACCATCCGCCCGTGCATCCCTAGCATCCCAAGTGCAAGCGGGTGGTCCTCGGGGATGGTTCCCTTGCCCAGTAGCGAGGTCATAACCGGGGCATTCAGAAGCTCTGCCAACTCGATGAGCTCCTTCGA
>JAUXAS010000092.1 GCA_030619825.1 Hadesarchaea archaeon
GAGAAGCCAGCAGGGTTGATGGGAAACGTGATGATACTTACGATGGTTTCGGTCGGATTGTTCATGGTGTCTATAATCGTTTTTGATCTCCCATTGTTGTATCTTCCGCTGATTTGGTTACTGGGGATTGTGTTCCTCTACATTGGAAAAAGACATCTGAGCAGAATCGAATAAAAGTTTAATATCGAGCCGTCAAATTTTATTAGGGCCCGTGGTCCAGTGGTTAAGACATCACCCTCACAAGGTGTCTGGGACCGGTGGTTACCGGGGTTCGAATCCCCGCGGGCCCACCATTTTTGGGGTCGGAACCCATATAAATGAAGAGATCGTAAGGATATAACGATGGCTATGCAGAGAGAAACCTACGCCGAGCGGTTGCTGGGAGACACCGAAGTCAAGCGGTGGTACAGGAACACCGCCAGGGGGTCGGTGGTAACGGCGACGGTCTACCTCAGGCGTTTGGGCAACTTTTGCGAGGGGCACAAGCTAAACCCGGGGGAATTGGCCAAACTGAGCGAACGGAAGCTCAAGAGTATGCTGATGGATTTCGTCACGAGCGAGGAGGACAAGGGGCACGCTGGTAGCTACGTGGGTTCGGTGTTGAAGGCGCTGAAGTCCTGGCTGGCCCACAACAGCCGGGAGGTCAAGCTAGGGATAAAGATCAGAGGACTCCACGATACGCCCACACTCGAGCGCGAGAGGGTTCCCACCAAGGCGGAGCTCAGGCAGATCTTCGGGGCGGGCGAAGCGAAAACGAGGGTCGCATCGGTGTTCGTGGCCCACAGTGGGCTCAGGCTGGAGACTCTGGGCAACTATGTGGGCGACGATGGGTTGAGGATCGGCGACTTGCCCGAGCTGTCGGTGAACGGTGGCTCCGTCGAGTTCAGCGAGACCCCCACGATGGTCGTGGTCAGAAAAAAGCTCAGCAAGGCGGGGCACCGCTACTTTACATTCTTGAGCGAGGAAGGTTGCAGATACCTCAAGGATTACCTGGAGGGGCGTCTGCGAAAGGGGGAGGAACTCACGGAGGATTCGTCGATAATAACGGCCAAGGTCCGGAAGAAGCCCTTTGTCAGGGCGGCAAACATCGGGGACGCAATAAGGGGTGCGATAAGGAAGGCGGGGCTACCCTGGAGGCCCTACGTGCTGAGATCCTACTTCGACACGCAAGCGATGCTGAGCGAATCGAAGGGATTCGTGCTCCGCGACTACCGGGCGTTCTGGATGGGGCACAAAGGGGACATTGAGGCACGATACACGACCAACAAGGGCAGGCTCCCGAAGGATGTGATCGATGACATGCGCGGGGCCTACCGAAGAACCCAAGACTTTTTGCAGACAACCACACCCGAGGAGTCGAGCGAGAAAAGGCTCAATGAGAAGTTCAGGCGCGAGTGGCTACTGATGGCGGGGTACTCCGAGGAGGAGGTGGAGAAGACCGACCTATCACGGATGAGTGACGAGGAGGTTCGGGCGAGGGCGAGGGAGAAGTTTCTGAGCGTGATGGGGAACAACGGGAACAGGCAAAGGGTCATCCCCGCCAAAGATATCGAAAAATACATCTCGCAGGCTGGGAGTACATCGCAGCCATACCAGGCGAGAAAGCCATCGTTAGGCTACCCCTCTGAACATAGGCGGAAGTAAAGTATGCTCGACCGCAAGCATAATCCCAACCCCACACGCCTGTTCTTGTAACGAGACCTAGGAAAAGCTTATCGATGGCTTAGGTGGTTTGGGGCGGTAAAATCAGATCGCAATAGCCATCCAAGACTTGCACATATAGATACCTCTCCAAGATCCGAACAATTTCTCTCCTGTAGCCTTCCAATGTCGATAGGGAACTACGGAGCGACTCCAGCTCACCCGAACATTTTTCTCTAACCTCCTCAACTGCGTGCTTCATATCTTGCTTCATACGCTCTGTTGTCTCTGTGTTCTTTCTCTGATCAATGCGGAGAATTTGTATCCCAAGTGCACTAAAGAATCCCTTTTCAAACTTGAGACCTTTTACAAAAAAGTCGGCGAGTAGTCCATGCCCTTGTTCGCTGGGTAGTGCGTATGCCACCTTAAGAACCAACTCGATAAGTTTTGATGTCATGAATCCACATTTCAGCTCGCCCCTCCCGTCGTGAACTCCCTCAACGTGCAGCTTTTCCTTCAACATCTCCTCGATTTTGTCCGTGAGCTTTCTCCTCATACTCCAAAATCGCTTCGTTTCCTTCTTGAACCTGCCCCAACTTTTGAACACCTCTGGAAAATGAATGCGCAAGTCTGAAAACAAGGCATGTTTCTCGAACACCAGTTCCTCCCCTTTGTAAGGGGGGGAACCAAAACTTGCGATATCTATGGTATGTACACTTTTCACGCTCACGTCAAAATCCGACACCGCCGGGAGTTCTTCTATCCACGGTTTCCATAATGACGCACGCCATCTACCTCCTATTCGACGTCGAGAAGGAGGCCACTCTGCCGAAGCTGGGAAAGGTGCTCTCGAATGTCGGGTGGCGCGAGGGCCTGCTCGACCGGTGCGACGACGAGGAGATCAAGCGCTTCTGGAGGTACGACTTCCCGAACATGCCCGACTTCGCCGTCACGGCGGCGCAGACG
>JAUXAS010000012.1 GCA_030619825.1 Hadesarchaea archaeon
CAACTGATTCATGATGAAGATCTTGAGTCCCCGAGCGCACCTTGAACAACGATCGCGGAAAATCAGCAAGCTTCATTATCGGCTGTACTACTTTTGACCCATGTTTCCATTTGTAATAGAGCATGTACAGGAACATCGAACCCATAGCAATTTTTCCCTGCTTATCGGGGGCCCAGAGTTTTATGTTGTGCTTCCAGCATGTTGCAAAGAAATCCCAGTGCAAATCTGTTAGATGGCGTAAATCTGCCTGTCTCGCATTGCTCAACAGACATTCCTCCTCAGATGTGAAAAATAGTGGAACGTAAAACAATTTCGCTTCCTTCAACTTATCCACGAGCTCGATCGTCGCAAGCGTGTCTTTTTCCCTCTCGCCAGGCAGACCGACAACAAGCGTCGCCAGTGGACAAATGTCGTTATCGTTGAGGATGCCAACTGCTTGAGTAACCACTTCGCACCAGTCTTTTGATTCATACGGCAGCGCCTTGCCTTGCATGTGTTTTTTAATCAACTTTACGCTTCCAGTTTCTATCCCAACTTCAACCGAAGCCACCCTTCTTCCATTGTATCTCCATCTGCCTTTTTCCACGAGCGTCGGCGCGATTTCTTCAATCATTTTCGGATTGTGTGCAACTGGAGGGAGAGCGGCATGCGCAAACTGCAAGTACTCAATGTTCGGTATTTTACCAATTGTTTCTATCAACTCGACGATAGCTTGCTTGTTAGGGGCGAATCGCTCGCCGCATTTATAGAGAAACATGTCATCTGTCTGCAGCATGATCATTCTCGAACCTGCACGCGCGTTGAGTTCCGCTTCCTTTTTAATTTTTTCTAGGGGGAACGAATATCTCGTCCGCATTGTAGGCGAACAGAACTGGCATCCCCTGCCGCAGCCCCGGGTTATCTCGACCACGCCAAATAGCGCCGGTTTTTTTATCGTTGGGATATCATCTAGCTTCGGCTTCTCCGTTTCGACGACCTTTGGTAGTGATTCGCCATTCATCGCCTTTTTGAATATTTCTAACGCGGAGCGGTCACCCTCCCCTATTATCACCGTGTTTATCCCATACTCCTCCTGCATGTTTCCCCTGACGATTTGCCAAGCGCCAGAACCTCCAACTATGAGTTTAGCCCCATATCTTTTCCAAATGCGGCGTTTCATCAAATTTCTAAACTCAGCTGCCGCGAGGGGTTCACTACCAAAACCCACCAGCGAAGTGTAAGTTCGGCTGACAAACCCGATACCCAATGGATCCATCGTCGAGATTCCAACTGCCATTGTCTTTGGGCCCACAAATTTGCTGAGATTATGTGGAGCGCAGGTCACAACATTATTTTCCCCAAATTCCTCAATCAATAGGGCCTCTATTTTCCTCAATCCATAGGGGGCGAAGAGGGCGCTACCGTCATCATTGTTGGGTATCATCGGATACCAGTATTTCCTCAAAATTTTTATTGGGATTATTTTTGACGGAAAACCCCCTGTGAACGCGATGAAGGGATTCAAATTAAAATCACTCATTTCCATTACAGAAGCAGTCAGCACGATCGGCACGCCGCCGGTATATGGTTCATTAGCGCTAATCAAAGTATTTTGCTTTAGAAATTTGCCAAGCGGTATGAAACTACTGCCCCAAACCAAGTGTCAGCCCCCACGACCACACTGTAATTAAGCGTTTTTAAAGCTTCCCAGAAATTGCGGTAATTTGCTTTCGTTTTGTTTAAGGTCAACTCCGAGGATGTAGGTACTTCTCGATGAACTTCGGGTCGACCCGCTTCAGCTCGGTCGTGGGCAGTGGGCGCAGGAGTTCCCACCCCAGGTCGAGCGTGGTCTCGATCGATCGGTCTTCGTCTCGCCGTTGGTTCACGAATTCTCGCTCGAAGCGGTCGGCAAAACTCAAGTAGCGGCGGTCTCGCTCGGTCAGCGCCTCCTCCCCGACGACCGCAACCAACGCTCGAAGGTCCTTACCCTCAGCATAAGCCGCGTAGAGTTGGTTTGAGACATCACTGTGATCCTCCCGTGTGTGTCCCTCACCTATCCCATCCTTCATGAGCCTCGAGAGCGATGGCAGAACGTTTAGCGGCGGGTAGATCCCTTTGCGGTGGAGCTCGCGGTCCATGACGAGCTGCCCTTCGGTGATGTAGCCCGTGAGGTCGGGAATTGGGTGGGTGATGTCGTCACCCGGCATGGTCAAGATTGGCATTTGGGTCACCGAGCCCTTCTTTTTCTTTATCCTTCCGGCACGCTCGTACATCGTCGCAAGGTCCGTGTACAAGTAGCCGGGATAGCCCCGCCTTCCCGGTACCTCGCTTCGGGCGGCGGAAATCTCTCGCAGGGCTTCGCAGTAGTTCGTCATGTCGACCAAGATGACCAGCACATGCATCCCTTGGGTGAACGCGAAGTACTCGGCAGTCGTCAGGGCCAGGCGTGGCGTGAGGATGCGCTCGATCGCTGGGTCGCTCGCGAGGTTCAAAAAGACTGTTGCCCGCTCGAGTGCGCCAGTTCGCTCGAAGTCGTGCGTGAAGAATGCGGCCTCCTCGTGTGTTATTCCCATCCCGCAAAAAACCACGGAGAACTTCTCCTCCTCGCCGATCACCTTCGCCTGCCTGGCGATTTGCGCGGCGAGCTCGTTGTGGGGAAGGCCTGAGCCCGAGAAGATGGGTAACTTTTGACCCCGGACGAGCGTGTTCATGCCGTCGATGGATGATACGCCGGTCTGGATGAATTCGCTAGGGTACTCCCGTGCCGCAGGATTTATCGGGGCCCCGTGTACATCCCACTCGTCCTCGAAAATCGGCTTTGGCCCGCCATCTATAGGCTCACCACGTCCGCTAAAAATTCTGCCGAGCAACTCAGCCCCGACGCCGAACTTGATGGTTTCACCCGTGAAGCGAACGCGGGTTTTTAGGGTGTCGATGCCGCTCGTGCCCTCGTAGACCTGCACCACAGCGCGATCTTCGTAGGCGTCCAGCACTTGCCCGTGTTTTGTCTCCCCATCGGGAGTGGTCACCTCGACGACCTCCCCGTAGGCGACGCCGCTCACGCCATCAACTATCATCAGCGGGCCAGAAACTTCAGTGACAGTTAAATATTCGCGGCTCTTCACGGCATCACTTTTCACCCTTCTCACCCTCGACTGGTGCTTTTCTCGTTCGCATCAGCTCTTCGAACTGTTCCTTGAGTTCTTTTTCAAACTTCTCCTGCTCTTTCATGAACCTCTCGGGGGGGATCCGCTTCATGCCCGCGATGGTCTCCTTGATCGGCAGCTTTTTGATCTCCCCGACCGAGATGCCCCGCCGTGCTGCTTCCACGGAGTTACGATAAAAATCGAGCACGAGCTTGAGCATCCCGAATTGCTTTTCAACAGGGCAGTGTGTGTCGACCGCGTGGAAGGCGAACTGTTGGAGGAAGTCCTCTCGCATCATCCGCGCGGCCTCGAGCACGGCTCGCTCTGGCTCGGGGAGGGCATCGGGTCCCACGAGCTTCACGATTTCTTCGAGCTCGGCTTCCTTCTGGAGCATGGCGATCGATTCGTCGCGCAGGACCTTCCAGTCCTCGCCGAGCTTTTCTTTCCACCACTCGCGGACGTTGTCGACGTAGAGTGAGTAGCTATTGAGCCAGTGGATAGCTGGGAAGTGGCGCCGGTCGGCCAGCCCAGTATCGAGCGCCCAGAAAACCTTGACAATGCGAAGCGTGTTTTGCGAAACGGGCTCCGAGAGGTCGCCTCCGGGCGGGGAGACGGCACCGAGCACCGTTACGGAGCCGAAGCGCTCATCGCTGCCGAGCGTCCGCACTCGGCCGGCTCGCTCGTAGAACTCCGCCAGCCTCGAGGCGAGGTAAGCGGGGAAGCCCTCTTCTCCTGGCATCTCCTCCAGCCGCCCGGAAATCTCACGCATCGCCTCGGCCCATCGTGAGGTGGAGTCAGCCATGAGTGCTACATCGTAGCCCATGTCTCGGAAGTACTCAGCGATGGTTATTCCCGTGTAGACGCTTGCCTCTCGCGCGGCCACGGGCATGTTTGAGGTGTTAGCGATAAGTGTGGTTCGCTCCATCAGCGACTCGCCCGTGCGGGGGTCCTTCAGCTCGGGGAAGTGCACTAGCACATCGCACATTTCGTTTCCACGTTCACCGCAGCCCACATAGGTGACAATATCAGCATCAGCCCACTTCGCAACTTGATGTAAGAAAACGGTTTTTCCCGTCCCGAAACCTCCTGGAATCGCAACCGTCCCGCCCTTCGCGATCGGGAAAAATGTATCGGCCACGCGCTGACCGGTTAAAAGTGGTTTGTCCGGGTCAAACTTCTCCTTAAATGGCCTCGCCCGCCGCACCGGCCATTTTTGCATCATCGCAACCTCTCGCTTGCCGTCAGCGGTCTCGATAGTGGCGATAATATCCTCGACTCTTAACCCACCATCCGCGAGTTCTAGGATCCTTCCGTTGACGCCAGGAGGGACTAAAATTCGATGTTCGACGAGCTTGCTCTCCTTGATGGCCCCGATCACATCACCCTCGACGACCTCCGCGCCTTGCTTGACCTTTGGCACGAACTCCCACTTCTTATCACGCGGCAGAGCATGGGCGAAGACGCCTCGCTTTATCATGTCCCCTATTTTCGTTCGGATGATCGTGAGCGGTCGCTGCGTGCCGTCATAGATCGCGCCGATGAGCCCAGGTCCGAGCTCTACAGAGAGTGGGTTTCCAGTACCTTCGACTTTCTCACCCGGTTTTATGCCCGAGGTCTCCTCGTACACCTGAATCGTCGCGCGATCCTCGGTCAGGCCGATTATCTCCCCCATCAGGCCCTCTTCGCTGACCTTGACGAGCTCATACATCTCCGAGCCTTTCATACCATCAGCGATAACCACGGGCCCCGTGATTCGGACGATTTTTCCCAATCGAACACCCCGAACTCCAGCTATGATTAGTGTCTTCACTTTTATGAATATCTCTTAAAATCAGAACTTTTATGAATACCACTTCTAATTAATTTAGGCGCTGGATGGTGGAGCTAGTGGTCGAGGAAAGTCTTCGCGCGATCTTCGAGGCTGAGAAAAAGGCTAGGGAGCAGGTGGAAGCGGCGCAACGAGAAGCTGCGGCGATCCTCGAATCCGCTCGAAAGGAAGTGGAGAAACTAAAGGAGAGCACAAAGGTTGGGGCAAAATCAAAGGGTGAAAAAGTAATCGAGGAATCAAGGAAAAAGGCAGAGGCAGATGTACAGGAGCTGCTGAAGAAAAATCGCAGACAGACCCAAGCGATGGAGCGAAAAGCTAGGGCGAGGCACACGGAGGCGATTGAGCTCGTTCTGGATGTCATCATCAGGTGACCTCATGTTCAAAACGGCTCGGATGCAGAAGTTTAGGGTAATCTTCCTCCAACAAGCGCACGACAGCGTCGTGGCCGGGCTGCACGAGGCCGGCGTGGTCCAGCTGAAGGAGATCACGGAGCTGGAGGTCGCTCGGAGGGCGGTGGGGGAGGAGATGTATGAGCGCTCATCGTTGCTCGCAAAATTCAGGGAGATGCAGGAGTTTCTCGGACCATCACGTAAGCCGGTTGAGGTTAATGAGCTCACCTACGCACAAACCCTGGAGAGGGCAAAAAAGCTCCTCGAAGGGCTCGAGCCGAGGTTAAGTGCATTGAAGGCAAAAAGCGAGGAACTCGATAAGGAGAGACAAGAGCTGCTCGCCCAAATGGAGCTGCTCAAAAACTTCAGAGAAATAGAATTTTCGCTGAACTACCTTCGATCGACGGATGAAATCCGGATTACGGTAGGGTGGATCGCAGAGGAGCGGGTGCGAGAGTTCTCGGACGCGGCGAGGGAAATATTAGGACAAAAGGTTTTTGTGGTGGCGTTTGGGGAGGGCAAGCGAAAGATTTTGATTGCCGCCTGCCGCGCGAGAGATCAGCAGAAGCTCTTACCCATGCTCTATAGGTTTGAGATAGAGCTTTTGGAGATTCCACGTATCCCGAGAACCCCACGGGAGGCGATCAAAGAACTTGAAAAGCAACTGGAGGGGCTTGCTAAGGAACGGGCTGATTTCGAGGGGAAAAGGAAGAATCTCGCCAAAGCTAGGGCGGGAGAAGTGAGCACGCTCCTCGAACTCCTTGGGATTCAGATGGAACGCTTGGGGTGTGCTGGGCTCTTTGGCTACACCGACGCCACCGTGGTCATCGAAGGCTGGGTGCCCAAGAAGAAGGCAGACCTCGACCCCATACTGAATGCAGCTACGAACGGGCGGCACATCGTTCGAATTTACGAGCCCCAAAAAGTCGAGGTCGAGGTTGTTCCCATACAGATGGAAAATCCTAAGGTGGTGGAAGATTTTGAACTCATCACCGAAACTTACAGTATGCCGAGGTACGATGAGGTTGACCCCACGCCATATTTAGCGTTAACTTTTCCGCTTTTCTTCGCCCTCTGCCTGTCGGATGCTGGGTATGGAGCTTTGCTCGGGATTTTCATGGCTTCTGGCTTCTGGATTACAAAGGCATTTCCGCGGAGGTTAAGGACGATTTTAATAGTGAGTGCGATATTCACCGTTGTGATTGGTGCTCTGATCGGGGGATGGTTTGGGGGATTTTTTGGGTATGCTGGTCCGCTGTGGGTCGACCCTCTCAAAAATCCCATACCCATCCTGAAGCTAGCAGTGTTTATAGGCATCATACACATCCTCATCGGATTCGGGGGAGCCGCTTCGGTGAAGGATGTATTCAGGAGGGATTGGAGGGACTTGGTCCTCAGAAATATCCCCCGCTTATTGATCGCGATGGGATTCTTCGGTCTGTGTTTTTGCGCACTGGGCATTGGCGTTCGTGAGTTTGGGATAGATTTTACTTTTCCAAAAATGGATCTCTTTGAAGCATTTAACCCCGTTGCATCAGCTCCGGTCATCGTCGTAGCCTTCAGGATTTTACTTTATCTTGGGTTGGGGATCGGAATGGTGGGGTCGGTGTTGATGGCTCAGGGACTGAGGGAGAGGATCAGCGGCCCGGTTAACGTTGTGTACGGCATAACCGGGTTAATCGCCGATGCAGCTTCCTACAGCAGACTCATGGCCTTAGGCATAGCCACGGGCATCATAGCGTTTTCGATAAATTATATCCTTGCGTGGTTTTACGGCAGCTTGTCCCCCTCGCTATCGGCGATATCCAACCTTTTATTGGTGCCCTTGTTGATACTGCTGGCGTTCGTGTTCGTCGCAGCGCATTGCTTTAACATCTTCATCCAAAGCCTCGGAGCTTTCATCCACACCATGCGTTTGCACTACGTTGAATTTTTCGGGAAATTTTACGAGGGCGGTGGCGAGAAGTTTACCCCCTTTAAAGCTAAAAGGGTGTTCACCAAAGTAAAAAGGAGGTGAGGAACCTGGTAGCAGAAGGAGTCTGGGTGGTGCTGGCAGCCGGTCTGGCGATAGCGATTCCAGGGATAATGTCTGGTATTGGCGTGGGCATAGCAGGCGTCGCTGCCGCTGCGGTAGCGAGCGAGGATCCTAAGAAGGCTTACAAGGCATTCGTATTCGAGGTATTGCCTGGAACCCAAGGAATATACGGCTTCGTTGCTGGCTTTTTGATCATAATTGGTGCAGGTCTATCGGCAGGGGCTGAGGTAACAGTTCCGGTTGGTCTGGCGGTGTTGGCGGCGGCCGTTCCAGCTATCCTCCAGGGGTTCACAGCGTACCCCCAAGGATTAGTTGCTTCAGCGAGTATCACAGCGTTCGCCAAGAGGCCAGAGGTATTCGCCCCCGGTCTCATGTACACGGTGATGGTCGAGCTCTACGCTATCTTGGGGCTATTGGCGACGATCCTTATGCTGACGTTTATAGGCGCGCTGTAGGGGGGAGAGACTTTGCCAGCTGAGAAAGGCGCCGAGCTGATAGTCGAGGATATCGTAAAAGAGGCGAAGGAGAAGGCCGCCGAGGTAATTCGAGCAGCGAAGCGAGAGGCTGCCACGATGCTCGACGCCGCCCGCCTAGGTGCTAAAGAGGGGGAGGGGCATGAATTGAAGAAGGCGCACACTCGGGGCGAGCAAGTCTATGAAGAGGTCATGGCCGAGGGCAGGATGAGAGCGAAGAAAGACATGCTCCAAAAAAAGGAGGGGCTCATCAGTGACGTTTTTAAAGAGGCTGAGGAGAGGCTCCAAGCGCATGTTGCTTCTGAGAGGTATAAAGAGGATCTCGCTCGAGTCGCCGTGGATGCTTGTAGAAAGCTCGGCTCCAGCGATGTAGTAGTTAAGGCAAATCCGCGGGATCTGAACCTCCTTGAGTCATTTAAAGAGCAAATGACGCGCGAGCTGAGCGGTGGCGAAAAAACCGTGAACATCTCGTTCGGTGAGCCGATTCAAGCCATCGGTGGTGTGAGGGTCGCGACACTCGATGGCAAGGTCGAGATCGATGAGACCTTCGAGGGCAGGATGCGGAGGGAATTCGAGGTCCTCAGAGTAAAAGTCGCAAAGGTTCTTTTCGAAGGGTCTGGATGATTGAAGTATTAGTAGTCATTTTTGGGATGATAGGCTTTTTTTTTGCCTTGGTGATTCTCCACGCGAGGCGCTCGGTGGCATACATCTACTGCAGCGCAACGATTAGTGCTTGGGAAGCGAGGCTGCTTCCGGAGGCGCGTCTGATGGAGATAGCCGATGCTCCAGGGGTCGTGAACATTTTCGCAGCTCTCGACGACACGGACTACCGTCAGCAGCTAGCGGGAATACAGAGGGAGGGAGAGGTAAACATGGTCGAAGTGGAGAACGCCTTCAGGGACAATTCTAACGCGCGCTACCTTGAGCTCCTCAAGATGGTACCAAAGGAACGAAAAGAAACGATCAGGAGGGTCCTTCAGCGAGCAGAGCTTTGGGATCTCAAGGCGATTGTTACAGCAATTCATAACAAAACACCAAAGGAGGAGAGGCTCAAAGAGTTCATGCTTTCGCCAACGATACCGCGCGAGAGGCTCGAGATGCTCGCCTCCTCCGAAAACTTTGAGCAACTACTCGAATTTCTGAAAGAGAGTGAGTATTTCAGCGTGCTCTCAGAGGCGCTGAAGGAGTACGAGGAGCGTGGGCTCATCGCCCTGCTCTCCGCACTCGACAGGTATTACTACACCAGCTTGTGGAGAGACGTGTTACGGGTAAAGGCGCAGCGTTCGGTTCTCATGTCGCTGGTAGGTTGCGAGATAGATATCGTGAACCTCAAGCTTATCCTGCGGCTGAAGCGGGAGGGGGCAAAGCCGGAAGAAATCGACAGGTGCATCATCCGGCCTTCTCACATGCTGACGGAGGGGATGCTGCGGGCCATGGTAATCGCCGAAGACATCCGATCGGCCGTGGACGTAGTTTCCCGTACCCCATATGGCAAAATTTTACTGGACGCCCTCCCGCAGATCGAGGCTCAAGGGCTTTTCGCGACAGAGCGGGCCCTAGATGAACTGCAGCTGAAGGTATTCAGATGGCTGGCGCTCACCCGGCTCTTCAGCATAGCGCTCGTGCTCTCGTATTTTTACTTGAAGGAAAACGAGATGAGAAATCTGCGGGCGATCATCAGGCTCAAAACGGATAAGGTCGAGCCTCAAAAGATAAAAGAAACGATAGTGAAGGTGCCAAAAATTGAGCTATAAAATCGCCGTCGTAGGGGATCAAGAGACCGTGACAGGTTTCGCTTTAGCCGGCGCGACCTACGTACACATCCACGCGACGAGGGAGGAAACGCTCGCTAAGCTGAGCGAATTCTTCGCTAGCGGAGAAATTGGACTCGTGCTAATAACTCATCGAATTGCGGAGGAGCTCGGGCTCGATTTCCGCTGGATGTCGCGGGCGAAGCGATTGCTCCCACTCGTGCTGAGAATTCCAGACAAGACAGGATATGTGCCAAAGGTCGATGAGCTGCGCGAGATAATCCGACGCACGGTTGGGGCCGGGATCATGGTCAGGAAGGAGGGTAGCTAATGACGATAGCCTTGGCAGTATCCCCGACCCGGATGGAGCTCCTGAAGCTGAGGCAAAGGGTAGGCCTCGCGCAGAAGGGCCACGACTTGCTCAAGGAAAAGATGGACGCTCTCGTCATCGAGTTCTTCGAGGTATTGAGGCGAATCCAAGAAGCTAGGACGAAGGCACTCGAGCAGCTCTCGGTAGCCCACCGCGCGCTGTCGATGTGCTTTGCTGTCGTGGGGACGCTCGAGACCAGGCAAGTGTCTAGGGAGGCCAGGCGCGAGCTCCAGATGGAGATTTCAACCCACCACATCATGGGCATCGCAGTGCCAGCGGTCGAAGTCGGGGAGGTCGAGCGAAATGTATTGGCCAGAGGTTACAGCATACACACCACATCTTCGGTGCTTGATGGGGCGTCGAGGGAATTTGAGCGGGCACTCAAGCTCCTCATCGAATTATCCGAACTCAATGCGTCAGCATTTGCCCTCGCGAGGGAGCTCGAAAAGACCAAGCGAAGGGTGAATGCACTCGAGTATATCCTAATCCCGAGGCTAAGGGAAGCCCTCAAGTTCATTATGATGCGGCTTGACGAAATGGAGCGGGAAAACTTCATCCGTCTCAAGCGGATAAAAGCTATGCTGGAGAAACGTGAGTGAGCGCGAATCGTCTGATAAAAATCGAGCTGAGCAAGCTCAACGTGCACCTGCCTGAGAGGCGCCTGTCGCTGAGGGAGGCCCTTTCGTCCGCGAAGCCCCAAGTCGTGGCACGTGATGGCAGCGTTCACACGTTCAAGCGTGAGGAGCTCGAGTTCTTGGCGGGACTTCTCCCCGAGGCGGATCGGGATAAACTCCAGCTGCCAATTCTAATCGCGCTGGAGCCGAAACTCGGTAGGGGGACAGCTAGGATAAGTGGAGAGGCCGAGGCAAAGGTTGTTAGCCAGGTTCTCGAGAAGGAGCTCACTGCTGGGGAGTTGCTGATTTACCGCCCTGAGGTGGCGATTCTGCGGAGAAAACTCCCGACGACCACTCAGTACCTTTTTCTTTGGTGATCGCATGGAAGCACGCAAGGGCGCTATCTTGATGGCTTTATTTTACCCGTTCACGATCGTGACGATTGCAGCTGGCTTCTTGGCATTCGTGATGATCGTGCTCAAGGTTGACATCTTCACGGTTTCGACTGTGGTTTTGTGGTTTTACTTCGCGTGTGCGGCGTCTATTTATTTCATCTCAGAGCGAGCGCTCAAGGCGTTTGGAGTTCGCTGGCTTTTCTTGGGTTTTATAATCACCATCGGAATTCTCGCGATTTTGTCCGTAATCTTACTTGTTTTGAGGCAGTTTGGAACCTCAGTTTAGCTACTTGTCGCTTTTGATTGTTTCTTCATCACGATAGCGCTGACTATTCGAGCGTAGGCGGGCCGCGTCACGAACACGGCGATGAGTATCCCCGTTAGCGTGATTAAGGCGAAGCCGCGCATCGCGCCAAAGCCCAACCAAGCAAGCGACACCATCGCCGCGATTGTCGTCGCAACCGCAACGAAAATCACCGCGAACGCTCGCGAAACTCTCCCCCTTAAGCTTACCATCTTTGCCCCAGGCAGGCCACCCCGGAGCACTTCGTCGGTTATAATGATTTGGTGGTCGATGCCGGTACCGATGACGATGATTAGGCCACCGAGCTCGGGCAGCCCGATGGTCCACCCTAACACAGATGCCGCGCCGAGGGTGATAACGAGTTCACAGATCATGGTCCCGGTGATCGCGAAGCCGATGAGCCGATGTCGATACCGGAGATAAACGAGGGCCCAGATTCCCCCGAGGGCAACGATTCCTGCGATGAGGGTTTCCCTTAAAAATTCAGCGCCTAAACGGGCCTCTATCGAGGTTTCGCTCTCGTATGAGATCTCGACAGGCAGTCTTTCGGACAGCACTATCCGCAAATTTTTAGCCTCGTTCATTGCATCATCCAGGGAGGGCCGAGTGATTGTGATTCTCAACTCATTCGCGATTTTTCCAGCAGCGAGGTCAGCGGCCAAGTCGGGGCTGATGGTTACCACACTTTTGACCCCACAGGCCCTCTCAACCCACTCCTCAGCACTTTCCTCCTCCAGTCGGGAGATGGGCTTAACTGTGTAAAACACGGAAAAATTTTCAATGATATTTAGTGAGAAATCTCCGACCAAGATGACCTTGAGCTTTAACCCCGCTTGTTCCTCCAAAAATTGTTGTGCTTGGGGCGAAAGCTCATCCTTTGCGGTCCCGATAGCTGAGACGTGTAGGAAGTATTCCATCCCTTCTACCGTCGTTCCCTTGAACATTTTCTCATCGGGATTGTATTCGAGCGAAGGCGGGAGCTCGCCTAAAATTTCGTCGTCGAAGACCACTATGGCGCCGGTGGGGCGGTCAACGTAGATCACCGTGGGATAGTTGGCTTTGCCTGCGGCCGCAGCACTAAATCGTGCAGCGCCATCATCGGTCAACCTAAAAGGTAAATCGGCGGTCTGTTCTTTCTCCGTACTGGGCCCTGGTGCATACACGCTTACGATATCTTCGCCACGGAGCAGGAGTTCTCCCTCGAAGAAAATCTCAAGCCGTCCGGGTTTGCCGAGGAGGGTTTCAGCTTCTTCGGGCGATAGGCCAGCGATTTCAAAAAGAACCAAATTTTCTCCCAAAGATCTAAATAGTGCGCCAAGTAGCCCAGTGGGGTCAACCCGCGCCTTGAGGATTGAGGTTACCTCATTGACCGTTCCGATACTTACTGCTTTTTTTATTCCATTTTCCACCACGGTCCCGAGGTCTCCGATAATGGCTTGGATTAGATTTTCGGTGACAGGTCTACCGATTTCAGCTACGACTAGTCCTGTGGTTGGATCGGGGGGGCTGATGGTTCTGATGCTTACGTAAAGGTTGTCCTCAAGCTTGGGTACTATTTCATCCCACCAAATGCTTTCCACATTGCCTTGAGCGATTTCGAATGTGACATGGTAAGCTTCAAGTCCGAGTATGATCCTGGAACCACCGATGATATCAACCCCGAAGCGGAGGCCGCGCGTAAACTGGCTTGGCCATCCCAACGATTCTTCCACCTTTGAATCAACCTCTCTCCAAGGGCTCCAGACCAACATAGCGGACAGAAAAACTGCAAGGAGTAGCAGCGCGATGCGCCGTTCCTTAAATACTGACATAGTACTCCTTCCTCCGTTGTCGCTCAGCATAGCGGGAGATGATGGCGGCGTTCAAGAACCAAGTGTTGAAAATATCGATGATTATGCCGAAGATGAGCACTGCGGTCAGCTGGTAAAGCTGGGGTGCTGTCGTGAGCAGGTTAAGGGCGAAGAGCGGTATCAGCGTGCTGCCGCTCATCATCAGGCCCGTACGCATCGCATCTACCACCTGCTCTTTAGGTTCACCACCCACCCGCTTGAGCACACGCGTGGTGAGCAGGATGTTGGTGTCGACGGCATAGCCGATGAGCATAAGCAGGCCCGCGACGGACGCTAGGCTGAGCTCGACGCCGAACAGCGCCATGCACCCGAAGACCCCCAGCATGTCGAGCCCCACAGCAAGCAGGATCGCTCCTATAGTGATGCGGCGTCGGAATGCAATGAAGATAATAATGCCCATCGCGACGAAGGCGCCGATCATGGCGTTTCGAGCCTGCTCGGAGTAGATGCTGGTTATGGTCGGGCCCATCGTTTCTATAGTGACAGCATCCTCCGAAATGCCGAATTGTTCGGATAACATTTCTTTCACGAGAAGTTTTCCTGCATCGTCCAACGCGTTGTCGGTCCTTATATCCAAACCATTTTCAATGAGGTCCGCGTCGGCGCCGCCGCCGAGAAAATTCCCCACGGCGAGTTCAATCGTGCTCGCGGGAAGGTTTTCCCCCCGCACCCTCATCAGCGATCCCCCCTTGAAATCCCTGCTCATGGGGAAGGCGCCGAACGCAATTGCCGCGATAGCGATGGCACCCAGAAATATCATCAAAGCTAACGGGATCGCAATCAGCTGGCGGTTGCTTAAGCGCTGCTGCGGCCAAGTGAATTTCATCGATGGACCCATTGTTATTTTTAGGCGAGGGGTAAATAATTGATGAGGTTTGCTAAATGATCGAAGAAGGCGAGCGGATAGTCCTCATCGATGAGCGTGGCAGGAAATATCTCGTTAAAGCCGAGCGGAGGCAGCTCCACACTGACTTGGGAGTTGTTGAGCTTGGTGAGGCGATCGGCCAAGAGCCTGGGAAGAGGTTGAAATCACACGTTGGAAGGGAGTTCGTTCTGCTGAAGCCGCGCATCATCGATTACCTCCGGAAGCTCCGCCGTGTCCCCCAGATAATGCTGCCCAAAGATGCCGCGCAGATCGTGGCGTATACCGGCGTGGGCCCGGGCGATCTGGTCGTCGATGCGGGCGTGGGATCGGGTTCGCTCGCGATCTTTCTGGGCAACATCGTTCGGCCCAACGGGCGCGTGGTGAGCTACGAGGTGCGGGAGGATTTTGAGCGCGTGGCGGAGGAGAACATCAGCATGGCAGGACTTGGCGGTATCGTGACGGTGAAGCTAAAAGACATATACGAGGGCATTGACGAGAGCGATGTCGATTTAGTGACACTTGACCTTCCCCAGCCAGAGCGGGTGCTGCCTCACGCAGAGCGGGCCCTAAAACCGGGCGGTCACCTCGCGACGTTCGCCCCCTGCATCGAACATTTGCAGCGCCTCTACCGCGAGTTCCCAAAATTCAGCTTCGCCAACATCAAGACGATTGAGTGTTTGGTACGCGAGCTGGAGGTGAAGCCAACTTGCACTCGGCCTAGCACGCGCATGATTGCTCACACGGGTTATCTGACGTTTGCGCGACAGGTATAACTTTTAAACTTTGGATATTACTTTCGGTAACTTCTCTTCAAACACCGTAAGCTGAGAACCTCATGTATAAAAAATAAGTCCAATCAGACCCGGCGAGCTTTGAAACCGTAGTATATAACTCCGTCTTGACCGTCCTCACCCATCCGCCTGAAGACTATCTCGACCTCATCGCCTATCTTAATTTCATCCGTGTTGCAGTCGGTAACTTGGGCAGTCAGGCGAGGGCCGTCCTCAAGCTCGACGATCGCAAGCACATAGGGTGCCTGGTCCTCGAAGCCATTTGCGGCGGCATGCACAACCGTGTAGGTGAGGACCTTGCCCCGGCGCTTGAGTCGGTAAGGCTCCAGCTTGCCCATCCGCCGGCAGAAAGGGCAGATGTAGCGCGGTGGAAAGAGGACTTTATTACAGTTGCCGCAACGCGCACCCACGAGGTTGTAGCGGTTGGGTATCTCTCGCCAGAAACGTGGGACGGCCATCCTAATCACCCCTCCTCAACACATGCACGACCGCGGTGCCTCCCGAACCCCCAACGTTGTGCGTTAGCCCGACCTCCGCCCCATCGGATTGACGCTTACCGGCCTCGCCTCGAAGTTGTTGTACGATTTCCACGGCCTGCGCGATGCCGGTGGCGCCCACGGGGTGGCCCTTGCCCTTGAGCCCGCCGCTGGTGTTCACGGGGATTCGCCCGCCTATTGCGGTTTCGCCTTGTTCGGTCATCTTGCCCCCCTCGCCCTTCTTGCAGAAGCCTAGGTCCTCGATCGCCATGATCTCCGCGATTGTGAAGCAGTCGTGAACTTTCACGAGGTCGATGTCATCCGGCTTGACGCCAGCTCTCTTGTACGCCGTCCGCGCGGCTTCGATGGTCGCCCGCAGGCTTGTGAGCGAGGAGCGGCCGTGGAGTGCGATGGTGTCGCTCGCCTGCCCGGTGCCGGCGACCATGATTGGGGTATCGGTGAACTTCCGCGCCTTCTCCGCTGGGGCGAGGATCACGCAGGCGGCGCCGTCGATGATCGGGGAGCAATCGAGCAATTTT
>JAUXAS010000017.1 GCA_030619825.1 Hadesarchaea archaeon
TATTTTCTGCGCGCCTGCATCGAGCGTCGGGTCCGAACCGCTACCGCTCTCTCCCGAAGGCTTTGCTCTATGTCGTCTAGGTTACGGTGATAAGTGGTGAAACTTTTTCCGCCCGCATCGAGCAATTCGATGAGTTGTACGATGATGCCGCGCTCTGAAGTGTAGGCAATCATTCGTTCGACCTCGTGTTCGTTTACCCCGGCCAGCAGGACCATGTTTAGCTTCACCGGTGTTAAATCAGCGGCGAGGGCAGCATCGATGCCATCGAGCACCTCATGTAGCAGCTTCCTTCCCGTTATTCGTTCGTAAGTTGTTTCATCAAGCGTGTCCAAACTGATGTTGACGCGGTTGAGCCCAGCATCAGCGAGTTCAGCGGCAATTTTTGCTAGCAAGGTGCCGTTTGTGGTCATGGAGACCTCTTCGATTTTAGGTTTAGTTGTAGCTGCAACTATGTCGACAATGTCTTCCCGCACAAGCGGTTCTCCGCCCGTCAACTTGATTTTCCTTATCCCGAATTCCGTGCCAACCTCAACTATTTTTTCAATCTCTTGGGGCGACATCCGACGGGAGTCGTTCAAGCAGCCTTCGTGGTGGCAGTAAAAACAGTTCAAATTGCACTCGTTGGTAACCGAAATCCTCAGACCGATAACTGGCCTTCCCCATCTATCTCGCATGTCCAGACACCTTCAACTCGATGTTTTCTCCTTCGGCCCCCTTCATGGAGGAAAGCATCCCAGCTATGACCCCAGCGACCAAGTCCTGCATAAAGGACTTAAGGGGAACCTTCCTACCGTCGACGATCAGGGAAACGCGCCCCTTGAGAGCTCTGCAGCCGTCAGGGGCAGCTCGACCCTTCAGCACCGCCACAATAAAATCTTTGCAACTTGGAAACCCACATTCCCCACAGTCGAGACCCCCTACGAGCGGAGTAGCCCTTTGTTCAACGAGATTTGCAAGCGTCTTGAAGTCACCTAGCTTAAGAACTGGCTGTTTTCCTACACCATGCCCAATGAATCCAATGGTTAAATCGTCAGTTAGCTCAGAGGCCTCCGATTCATTGCGCGCCACGATAACTTTTGCAATGATTTCAGACCCCTTGAAACCCTCCAGCACGACAAAATCAACCACACTAAACTCTCGGAGGATTTCCTCTAGCTTTGTTCGGCGTTTCCTCAGGACTGCAACTTCCCCAGGGCTAATGCATACTACGGGATTGGCTCCAGCTTGAGCGTGACGCCATGTATCACTACCGCGCCGATCAACTGTGAACTTTTCATCAGTAACGTGCTTTATCGTGCCAACCTGATGGCCCCGATTTTTGAGTTCTCGGACCAAGCCCTCAACTATTTTGGTCTTGCCTCTTTTTTTGTAGCCCACTATCGCTACCGTTCTAAGCAGCCCCAACACCTCCAAACAAGTTAACCTCTACGATCTCCCCCTCCCCAACGATTTCCCGCTCGAGCGGCACGTCTATGTATCCATCCGCGAGCGAAAGCGCAGTTATAGCACCCGAGCCCTTCAGGAGGGGGTTGGCGTAAAATTCCCGCCCCCTTCGAACGAGCTTCACGGGCACGAGCTCCCGCCTCCCTCGCGCCGAGAGAATTTTTAACGTCAGCTTCACTCGAACCCTCGCTCGCTCCGCTGGAGGCAGGCCGCTCAGACGCCGCAGGTAGGGCGCGACCAGCTGATCGAAGACCATTAGCGCGGAGACCGGGTACCCTGGGAGGCCGAAGATCGGTTTGCCCTGCACGACAGCCACGAATGTGGGTTTGCCGGGCCTAAGCGCGAGCCCATGGACCAAAACTCCGGGATTGCCGAGCCCATCGACGACGCTCGGCGCAACATCGCCCGCACCGGCCGAGGATCCACCCGAGAGCACGACCACATCGCAGATGGCCAGCCCTCTTTTGAGAAGAGTCGCCAGGCTGCGGGGCTCATCCCTCGCAATGCCGAGGTAGCTGGCCTCGCCCCCGCAAAGCTCGACGGCTTGACAGATCGCCGGGCCGTTGACATCGTAAATCTTGCCTTGCTTGAGCTGGGAACCCGCGCCAACCAGCTCGACGCCGCTCGATACCACCGCGACTTTGGGTGGTGAGTACACTTTGACGCGTTTTTTTCCGATTGCCGAAAGCGTCCCGAGCGTTTGGGGAGTTATCATTTTCCCCGCTTTCAAAACCTTCGTTCCATGTTTAATCTCCGAACCTCGCTCAGCGATGTTCTCCCCAGGGGCAACCGCACGGAGAACCCGAACAACCTTTGCCCTTGCCGTCGAGTGTTCGAGCATTACCACAGCGTTCGCATCTCTCGGCACGGGCGCACCGGTATCAATCTCGGCACACTGTCCTCTCCTTATCTCAAACTTCGGCCACTCGCCTGCACGCACGCTACCCACCCGGGTGAGTTCGATGGGCGATTCCTCCCCCGCACCAAATGTATCTGCAGCGCGAACCGCATAGCCATCGAATGCAGCGCGATCGAATGGTGGAACATCTATTCTTGAAACGACATCTTTCGCCAGAACCCGCTCAGCGGCCTCTCCAAGCGGCACTTCAACTTCGCGTGGAAGGGGCCTCCAGCGTTTTTCAAGCGTCGCACGCGCCTCCTCAATCGTCGCCACTCGCAAAAATCTCGACATTCGAATCCTGATAACCAATTAAGCGCTAGGCTTTAAGATTACTGTTAAATTAAACGTGAATAGTTAACTCCAAGGGAGTTGAGTACCGTTTAAATCCTTTTGGTCCCAGCCCCAAATGAAACAATAAGGCGATCGCATGGTGGCCCTCCGAACCCTTGCAAGCGTGATCTTCGCCGCGATTTTCCTCTCGATCTTCGCCTCCCTCTACCTACAATATCAGAGCGGGAGCACGGAGGCCAACTTCAGGCGTCAGGCCGAGCAGCTTGCGCAGCAGGCGAAGCTCCTAGCAGACCAAGATGTGGGGGCTTCCTTTCCCTTTGACATCGTGGTGCCCTCTAACTGCGAACTCCGATTCGAGGGGAACTCGGTAGTAATCGTGATTGGGGAAGTACAGGAGAATTTTGACGCAGGCATCGCGATAAGCGGGCCAGCGCTCAGCGGACAACAAATAAGGCTCGTGATCGAGCGCGCGGAAAACGGGGTGGCAGTAAGTGTCTGACGCCCATGAGTTGCCATTTTACTTGCTCTTCGGAATCCTCATGGCTATCCTGCTCGCGGGGGTCCTCTTTATGCAACTGACAAAACAGCGGGAGTTCGAAGTCGGTGCCCAAGCCCAAGCGCTCGCGGACGACCTCGCCCGAACCTGTTCCTCAGTCCTGCCGGGGCAGCAGCCCACCCTCGACCTGCCATCGCGATTGGCTGGTTCAAGCTATGAACTCGAGATCGACGAGAATCGTTCGACCTTCATCGTGTGGATAACCGGTGGAACTGGGGAAGGTGAAAGCTACTGGACCGTTGCAAACGTCGGGCTGCGGGTGGAGAACAGAGGCTTCGCCCCCGGAGGGAGGGTTTACTTCATGCGTTTGGGCAACGTGGTGGTTGTGAGCGCCTCCCCGATCGAAGCACCACATGAAAACATTCTCCCAACACCTTCGGGCGAACCATCGGAGTTTTACCACTTCGCGCGCGAGAATCAGCGTGAGGCAACGGCAATCATCGCTGCTTACTTCGACGTGTCCCAAGACATCGACGCGTACAAGTGGGAGAACAGTGACTCGATACTCGTTCGTGCCGGTTCAATTCTGCTCAGCGTTCAAGGGTACGAAAATGAGGAAAACGTCGGGCTCGTCGATAACGCTTGGATTATTTCAAACATCGAAAACTACGCTGGGGAACTCGCAGGCGCTATCCCCTGCCCCAGCCCCGAAAATGCATACTTGAGAGGATGGCTATACTCGCCCTCACAGACGCTGAGCTATCTCCGCTCGCGAACTTGGCAACGCACGGACGATAATTCCACCGTCGCGATCCCAAGCGATGCTTTAGTCCGAGCTGCAGCCGTAACGACTAACGTCTCGAGCTACCCCACTTGGCGGGTCGAGTGGGAAAATTATGTCATTCACTACCAGACCGGACCTTGGTGGCACGCGGAAAATACTCCTGGCTTTGTCTTTCAATCGAAACCCGAGCTCGAAGCCTTGGTTTAGACGGGACTACTGTGGGACAAGCACTCCCCGAGCCCCGAAGGTGTCTTGCACCGTTACGTGGACCATGTCGTCCTCATTCTCCAGCTCCACTGCAAGTCCCTCGCACGCATAGTTCTCGTTGAGCGCTCGCTTCAGCTCCTCGAGGTTCGCCGCGCCCGCCGCCAGCGCCAGAGATAGCTCGGCCACGTGCCTTATCCGTTCGAACCTCGGGCGGGATACCGCTCGCAGGCTCAACCCGAATGCCCTGGGGCCCATCACGTGCTCGAATCGGGCGTCGAGGTATCCACGCGCTCGAATACCCCCATCCGGCAACCACTCCAGCGCAAGCGAGTTCTCGTCGCACGGAGGTACCACAACCGTGAGATTTGGGCGAGGATAAGCGTTGATGCTGGAAATGTGCGTGTTCAAATATTCGCGAACGTACTGCTCCACTTGCTCGCGGGTACCCCCTCTCAAGCCGACATCGTACATAGCGGCAGCTATCGAGCTCTCGAGCGCCGAGTTCAGCTCGCTCCCAACCTGCGATGCTGTGGCGCGAACCACATCGGCCGCGCTCTTCAAGATGATCGCCGAAACGCTCCGCTCCTCCAGCGACTGAAAGGTAACTATCGCCACGCTCGAGCAGAGGATTACAAAAATGGTGAAGACCGCGAGCGTCGGGGCGGATGCACGTCGGTCAGCTCGCAATCTTCGAATTTCAGCTTGCCCCACGCTGGAACCTCCTTGATTGAAATTGCTCCGCCGTTTAGATAACCCTTGGTATAAATCTCCAGCGAACTTTTTTCATGTATTTTTTATATGTATCGCCGTAGGTTTTGATCAAGTGCCCTTCTTCCTCCCTTGCGGCTTGATTTAAGACTATAACATTGAAAATCGAAAAAAGGAGGATGATTAGTGATTGAAATAAAAAGGAGATCCCAAACATCCCCACAATAATCGACGAATAGTGAGGGTGCCGAATGTATTTATACATCCCCTCCGTTACCAATTGTCCCCTGTATTTCTTATGCCAGAAAGTAGTCCACCACCACCAAATCACCAAACCAATAAGAAGCGCCGCACCCCCGATTAACCAAACTGCCATATCAGGAATTGGAAACAAAAACGGACCGAAAAATAGCCTGAGACTGATGCCAATTACAAAAACTAGCACAGTTGAGATTATGTATAGGAGGTGGTAAATTTTTTCTTTTTTCGCCTTCTGAGATCTTCTGATTTCAGCTCGACCAGGCGGGAATCTAATCACCTCGGGATGAACATAGGGACTTTTTTTCTGATAACTTTTATATTCTTTACCAAACTCCCTGACCAGCTCCTTATCCTCCTTCCATGCGGTCAGATATTTCCGGAAAAAATCTCGCTGCTTTCAGTTAACGGTCGCTGTTCTAATAAGCTTCGAAAGATATTGGGCTGACCCGTAAGCTTCAATTTTTGAGGATTTTTCAATTTATCGTAAAAATTCAAAGTCTTTCGTCGATTCTTTTAACCAAACATTTAAGTTATATATCAAGGATTCAAAGGAGACAAGGAGAATCTGAAATGAGAGAAAACCTTGTTTGGGTGGCTGTCTCTGTCGTCGGCATCTGGTTGGCTGTAGCACTCGCAAGCATATTTTCGCCTGACCTCGTCACTAACTCCACCCGTATCCCGGTCGCGGCAATTGTCAGCCCGATCTTTGGAGCATTTGCCACCTTTGCCACCCTATTCGTGGCGCTATTGAGCAAGGGAAAGTGAATCCAAGTAGGCGTCATGCCATCTCCGGGGCAAGACTAGCCTTGAGCTAACCTCCGGCTTGACCGTTGGTTATAGGTGAACCTCAAAGGTGGGCTGAGTATCATTTAGGGCGATGAAACCGATTTTTGTGCAGAAAATCTATTTTGTGCAAAGCCGAATCTAATAAAAGATTTAAATATATCTTATTGTAATTATATTTTCATGCCAGACATTATAATCATAAACATTGACAAAAACAATATTTCTCAATATGAACCTACATGCTTTCTAAATCCAAAAAATGAAGGATATCAAAAAAAGCTTGAGTGGTTAAAAAAGCGTTTTTCTGAAGGTCTGAAAATTAAACTATTATATTTGGAAAAAGAAAGAAAATGTATTGGTTTTATTGAATACATACTAGGAGAGTATGCGTGGAGAGCTGTTGATGCAAAAGGCTACATGTTCATACACTGTATGTGGATTTTTCCAACCAAGTACAAAAGAAAAGGATATGGTTCACTCCTAGTTAAAGAATGCATTAAAGATGCAAAGAAGGGATGAAAATATGGTGTTGCTGTGGTTACAAGTGAAGGTCCATTCATGGCAGGCAAAGATCTTTTTTTAAAAAATGAATTCAAGTCTGTGGCTAAGGTCAAACCTTCATTTGAATTGATGATTAAAACCTTAAAGAAAGGACCTTTGCCAAAATTCAAGGATTGGGAAAAGCAACTGAGCAAATATAAAGGACTGAATATTATCTATGCAAATCAATGCCCGTGGGTTGCCAGATCCATTAAAGATCTAGGCGAAATCGCAAAGAAAAAAGGTTTGAAATTAAAAGTAACTGAATTAAAAAACGCAAAGCAAGCACAAAACGCTCCCTCAATATACGCTACATTCAACTTAGTATATAACGGAAAACTCCTCGTAGACCATTATATTTCCAACAAAAGATTCCTTAACATTATCAATAAGGAAATAAAATAGGAATTTACTTTGAATTTATGTGTAGAATCGAGTTTATGTGCAAGCAACCTAATTTTTGTGCAGAAAACCAATTATTGTGCAAAGCCCGTCGATTCGCAAATTCGCAAGGTTTAAATAGGGAAAATTTTTAAAACAGCAAAGTGCGGGGAAGAAGCCAGCAGAGAAAGCTGAACCTTCGCCCAAGGACGCGGGGGAACCGCGGAAAAACCTAGCGCAGCTAGGGAAGGCTGCGGATAAGGTGCGCGGTGGTGCGCGCCGAAGCTGAGTTGCTGGAAAGAGATCTCGCGGCGAAAAGCGCGGGTAGGAACAACCGATCCGCCGCGGAGTAGGTGCGCGATCGAATCCCCGCACTTTCTACGGCAACTTTCTGAGTTTGGCCAATTGCTTTGCAACACCTTCGAGGCCGAGCGCTCTGAGGCGCGAACGTGGTATCCAGCCCGTCTTTCGATCCCAGCCTCGAAGTTTGTAGTACTGCTGAAGCATGTAGTCGAGCTCGACCACGTGCCCCTTGCAGGGACCCGCGGGGGCCGGCTCCTTGATCAAGCGCTCGGGCAAGCGATCGTCCTTGGCGGTGACTCCCTCTCGAATGTCGAATGCCCGCTCGAGCGTGAAGATTCTCTCACCAATCGTGCGAAGGTCTCGTTCGGTGTAGCGGACACCAGTCGCTGCCGTCAACGCCGCAGCGAAATCGGCGAAGTAAAACGCCGGGGGCCAGACCGCACCAAACTTGCAGGCTACCAGCGAGTCGACCACCGCGCAAAAGTTCTCCCCATCTCGTACCATAAGCGCCTTGTGCTTGGGGTTGAGTCTATCGGCGGCCTCCGGCATCACCTTCTTGCCGAAGCGCTTCTCGATTTCTTCCACGAACCCGACTTCACTCAGCACCTCGAATGATGTCAGGTGGTCCGCCCCGCGGTTCGCCGTGGCGTGAGAGAGTCCCATCGATTTCTGCGCCCGCCCGTCCTGCGCCGGCTCGTCCATCCCCTTCACGACCATCGTGAACCGTTCTGCCTCCTTGCCGAACCCCTTCGCGAACCTAGCGGTCCCCTCGGCGAGCTTTGCGCCGAAGCCCTCGCGCCTGGCGATTTTCTCGATACACTCGATGATCGCATCGGCATTTCCCCACCTCAGTTCGATGCCGTCGGTCTCGCGCTTAGTCAGCAGGCCGCGCTCGTAGCACTCCATCGCGAAGGCAATCACGCCGCCGCACGATATCGTGTCGATGCCGTAGAGGTTACAGAGCCTGTTCGCGTGGAGGAGCTTTTCGAGGTCGGCGTTCCCGCAGCGCCCGCCCAGACTCGACAGCGTCTCGTATTCGATTTTACCCTCAGAGGGAAGCCCGCCCGGTGTTCGCACGAAGTTCTCGCAGCGCAGCGGGCAGGAGAAGCACGCGCGGTCCTTGACCTTGAACTCGCGAACTATCCGCTCGCCACCGATCTGCGCCGCGTGCTCGAAGACCCCGCTCTGGAAGTTGCGAGTGGGAAAGCGCCCAATCTCGCTCATGAGCTCGACCAAGATAGTCGTGCCGTATTTGGTTGTTGATGCCGAGAACTTATGTCGGAGCAGCCCCTCACGTGCCGCATCCGCGAGGCGTTCGAACCGCTCTATATCCGCGATCTCGAGATCCAGACTGCCCCTAACTGCCACTGCCTTCAGGCGCTTGGAACCCATCACCGCACCCAACCCAGTGCGTGCGGCGGCGCGGTAGTTGGTCATTATGCACGAGAAACGGACGAGGTTCTCGCCAGCTTGGCCGATGGAGGCGACCTGAGCATCTCCTCCGTGCTTTTCCTTCAACGCGGCCTCGGTTTCCAGAGCCGAGCGACCCCAGAGCTGCTTAGCATCCCTGAGCTCGGCCTCGCCATCCTCGACGAAAAGGTAAGCGGGTTTGGGTGAACGTCCCCGGACGATGATCGCATCGAACCCAGCGTACTTGAGCTCAGCCCCCCAGTGCCCACCCGAGTTGGCCTCGCCGTAGAGTCCGGTCAGCGGGGACTTCGCGGCAACTTCGTATCGGCCAGTTTGGGGCCAGAACGTGCCCGAAAGGGGGCCCACCGCGAACACGAGCACATTCGCCGGGCCAAGGGGATTCGTCTTGGGTTTGATGAGGTCGAACAACAGCCTAGCGCAAAAACCATTGCCCCCGATGTAACTCCTCGCGAGCTCCTCCGGCAGCTCCTGGACAACCGCCTTCCCACGGGTTAAATCAACTTGAAGCAAGCGCCCAGCGTAACCACCCAAGGGGAACTTCCCAACCAAGATACCACCTCGAAAAAATAGGTGTTGATAAATAAAAAAGGTTCTGAACTGTCAAAGCGCCGGCAAAAGTGTCTTTATCTCCCAATCGCTGACTTGGGCCCTGTAGCTGTTCCACTCCTGCCCCTTGATGTAGAGGAGGTGGCTGAAGAGGTGCCCCCCTAGCGCCTCTCGCACCAGGCTGCTTTGCCGCATGCATTCGAGCGCCTCCCCCAAATTCTCCGGAAGCGACCCGATGCCCAAGGCCTCCCGCTCCTCGGGGCTCATGCGGAATATATCTTTCTCGACGGGCTCGGGAGGGTCTATTTTGTCCTCGATGCCCTTGAACCCGGCCGCGAGCATGGCGGCGAACTGCAGGTAGGGGTTTCCCGCGGGGTCGGGGTTGCGGAGCTCGATGCGCGTGCTTGCGCCCCTCCCGGCCGGCACCCGGATGAAGGCGCTGCGGTTGCGGTTGGCCCAAGAGATGTAAACGGGCGCCTCGTATCCAGGGACCAAGCGCTTGTACGAGTTGACCGAGGAGGCCAAAATCGCGCACGTTTCGCGCGCGTGTTTGAGCAGCCCCCCGATGAAGTAGAGCGCGTTCTTGCTCAGCTTGTACGAACCCTTCGGGTCGTAGAATACACTTTTTCCCTGGGGGGTCATCAGCGACTGGTGGGTATGCATCCCACTCCCAGTCACCCCGAAAATAGGCTTGGGCATGAAGGTCGCGTAGAGCCCATGTTTGTAAGCAATGGTTTTGGTAGCGTATTTCATCATCGCGACGCGGTCGGCGGAGGTGAGGGCATCGGCGTACTTCAGGTCTATCTCGTGTTGCCCGGGGGCTACCTCGTGGTGCGAGGCCTCGACATCGAACCCCATCGCGTCCAGATAGGTGACGATTTCCTTTCGAACGTTGTCGCCCCGATCGCGCATCAGGTCGAAATATCCACCGTAATCTGAAGGTTTGGTCGTGGGGTCGCCCTTTTCGTCCGGCATGAAGAAGAAGAACTCGTACTCAGGGGCGGTGTTGAAGATCCAGCCCTTCTTCTTGGCGCGCTCCATCAAACGCTCGAGAGCCGCGCGCGGGTCACCCTCGAACCGATTTCCCTCGTGATCGTAGACGTCGCACACGATGCGGGCGGTTCTCATCGCATCCTGAGTCCAGGGGATCACGACGAATGTATCTGGGTCGGGCTTGAGGCGCATATCCGACTCCTCGATCGTGGCGTAGCCGAGGACCGAGGACCCATCGAAAAACACGCCCTCCTCAAGGGCATCATCAAGCTTTGCGGCGGGGATGGTGACATTTTTGACCGTGCCGAGGATGTCCATGAACTGCATCTGGATAAATTTTATGTCTTCTTTCTTCACCGTCTGTATTATCTCTGATTTTGATACCATCTCGCTCCCCACCCACATCCTCACGCGTTGGATTTAAACTTTAAGGCGATTGTATAGTGCACCATACTTTTCTAAAACCTCAGCCCTGATGAGTTCAAATCTAGCATGATGCGTTCTCAATCCTGTAAGCTCGCGACTTGGTTTTTTATGATTTAAATAATAACTAAAATCATGCCTAAACCTGAGAAGAAGAAGTGGTGGGATGAAAAATGGTATTGGGCGTTTTGTATTATTTCAGCACCTTTCTGGGTCTTCTTAGTCGATTATCTGATTTCTGGAAGCATACATTTAGCCAGAGATATACCCATGGCAGTAATGCTTCCTATAGGGGTTTTGGTTGCATATTATGTTCGCTATCATGCACGTGGCGCTGCACAGATTCATTTATTTAAAATGCTTGCTATTGGGGGCGGGGCATCATTAGGATTTTTTATCGGAATTTTTTTATCAATAGGTTTAGGCTTTCTCAAGCGTCCATTCCCCCTTGCTGATCTTCTAATTGCGTTTTTGATCATAATTGTTTCAATCGCGGCTTGCGCCATAATCGCTGACATTGTAATGAAACGCAGGGGCTACCTCCCTTTTGCGTAACAGCAGCTCTCAGCCCGCCCTGATGAGGCCGAATCCTAGATAGGCTGCAGTGAAAACTATTGCGGTAATCATGACAGTTTTACCCATCGTCGCCCAAAGCTCTACTTTATCGTTGCCAGCGCTTATCACCGAGATGTAGCGTGCCATCACCGCGGCGAGGGCTATCGCCGTCAGGCCCATCACGAGCTTCAGGAGAACTAGTTCGCTGGCCTCCATCGCGCCAAGTAGGAAGGGCAGGTTCGTCAATCCAGCACCCGCAGCCTCTCTCGCCATGGTGAACGAAACGCCCGACATGAACTCCATCACCCAGACCGACATCGCGCAGACGATTGGGAGGAGCACCACGGTGACCAGCCACAGATTTCCCATCGCCTCCCCTATTCGCTCACGGAAACGGCGCTCAACCCGGTGTAGCGTCGAGATGAAGTCCGCTGCCATCATGCACGCCCGTCCCGCCGCTGTTTCCGAGCTCCGCCGGATGCGCGTGATCACGTTCAAGAAGCTTCTGATGAGGGGATTGCGGATATGTTTAGCTAGTCCTCGCCCGAAGAGCGCGCGACGCACATCTATCGCATATCTCTCGGTGCTCCCGACGATCGCTTGGAGCTGGTCCGCAACGGGCGACCCGGGCATCAGCTCAGCGGTCTCAATCATCGCTTGACTCATCGGTTTTCCATCGATCACGCGCGAGCCTATGGTGTTGAATGCCGCTCCCCAGTCGACCGCTTTCCTTCGCTCCTCCTCTCGAAGTCTCCTCCGCTCCCTTGCGTAGAGGTGGGCGTAGGCTGCTACCGCCGCAGCCGTTGCCCAAATGAACCAAAACGCGTTCGCCCCCTGGGCGAGGAATCCCAGCACACCAGTCCCGACGCCCGCGAAGTAGAGGAAGCCAGGCCAAGCGAGGACTATGAAAATCAAGAGCGGCAGCAGCCAGAGTGGCACATCATCCCCGGAGGTCCTCGCCTTGCCACGCGACAGGCGCGGATCATCTTCTGGGATCTCGGGAGGGGGCAGGGTCATGGGCCTGAGCCTGCCCATGTAGGTGGTGAAGGCGAAAAATCCCGCCACAAGCAGGAGAGCTGCGAGCACGAAAAAGTGTAACTGGACAAAATTTGCCCCTATCGCGCCGAAGAGCGGGGAAAGACCGATAACCCCGACGATCGCGAGCGAGCCGAATACTATGAAGGCCATGGTCGGCATCACTAGTGCGTTCAAGCGCTTGTTGAGCTGGGCCTCACTGCCCTCGAGCACACGCTGCGGAGCCCGGCTCACGTCGGAGATGCGGGAAGCCTCCTCCCGAGCGCCCGTTGAGCGCAGGATGTCGAAGAGTGCCTGCCTCGTGCCCTCGTCGATCTCGCCCCAGCGATGCGCTAGCACCGTTAGCATGTGTCTGACGCTCTCGTAGCGACGGCGGGTATCGAGCTCAAGTAGCCCACGCTGAAGATCCCCTGCGAGCTCCCCCTTGCTCTCGTTGGCCGCTAGTATCGTCGCCCCGCGCAGGTCCGGCTTGTGGTAGAGGGCGAAGCTGAGCAACATTATCGTGTGGATTGCCTCCCCTTGAGCCTCGCTCCGCTTTATCCCAGCCAGGCTTGGGGGGTAGAGATAGAAGATCATCCCCAAGGCACAGCCTAGCACCAAGCCCAACACGGGGAGCCACCAAAGGGCGAGCAGATCGGACCCAGTCAGCCCCATCAACAACCAAGCGAAAACGTTCACGAGCACGGGGATACTGGTGGTGAGGAAAAAGCCGGCCCAATACTCGCTGGGCGATATTTGAATCTTCGCCTGCCCCAACTCACGCTTGGTGCTCTCGGTAACCTTCATCCCACGCGTGATGCCGCCGAAGACTTTGTTGCCCAACTTGCACAGGCGCTCATAAAAAGAGGGTGAGCGCTCCTCTGCCTGCTTGAGGCGCTCCAAGATCTCCCGCACATCCTCGCTCACGTGAAGCCATTCCTCGACCTTCAGTGGGCTTTCAGCCAACTTTGCCACCCATCTAGAACGCGCCCGTATTCTGGAGCGTTTTCCTTGACAAGCGTGAAATAAACGTCATAGGCGCGGCTCACAAAGGGAAGCTCGAGATAGCTCGCGTCGCCGGTGCGTCTGGCCAAACCAAGTAAGTCGGACTTCATCTTGGCCTCCGCGAGAATACCCTTGAGGAAATCTCGCTCATTTATTGCGAACCGCTTGCACATCGTGGGCACGAGCTGGCTTCCGCCCCTTTCGGGTGGCAAGAAGTCCAATCGCTTAGCAGCATCTAAGATGTTGAGTCTCGAAAGATCGAAGGAGTTCAAGCGCTCGAGGAGGCGCCTGTCACCGCGAAGGAAATTTTTTGGCACGAGCAAATCGCGCCTGCGGTCGTCGGCGAAAAGCTCGGCATACCCCGGCTTTTCCTCCCAATCCTTAAGCACCTCGGCCACCTCTGTCACCCGTCTGATGGTGCCGCTAGGTGTGGAAAAGCGAGCAGTGCTGACAATGAGATCAACATATTTGTAGGCTGCCTCATGCAACCCCATGATGCGGCAAACCAGATCAAACATCTCGCGCTTCGAGCGGGCGTGAAAGCTGCTCACGATCGGCTGACTTCCCTGTCGCGCTGCTGCCGACAAGGCCGCCCGAACCGCTTCCATCACCCTCACCTCCGTGATGAGCCAGTATGCCGCGCCCCCTCGAAGGAAGGCATCGATCTGGCGCTGGAGCTGCTCGGCGTCGGCAATTCGCACGTTCTCAATCGAATAACCGTGTGCAACGAACTCCTCGAGGTGGAGCTCCTCCGTATCCTGAAATGCTATGATGCGTTGGTGGGGGCCTATCTCGGGCACGAGCGTCTCGACCTCGCTGGTCTTCGCGCTCCCCATCTCACCTATGATAAAAGCAGAAGCACCTCGCCGGACGAGGTTGCTCACGAGCGAGCTAGCGAGGGGCGTAAGCGTGCCCCGCTCGAGGAAGAGTGGCTGGGTCCAGGCTCGGCGGCGGCGCTTCCTGACCGATACCGCAATGCTCCTCGACCATATCGCCGGGTACCGACTCAAAAACAATCGCATCCCAAGCTCGGGAATTTCAATGTCCAACTGTGGGCGAACTTCGTCGAACGACGTCGCGAGGCGGGAAGCAAGAGTTTCCCCAAATCCCAATAACGCCGGCGTCGTCCAATGGATACCGGTCTCGCACATATCCCAACGTTCGTGGACAACCCGAATCGACTGAAGCTCGGGCGGTGCGGGGATGTAGATGTCGGTGAGCTTGTCGTCGTAGCTGAGGGGCTCGAGCCATTGGTAGGTGAGCCAGCTCGACATTCGCTTGGCGAGCTCCCTGAGATCAGCCGAGGGGATCTTGACATCCGAGCGCTCGCGAAGGACGTGTAGCAATACATTGTACCACTCGTCGACGAACCCGGAGATTCGCGTTGGAAAAGCGAAGCGAGCGTGCCCCGGTTCTACCGTCGTCTCAAATTTATAGGCCTCGTCCAGCAGCTGAAGGTGCTCCGTGGGCATCTTAAGCTCGGGAAGGTCAAGCTCGTAAAACGGCAGCGGGCGCTCAAGTTGTTTGTAGATCCGCACTACACCTCGCTGCTCAGGCAGCTCATAGGTTTCTAACAGTTTCAATTTGTGCTTCGGCGGGTGACAAACCCCCTCAACGAAAAATGGCACCACTCGCGCCTCAAAAACCTCGTCGTAATTCGTTCCGCTAGCTTTTTGGATGGCTGTAATGTTTTTCATCCCTGCTCTTGCGCTCGCGAGGAGTTTTAGAAAATAGCGCTCGGTGCATTTCGCGCATTCACCCTTGAGCCCACCGTATTTTTTTACCAGTTCCTGAATCGGTGAAAAATCGTGCGGTGCTTTCAACAGCCTTTTCCATCGCTCAGTCAATTCTCCGTAACGCTTATCCACACATCCTTTACACTTGCCCCTCTCGCTTGCCGCGTAGGATGTTCGGTCAAAGACGAGTTGTTTGAGCACCGCTAGGGTCCGGGCAAGTTTCGATAGCTCGCTAGAACAGTACACGCGCTTGTAAGCCCGACGGAGGGAGACTTGATCTACCG
>JAUXAS010000090.1 GCA_030619825.1 Hadesarchaea archaeon
CATCGTTTTCCCGCGGAGCTGGGCATCCCACGCGTGCGTGATGCAGGGAATGGACAAGTTCGGCAAGACCAACGAGGTCAAGCTGCACGAAAAGTACCGCGACTGGAGTCTAAATCAAGGGCTCGTCGATCGGATGGACCCTAAGTCAGTCATCATGCACGTGCTGCCTGTGTTTCGAGGGCAGGAGGCCACCGACGAGGTCATGGATGGCCCCCACTCGGTGATCTACGACCAGGCGGAGAACCGGCTGCACGCGCAGATGGCCGTGCTCGCGCTGACGATGGGAGAAAAATAATTCACGAAATTTTCCCTACGATGGGTATTTCACGTCCGCAACTGGGACAGCGATTTCCCATCAAATTTATTTTGACTAATTCAAGTCCGAAGCGCTCGATCAGCAGTTCCCTGCACTCCGGGCAGTAGGTGTTCTCGCACCGATGCCCTGGAACGTTGCCGAGGTAGACGAACTCAAGTCCTTCAGATACGGCTATGTCGTGAGCTCTTTCAATCACGGCAACTGGTGTTGGGGGCGCGTCGAATTTGTACGCTGGGTAATAAGCTGTGAAGTGCAAGGGGGTCTCCTTGCCCGCTTCTCTCAAGTGACGGCGAGCGAGGTTGTGAAATTGATTTGCGTGATCGTTGATTCCAGGAATAACGAGATTAACGACCTCTACATGCATCCCCATTTTTTTCGCTTCATGCACGTTCCGCCAAACGACCTCAACATCGAGCCCGCAATATTTTCGAACTACTTCAACATCGCCTTTGACATCTATGCACAGAGCATCGAGCCCGGCATCGTATAACATTCGCAACGCTTTGAGCGTCATGTAGCCGTTGGTGACGAATGTGTTGAAGAAACCTTTCCCGCGCGCGAGCTTGAAGACATCGAGCGACCATTCAAACGATAGGGTTGGCTCGTTGAACGAGATGCTCGTGGATTGACACCTATATTTTTCCACGAGATCCACGAATTTTTCTGGAGTAATGTACTCGCTTCGGGCGGGGTCTGGTGAAAATTTGCTTAGGTGGAAGTTTTGGCACCAAGGACATAAGCTGTTACACGACCAGCTCCCGACCGTTAAAGCATAGCTACCCGGCCAAAAGTGATAGAAGGGCTTTTTCTCCATCGGGTTGGCTGAAATCCCGCTCGAAAGACCGTACTGCAGGGTATAGAGTTCGCCATCTAGATTTTGCCGGGTTTTACAAAATCCGAGTTTGCCCAGCGGGATGACACAGCGCCTCTCGCATGTGTTACATTTTACCCTCTCTTCTAGTTTATCGTAAAGCAAGGCTTTCTCAACCCACGGCTGCTTTGAGTTTAGGATAGCTCTCATATTCACAGATTTGTTATTTCATCACTTTTGTTTTAAACTAGGCTATGTATACGCGTGGCGAATACTTTCAAAAGATTGGAAAAGAAAGGCCTAATCAGGCAGGGGGGAAAAACGGCAGATTTCTCGTTTGGACGGCAGCTTAGCCTTCACACTCTAGGACTTTTGGGGTTTTTCCAACATATTCAGCAGCTGTCAAAACCTTTTTATTTAGTTGCTTTCCCGTTTCCCAAACCTCGCGCGTTCGTACCTTAAATTTGGGTTCCCTAGGTAAATGGTGATCGTAAATCATTAATTTTACATCGCTTTTTTTCAAAATCCGCAAGGCGTTCGCAATTGTACGATTTAAGGTTATTTTAGAGGTCAGATAGCCTAACATATACGTGATTGGACCATCGATTATCAGCACATTGGGATTCTCTCCAATGATCCAGTCGGCGTAATCTTCGATGATGGGACCATCCAAGTCCGATGAATAAATCAGCTTTTCCTTACCGTATTCGATAACTGTTGCAAACACCCAGCCCACGCGCGAAAACTCGATTCCGTGAAAGAGGGGCGGGGTAAACCTGAGTCTGGTACGCCCAAACTTGAACTCTTTGCCATCAGGGAACTTCACCTCGACGCCTTTGAACTTCAGTTCGGGGATCAACTTTGCAGAATTCCAATTCTTGACCCGGTTCTGGAACCACTTGCGCCCTTTTCTGAAAAGCTCCCTCCGGCGCCGATTATAGTCGCCGAAGTCCTTGTCGCGAGCGCGGGGGATGTCCTCGAGCGGGTCGCCGTAGGTTTTTGGCTTGCGCTCCAGCAGTACATCCTCAAGCTCGATTCCACCAAACGCGCGGCAGAGGTTATTGAAGAAGTGCTCGGACCGTCCCCGCTGGGAGTCGTTGATATACTCGTTCGGGTTCTTCGTTAGCAGAAGCTTTCCCCCGTAGAGCCCGCGGTCGAAGTCGATGAAGTGATCGTAGTGGTAGTGTGAAATCACAATCACATCAGCCCTGCGGCTTGCCTTTCCGATCGCGCGTCTTCCCCTAGCCTCCCAGTAGAGTTTCTTCGCCCAAGAAGCCGGGAAACTTGGCTGCATCACCGCGACGCCCGGGTCGATGAGCACTCGCACATCAGGTGTGCGAACCAGGGTGCACGATGACTTGGCGCCGAGCGAATCGAACCAAATCGGCTCAAAGGTAAGCTTACCCATGATGTTCCACCGGGCCCACCACCCCAGAACTACCTCGTGTAATATTTTGCATTCGAAGTGAACGTTGGGTTAGAAAGATATCCTTCAAATGCCTCAACTTTTAGCCTCTCGTTGTCAACCACCTGGGCGAGAATTGTAGCGGTTTCTCCCTCCCAGTTAGTCGTGCTTCCAAGTCTGTACACGATTATGCCGTTCTCGGTCGAAACCTCTGCCGGGTCCGGAGAATTTCCATCTACTTGGTAAACACCTACTGATATCGGAAGGGTCCCCCCGACACTTACCCTTATCTGCGAGGGGTCATCCCTGTCGTACACAAACGCCAGGTGTTTCCCCCATCCCCC
>JAUXAS010000079.1 GCA_030619825.1 Hadesarchaea archaeon
CGCTTTTCGCCGACTAATCTTCCGCTTCCTCTTGCCCCTGAGCTTGGCCCGGAGGAGCTTGGTGATTATTCGGGGATCAGCCCGCCCCTGTGTGAGCTTCATCACCTTGCCGGCCAAGAAATTCAGGGCCTCCTTTCGCCCCTTTAGGTAATCCTCGACAGCCTTGGGATTCTCCTCGAGTGTTTTGGCCACGGCGGCCTCGAGTTCGGCCCGCTCGAGCGGCGCAAGTCCCAGCTTTCGGAGCAACTCCTCGGGCTTCGCTGGTTCCTTCACGAGTTCTCGCAGGACGAGCTCCCCCTGCTCGGGCGTTACCTGCTTCCTCCCGACCATTTGAAGCAAGCGGGCAAGCTGGTTGGGCGTGAACTTGATGTCGGCAGCTCGCAGCTTTGTGTAATTCAGCACCTTCTTGAGCTTCGTCTGGAACCAAGTTGCGGCGAGCTTCGGGTCCACCTCCTTTGCGACGGCCTCGAAGAGGTCGGCCAGCTCCCGCTCGCTGACGATCACCCCCGCCGCGGCCGGGGAGATTCGATATTGTTTGACCAGGCGCTGTTCTCGAAGATGAGGGGCTTCGACCATCTTTTTTTTGACCGTCTCGACCCGGGCCTTGTCGAGGATGAGCGGGAAGATGTCCGGGTCGGGGATATAGCGATAGTCCTCCTCGAGCTCCTTTCCGCGCATGGGGACGGTGGTCATCTGGCTTTCGAGGTAGGCCCGGGTTTCTCGGACGACTACTTCACCCCTCTTTAGCTTCTCGCGCTGGCGGAGGATCTCAAACTTTAGCGCGCGGTAGGCCCCCTTGACCGAGTTGATGTTTTTGATCTCGACCCGCCCTCCACCTTCGAGCGAGATGTTGACATCGGCACGCATCGCCCCTCCCGCTTCCGGTCTGACCTTTCCCGTGTACTCGAGCACCCGGGTGAGCGTGCGCAGGAACTTCCGAGCCTCCTCGGGTGATTTGATGTCGGGCTCGGTAACGATTTCCACGAGCGGGATCCCCGAGCGGTTGTAATCGACGGTGCCGGCTACCGGGTCGTACTGCCCCGGGTCCTCCTCGAGATGCACCTCCCGGATTCGCACTCTTTGGAGCTCCCCGCCCAGGGCGATTGGCAGGCTCGTGCGCTGGTAGCCGCTGGGTAGGTCTGGGTAGTCATAGTGTTTTCGTTGGATGTAGACGGTCTTGTCGGTGATGACCTCGCACCCAAGCATGAGCGCTATCTCAATCGCCGCGTCCACTACCCGCTCATTGGGGGGGCGGGGCTTTGACCCAGGCATGCCCGTGCAGATCGGGCAGACGTTCGTGTTTGGAGGGACATCTTGGTAATTGGTGGGGCAATCGCAGTACATCTTGCGCTCGGTCGCCAGCTGCAGGTGGATTTCTAACCCTATTTTCACCTTCATGCCGCAGCCTCCAGAGCCCGCATCACACGGAGCACATCGAGCTCCCCGAGCACTTTGCCTTGAATTTGTAATCCCACGGGAATGCCGTTGACATCGCCAGCCTTGACCACCCCCCCGCATATGCCCGCAAGGTTGGCGGGGACGGTAAGATAGTCATAAGCATACATAGCACTCACAGAAATTTTCTCACCTATTTTATGGGGGAGCTTGGGCACGGTGGGTCCCACGATGACGTCGACCCGCTCGAGCGCTCTCATGAGTTCCTGCTGGATGAGCGTTCGGACTTGAAGTGCCCGCTGATAGTACTTCCCACGGTACTCCTTTCGGCTGATGTAGCGCCCCCGCAGGATCCGACGGAGCACCTCTTCGCCGCAGACCTCCTCGATGCGCTTCCCGTACTTACGCCCGTCGAACTTTCGGGTGGCAGAGAAGAATTCAACTGAAACGATGAGGTAGTAGGCGTGCAGGCCGCGCTCGAGTTTGTGCAGTTCTACCTCGACGATTTATGCCCCCAAGTCCCGCAACTTTTCGACCGCTCCATCGATGGTTCCCATGACCGCTGGATCGGTGAGCTCCGCGAACTTTGGACTGACGCCGATGCGCATCCCCTTGACCCCATCACCCTCCAATCGGCTCATGTAGCTCACCCGCCCCACATCGAGCATCACGCACTCGTTAGGGGTCTTGCCCGCAATCGTTTCGAGCAGGAGGGCAGCCCCTTGGACGTCTGGAGCTATGGGGCCGATTTGGTCGAGGCTCATCCCCAAGTCGATTAGCCCCTGTCGCGGGACCAACCCATAAGTGGGCTTGACCCCGACCACGCCGCAGTGGCTGGCAGGATTGCGAATTGAACCCCCCGTGTCCGTTCCTAGGCAGAGGTCGCAGAGGCCCGCAGCGATTGTCGCCCCACCACCGCTGCTCGAGCCCCCTGGGATGTGCCCCGGGGCGGCAGGGTTATCGGTGGGACCGAAGGCGCTCGTCTCGCCGCTCGAGCCGCAAGCAAACTCGTCCATGTTGTTCATACCCACCACGATGCCGCCCTCAGCACGGACCCGCTTGACGACCTCGGCATCATAGGTTGAAACGTAATCCTCGAGCGTACGCGAGGCGCAAGTCGCCCGAAGTCCTGTGACATTGAGGTTGGATTTCACCCCGATCGCCAGCCCGGCAAGCTTCCCGACCCGTTCGCCACGCTTGAGCATGCGGTCGATGGCTTCAGCCTCAGCCAGCGCGTTGGGGTTCAGCTCGATAAAGGCTTTAATCCGTTTGTCCTGTTTTTTTATTCGCTCTAGCGCCCGCCGCACGTTTTCCACAGCGGAGAGCTCCCCGCGGCGAATTGCATCGAGCTTCTCTAGCGTTTCTCGGCCCATCGTGCAACCTCCACCTTGAGGTTCCCTTGGTCGTCGGAGGTCGGCATATTTGAGATGAACCGTTTTCGGAACTTGGCTCGTTCTTTTGCGGGCGTCGGCTTTCCGTCGGGGCGAACGATGTTGTACGCTTCTTGGCTGTAATAGGTTTCCTTGAGCTTTGGAAGCTCTTTCGCGGCCTCGACAAATGACTTGACGATCTCCTCGGCGCTGCGCTCGATTTCCTTCTCCCTTTCAGCCATTCAGACCCCACTTGATATCTCAGCCGCTATATGAAAAGTTTGGTTGTTCAACGTCGAGTATGTAACTTTAAGCTTAAACTGACTAATTTTTATGGGTGGCGGCTTGAAAAAACCGGCCAAATTTTGGGAGAGATTACCAGACAAAAAAGTCCGTTGCTCGCTATGCCCGTGGAGGTGTGAGATAGCACCCGGCAAGTTGGGTGTCTGTCGTTCCCGAAAGAACGAAGACGGCGAGCTCTACACCTTGGTTTACGGCTCAATCGTTTCAATGGCAGCTGACCCCATCGAAAAAAAACCCCTTTATCACTTTTGGCCAGGGACCGATGTTTTTTCTCTCGCGGCCCCAGGTTGTAATTTCAAATGTTTGCACTGCCAAAATTGGGCCATCTCGCAGGTGAACGTCGAGGAGATCGCTCACGAGGACCTTTCACCCGAGCGAGCAATTGAACTGACCAAGCGCTACGGCTGCAAGGGCATAGCCCACACTTACTCGGAGCCCGCGATATGGATGGAGTATGCTTATGATGTTGGGAAGCTAGCGCACCGCGAGGATCTTTACAATGTATACGTGACTAACGGCTACATAACCATCGACGCGTTGGAGGAGTTTAGCCCATATCTGGACGCGGCCAATGTTGACGTCAAGGCGTTTAACGATAATTTTTACAGGAAGATATGCGGGGTTCCGAGCATTGGCCCAGTCCTAGAGGCCTGTGAGTGGATGATCGGGCATGGCATTCATCTCGAGGTGACCTATCTGGTGATCCCCCGTGAGAACGACAGCTCCGAGGAAATTCGAAAATTTTGTAAATGGGTTTTTGAAAAGCTCGGCCCTGAGGTTCCCACCCACTTCAGCCGATTCTACCCTCACTATAAAATGACGGACCGATCGCAGACGCCGGTAGAGGCGCTTGAGCGAGCGGTGAAAATAGCCAAGGAGGAGGGGTTGCACTACGTTTATATTGGAAACGTCCCTGGGCACGAGTTCGACAACACTTACTGCCCCAAGTGTGGCGAGCTGCTCATCGAGCGCTACGGGTTCAGCGTC
>JAUXAS010000059.1 GCA_030619825.1 Hadesarchaea archaeon
TCCTGTTCATTCGCCCTCGCCAGGATTTGCTCCTTGGCCTCGAGGATTTTCTCCCTCGCCTCCGTGGGGTTTTTAACGTCGACGAGCTGGATCTGCCCTATCATGATCGGCGGCGTGCTCTCGGTGTTGAAACCACCCCGCTCGCGAACCATCTTCGCGGCGTTCGAGGCAGCGGCCACGACCGAGGGCTCTTCGATCGCCATGGGGATGAGGTAGTCCCTGCCGTTGATTAGGAAGTTGGTCGCCATGCCAAGGGGCAGCTCGGTGGTTCCGATCACGTTTTCGATCATGCGGTTCGCCTGCTCGAGCTCAAGCGCGCCGGTCCTGCGGAGGAGCTTGGCCTCCTCCTCGCTCAGCCCTGCGAACTCCCGCACGATCTTCAGCCTCTCCCCCGGACTCATTTTGTAAAAGCCAGAAAGCTCGGAAGTCTTGCGCATTTTCCCCCCTCTCAAACTTGACAATACAGTTTATAAATTCGCTATGGATAAGTGTAAAGAGGGGACCATGCCCAAGAAGTGGAAGGGACGAAAGAAGCGAAAGAGGCGGACGGCGTTCAGAAAATTCGAGGATGTAAAGCAGCAACTTCGGAAAACCGATCGCGAGCTTCGTCACATGGAGGAGAATAGATGGTCGTATACGAAGAACATGCTGAGGTTTGGGTTTGCATCATGGGTCTTCGGCCTTGCGGTTTTCTTATTCGCGATCGTGGCGGTGAATACCGAATTTTTTGGAGGGGTTCAGCTGACCTGGAGCTCCATGCTCGTGGGAACCCCCTTGCTCGTGGGAGCCCCCGCAGCGCCTGTGGCGGCAACAGCCGTGTCGGTCCGCAAGTTTGACACCAAGATAAAGCGCCTCAGGCGTGTCCGAAAACGCTTGGTGGTGAAGTACCAGAAAGCCGTCCTCCGATATGTGGAGGATATAGCGGCCTCGAGGGGGTAAAAATGGCCAGGTGCGGAAAGACTAAGAAGAAAAAACCTTGCTAGGCAGGCAGGCGCTTCACGAGTAACTTGAAGCGGTCACCGTCTACGTTCCACTCCTTCATGTAGCCTGGCTCTTCGACCTCGCTTGCGCGGCAAATACGGAGATTTCGCGCCCGCACCTCTCGCGAGAGATAATCCTGTTGGGTGGCGAGGAGCTTGATGTACTTCTCCGCCTCTGTGCCCACCACCACATCGACCCTCTCCTCCATCGCTAGATCCAGCTCCTTGCGCATGGTTTGCAGGCGTCGGACGAGCTCCCGCGCCATGCACTCGGCCTGTAGCTCGGGCGTCATCCTAGTGTCGATCGCTATCCTGCCGAACTCCGTGGAGGTCGCGGTGAAACCCTCGGGTAGCTCCTCCTCGAAGCTCAGCTCCTCGGACGAAATGCTGACCTTTTGCCCCCTTATTTGCAGCCCCACAACTCCATGGCGTTGCAACTCAGCGCGCAGTCGAAAGACATCGGTCTCTTGAAGGGCATCGATGACGGGCCGCGAGAAATCTCCCAGCCTCTCTTGAAGGCGTTGTGTATCGGGTTTGATAACGAGACGAGATTCATCACTCTGCTCCTCCGGTCCAAGCAGGACGAGTTCCTTGCAGTTTAATTGACCCTGGAGCACGGCCTGAAGCCCCTGAAGGGCAGATTTTACTTCCGATGATGATGCCCGAATCACGGCCTTGCTCACGGGCCACCGCAATTTCAGCCGTGCCTGCTGTCTGGCTGCCGCACCCCCCTCGACGAATGCACGCACCATGTTCATCCTCCGTTCGAGCCCTGCGTCGACCGCCTGCTCGTCAATCGATGGCCAGGGGAGCATGTGCACACTCTCCGGCGCCCCGGTGTCGGTGGCCTTGACCAAGTCGCGGTACATGACCTCGACCACGTGGGGCATGATCGGCGCGAGCAGCCTGATCAAAGTATGGAGGGATTGATAGAGCACGACGTAGGCCGCGAGCTTCCTGGGGTCGTCCCGCTCGATCCAGACGCGATCGCGCACGAGACGCACGTACCATCGGCTGAGGTCCTCGAGCACGAACGACGAGAGGGTTCGGGTGACGTGATGCAGGTCGAACCCCTGGAACGCTTTTGTGACATCTCGCGTCACGCTGTTTATGCGGGAGATCATCCAGGAATCCTCGGGCATGAATTTTTCACGCACCCGCCCCATATCGATCTTTTTCGGGTCGAACTCGTCGAGCGCCATGTAGGTGGTGGCGAACACGTGGACGTTCCAGAGCACGTTCAGCATCCGCGCGACGATGTCTACCCCCTTCCAGCTGAATCGGAGGTCCTCCCAAGGGGGGTTCGCCGAGAGCATGTAGAAGCGCAGCACGTCGGCCCCGTACTTGTCGACGACCTCTTTGGGGTCCACCACGTTACCCAGCGATTTCGACATCTTCCGTCCGTGCTCGTCGAGGGCGAACCCATGCATCAACACGACCCTGTAGGGCATCTTATCGAAGGCGATGATCGAGACAACTTGCTGGCTGTAGAACCACTTCGTCACCTGGTCCTCGCCCTCGGTTATGAACTCGCTCGGCCAGAGCCGCTCGAAGCGCTCGCGCCGCTGGGGGTAGCCGAGACTCGCCCAGGAAGCAATTCCCGAGTCGAACCACACGTCGAGCACATCGGGCACCCGCTTGGCCTCGGCCCCGCATCGGGGGCAGCGCAGCATGACCTGGTCGACAGCGGGGCGATGTAAGTCGATCTCACCGATTTCTGTTTTCGCCTTGCTCTTCAGCTCCCCCAAGCTGCCGATCACAATTGTTTCACGACATTGCTGGCACACCCAGATGGGCATGGGGATGCCCCAGTAGCGCTGGCGGGAGATGCACCAGTCCCCGACCGACTCGACCCCGTTCGCGTAGCGTGTCGCGACCCAGTCAGGCACCCATCGCACGCGCTCGGCATTTTTCTCAAGGATTTTTTGCTTGAGTTCGGAAACGCGCAGGAACCACTGATCGGTCGCGCGGAAGAGGAGGGGCGTCTGGCAGCGCCAGCAGTGGGGATAGGCGTGGGTGATGACGTCGTGCTTCATTAGCGCACCCTTCTGGCGGAGGTCGTCGAGGATCACACGGTCGGCGTCCTTCACGAACATTCCGCTGTACTTTCCGGCGTCTTGGGTGAACTTTCCATCGGGGCCAACCGGACTGAACACGGGCAGGTTGTATTGCGCCCCGATCACGAAGTCCTCCTCTCCGTGCCCGGGGGCAGTGTGGACGCAGCCCGTGCCTTCCTCGAGCGTCACGTACTCGCCGCATATCACGCGGTGGTGTTGCACGAGGTCTTGTTGCTTTTGTACCTCCTTGAGCAGCGGTTGCTTGTAGCGCAGACCCTTGAGTCCCCGCCCCAACGTTGTACCGAGCACCCGGTACCTTTCGATTCCGAGCTCCTTCATGACCTTCTCGACCAGCGCCTCAGCGAGGATGTAAACTTCGTTTCCGACAGCAACCCTCGCGTAGGAGTGCTCGGGGTGCACGCACACCGCCATGTCAGCGGGCAGGGTCCAGGGAGTCGTGGTCCAGATGAGCAGGTACTCGTTCGGTCGTTCGCGGAGCTTGAAGCGGGCAAATAGCGATGGGTCTTGAACATCGTGGTACTCGCCCCGAACCTCGTGCTCCGCCAGCGCGGTCTCGCAGCGAGGGCACCAGTGGATCACCCGAAGGTCCTTCTGCATTAGGCCCCGCTCGTGGGCGCTCTTCAGGGTCCACCAAGCCGATTCGATGAAATCGTTGGTGAAGGTGACGTAGGGAGTGTCCCAGTCCATCCAGACGGCCAAGCGCTTGAATTGCTCGGTCATCAGCGCGACGTGGTCGATGGCCCACTGCTTACACTCCCCGATGAATTTTTCTACGCCGACCCGCTGCTCGATTTCTTTTTTGGTCTTGATCTGGAGTTTCTCCTCGACCTTGACCTCGATGGGCAACCCGTGGCAGTCCCAGCCCGGTTGGCGGAGCACGTTGTAACCGCGCATGCTCAAGTGGCGCAATATAACGTCCTTTATTATCTTGTTCCAGGCGGTCCCCAGGTGGATGGCTCCGCTCGCGTAGGGGGGACCGTCGAGGAAGTACCAGGGGCGGGCACCCGAGCGGAGTTCCTTCACCTTCTCGTAGGTGTTGCTCGTTTGCCACCACGCCTGGATCTCCGGCTCGGACTTTTGTGCATCGTATGCTCTCGCAGCGGGTTGGATCATCCGACTCACCCGAACCTAATTCGAGCTTTCACCTAAAAATATCGTGGGCTAACATTTTTATCCAAGCAAGTCAATTCGGGTTTGTTTTTGGTGGTGAACTTGTTCAGCTGGACCGAGTATAAGCCATATAAGCAAGGGGTGCAAACCGTCTTGAGCCCGCTTGAATCCGAGGTCATGGAGATCATGTGGCGGGAAAAACGCGCCACCGTCCGCACCGTTCACACCCGATTGAAGAGCAAGCACTCGATCAACCGCTCGAATGTCAACGCGACCATGGCCTCGCTCCGCAAGCGCGGCATGCTGACCTCGAGCGTGAGCAAGGGGCGGGGGGGCCTGAAGTATATTTATAAAGTTAAAATTTCCCGCAAGAGGTTCGAGCGGGAGGTGGTCGGCAAGGTGCTCGATAGCCTGCTCGAGTCGTTCGGAAAAAGCTCGAAGAAGCTGATGCCGGAGAAGCTGGAGGGGAAGTAGATGGTTGAGGCGGAGGAAATCTGGGTCGAGAAGTATCGCCCCAAAAAGTTCGAGGAGATGGTGGGGCAGCAGGAGATCCTGAGCAGGCTTCAAATGTTCATCGAGAAAAAATCTTTGCCACATCTTTTATTTGCCGGTCCCCCGGGTGTTGGCAAGACCTGTGCGGCTCTCTGCATAGCGCATGAACTTTTTGGCGATGGCTGGCGTCCGAATTTCTTGGAGCTGAATGCGTCGGACGAACGAGGGATAGACACCATTCGAACGAAGGTGAAGGATTACGCGCGCACGCTCCCGATAGGCGACTTCCCCTACAAAATCATTTACTTGGACGAGTCCGATGCCTTGACCTCCGACGCCCAGCACGCGCTGCGGCGCACGATGGAGATGTACACCCACACCTGCCGGTTCATCCTCGCCTGCAACTATTCCGGTCGCATCATCGAGCCAATCCAGTCGCGTTGCGCGATTTTCAGATTTAGGCGTCTCCCGGAGAAAGAGGTCACTCAAATGCTCAAGCGCATAGCCCGCGGCGAAAAGCTCACCCTGACCCCCGACGCTATTAAAGCGATAATCTACGTCAGCGAGGGCGACATGCGACGGGCGATCAACGTGCTCCAGGCCGCAGCCGTGTTGAAACGGAAGGTGGATGAAAAAGCGATTTACGAGGTGAGTGCCGTGGCGCGCCCCAAGGAGGTCCGGCAGATGCTCCAACTTGCGCTCGCGGGAGAATTCGAGGAGGCGAGGGGCAAGCTCTACTACCTGCTCATCGGTCAGGGGCTGGCGGGCGAGGACGTCCTGGTGCAGGTTCATCGGGAAATTCTCAACCTCGACCTGCCCGAGCGCGCGAAGATTGAGCTCATGGACCGAGTGGGCGAGTTCGATTTCAGGCTCCGCGAGGGGGCTAACGAGCGGATCCAGCTCGAGGCGATGCTCGCGCACTTCGGCTTGATTGGGAAACCAAAACCTTAGCTGCTTTTCGGTCCCTTTGATTTTGCCCGCTTCTTCTTGCCCCAGTCTGCTTTGCTCGGGCACTTCGGGTCCAAGCACATCCGGTAGGGCCTCATCCCGACGCGGTTCACCTGAATCATCGGGGCCCCGCACTGCTCGCAGGCCTTGCCTAGCGAGATGATAAACCCGGCCTGGGGCAGGGGAAAAGAGTTCGTGCACTTGGGGTAGTTCGAGCACCCAGTGAAGCGCTTGCGGGTGGCTCGCGAGACAACTACTTTCAGGTCCCCGCCGCACTTCGCGCACTTGCCCATGATGCGTTGTTTCTGGCGGGTGATGCGGTAGGCCTCGCCAAGCTGCTTTCCTATCTCGAGCTGGTGCGTTCTGAATTTCTTCAGGAGTTTGTCGAGTTCCTCCCTCGCTTTTTCGATGACCTCCTCCTTGTCGCGCTTTCCCTCCTGGATCGCCTCCATCTCGCGCTCGAACTGCGCGGTCAG
>JAUXAS010000001.1 GCA_030619825.1 Hadesarchaea archaeon
CCTCTGGCAGGAGCCATTCAATTGTTGTAGTATAATTGTTATGAGTTATTTTCAGCTTCAGTTTTCCTTCGTCTGCCATCCTCCGCATTACTGAAGTTGTCTTATTTCCGATTTCGACATCTCCAAAATGCTTCTCTCGCATCAAAGAGTTGGTCACCCTTCCACCATTTGCTTCAATGAATGTAATTATTTCATCTTCAGACGACATTCTTTTCACCCCATTCTGACATTTGATAATCACAGCCATTCCGCTCCAACCCACTTGAACTTTTCAGTAGAGCTATCGCTAACCAACAAGAACAGCCCTCAGAACCTGTCCATCTAATAGCGCGATGGTCTCTCTGGTCGGTGCTTCTGGAAGCACTCCCTGCAATAAACAGGTCTGCCCTCGGTCGGCTTGAAGGGAACCTCGCACTCCTTGCCACAATCGGCGCATGTCGCCTTGTGCATTTCGCGTGGTCCAAACCCTCTGCGGCCACCAGACTTATAGTCGTTTGCCATTTCCTAACACTCCTTTTTTTCTCGGACACGGTTTGAAAAAACAGTTTAGCTATTTTTTCTCAAAATCTCCCATGAGAGACCTAACGTGTCCTTGCCGCATTAGACTTTGGCGCTTAAATAGGCCACGGTTTTCGTTTATTAGGAGTAATACTGGCGAAAATCATGAAAAAGTTAAAATTTAACTCCCCAAACCCAAACAAAGGTTAGGAGTCAAACTGTCAAAAAAGCGGGTCGTGCCCTGAGTTTTACCGATCCACGACCTCTTTGCCTCTTTTTCTGTTTATGGAGTGAAACTATTTAAAAACCGCCCTTTAATCCCAAGAGTCAACAAAAATGCCCGAAAAATTGGATTTAAAATGTGGGAAAATTGTCGAAAAATGACGATTAGGGGCTACACTCCTAGATATATTTTTTCTTTAATTTCGCCCGTGGCCTTAAACGAAGATTTTTTGGCTTTCTTTAGAAAGTCTTCGGTGGCTTTAATAGCATCTATACAATCCTTTCTGGAAGGACTGTAACCTTGATGTTCTACTCTATTGTCAATTTCTAGCGCATGTTTCTTAATTTCTTTCAAATATTCAACAGGACCAACTTTATGGGCTATACAAATATCGATGATTTTGTCAGTGTTGATTTTTGTAATTGTCATGGGCAAGTCTAGCTTATCCTTCAGCACTAATTCAATACATGTGTTCAGATTATTAATTACCGAAGTCGAGTCACTCTTCGAAAAAGAGACACCTGCTTCTTTTAATTTATCATCCGCTTCCTGAAAAATGTTCCTTTTACCAATCCTCTTTTCGCTACGTGTTTTTAGCTCTAATAATTCTAGGATGTAATCACAGAATTCTACTGCATCAGATACGTTGATGGAATATCTCTCTGCCCACTCTGAGTTAAAAAAAACTTTGTGTTCTGGCAATTCTTTTGTAGCTATAGAGATAAGGTTTATGAATTTTGAAAATAGGGTTGAGTGAGACTTTAATTGAACGTAACTAAGGTGAGATTTCAACTCTTTCCTCAAAGATTTTGTGATATATTCAAGTTCGCTTTTCTTCATGGGAGTAACCTCGCGTCATAGGTTTAAGAAGGTTAATCTACGAAATAAATTGCCGATAAATAACGATTATTTCCCTCATTGTTTCTTGTAAAGCAAATTGAATAGCTTCACAATCGGGATCAATAAAATCCGCACAACACGCCCGAGCATTTCAGATTTTTTAATCGCGCGGGCTATTGGAGGAGATAACTTGTAGTACGAGCAAACGACCATTTCTCCAGTGCGATTTCGTAACAGAAAACCGTCCCTGAATCGCCTGAGTATGTTTACCTCATGTGCCATTGGGGTCCCAAAAGTCGCCGTGGCGATGAAACATCCCCCTCCTCTTCGCGCGAGCGATTCCTTCCATTCCACCCCACAGGTAGGGCAACGATATTGAATGTGGGGAACGGATCTGGTTCCTTTTCTGAAAAAGCTCTTCTCTTCTACGTTTACGTCAACTTTTTCCACGATTTCCATTGGTTTGTAGCATTGGGGGCATATGATAACCGGAACTGCGATCGGAATCCTTGGAATCTCTTTCGGAATTTCTTCAGGTTTCCTTTCGACCATAGTGAGCACATTTAGTTTAAGCCTAAGCATTCTTTAAATACCTTCTGAATTCATTTGGTCACATTCCCCTATACTGTAGCCTTTTAGCCCGAGAATTAGTCCTTTTCAAAATGGGTCCATCGACAAAGCGCCCCAGTTATAAATCAGAAGCAAGCGCTGTTAAAAACGAGGCGATGAAGATGGTCGGGAGAAAGGTCCGCCAGCCGATAATTTCGGTGCTGGGCCACGTTGACCACGGCAAGACGCTTCTGTTGGATAGCATCAGGGGCACGGCAGTTGCGGCCAGGGAAGCAGGTGGAATAAGTCAACATATAGGGGCGACCGAAGTCCCTGCGGAAACCATCAAACAGATTTGCGGCCCCTTACTTGGGAAGTTTAAAATAGAGGTGACTCTTCCCGGGCTGCTTTTCATCGACACCCCCGGGCACGAGGCATTTACCAACCTGCGCCGCCGCGGGGGGGCGCTTGCAGACCTCGCTGCCGTGGTCGTCGATATAAACGAGGGGTTCATGCCCCAGACGCTCGAGTCGCTGACGATTTTGAAATCGTACAAAACCCCCTTCATGCTCGTCGCCAACAAAATCGACCTCCTACCTGGGTGGCAGCCATCGCCAAAGGTAGGCTTTCTTGACTCGTTCACCCGCCAGCGCTCCGAGGTGCAGCGCGAGCTCGACGACAGGATCTACGAGCTGGTCGGCAAACTCCACGAGCTGGGATTTGAGGCCGAGCGCTTCGACCGGGTGAGCGATTTCCGTAGGCAGGTGAGCATCGTGCCCACGAGTGCCAAGACGGGTGAGGGGGTGCCCGAGGTGCTCATGGTGCTCGCCGGGTTGGCGCAGCGATTTCTTGAGAAGGAGTTGGTGGTCGAGGTGACGGGCCCGGCGCGGGGGACGGTGCTTGAGGTAAAGGAGGAGGTTGGACTGGGGAAGGCCATGGATATCATTGTGCACGATGGTACGCTCGCAAAGGGGGATACCTTTGCCGTTGGAGGGCTCGATAAAATGATCACCTCGAAGGTCCGAGCTCTGCTCCAGCCGAAACCACTCGACGAGATCCGCGACCCCGAAGACAGGTTCAAGCCCGTCGCGCGCGTGTCCGCGGCAGCCGGGGTCAAAGTCGCTGCACCCAACCTCGAGGGGGTCATCGCAGGTGCCCCGCTGTGGGCGATCAAGGATGCGTCGGAGGCGGAGAAGCTTTGGCAGGAGCTCCAGCGAGAGATGGAGCGCATCCGGATAAGCACGGATATCAATGGGGTCGTGCTTAAAGCGGACGCGTTGGGCTCGCTTGAGGCGCTCGAGGGGCAGCTTCAGGCTAAGGGGGTGCCGATTCGCAGCGCGGACGTTGGCGATGTCTCGCGGCGCGATGTCGTCGAGGCGGCGAGCGTGGTGAAGAGCGATCCCTTGCTCGGGGTGGTGCTCGCTTTTAACGTGAAAATCCTGCCGGATGCCCAGCAGGAGGCGGAGCGCGAGGGGGTGTCCGTGCTACACGATGAGGTCATCTACAGGCTCTTGGAGGATTACGAGGACTGGGCAAAACAGCGCCGTGAGGAGATTCGGGCGAAGCGGCTCGAGAGCTACTTCAGGCCCGGGAAGTTCGCGCTCAAGCTTGGCTATGTGTTTAGGCGGAGCCGTCCGGCAATCGTGGGGGTCGACGTGTTGGGAGGGGTGTTGAAGCCTAAGTACCCGCTCATGCGCAAGGACGGGCGCTCGGTGGGCACGATTCGTGAGTTGCAAAAGGAGAAAAAATCCGTGCAGGAGGCGAGGCTGGGGGACGAGCTCGCAGTTTCGATCGAGGGTGGAGTGGTCGGGCGCAACGTGCAAGAGGGAGATGTTTTATATATCGATGTGCCCAGAGACCATGTGCTCGCCCTGAAGCGGGAGCTCCGTGACTTGCTTTCGGGCGACGAGCTTGCGGTGTTGGATGAGATAATCGCGATCAAACAGCGTGAGGATCCGACATATGGGGTGATGTGATGGTGTTTAAAGTAGTGGTTGCTGACCCCGAAACGGGCAAGAGCTACCCCCTAGAGGCTCGCGAACCGGATGCGCGGAGGCTGGTCGGGATCCGGATAGGGGACAAGTTCGACGGAGTGGTTGTGGGACTCCCAGGGTACGAGCTCCAGCTCACAGGCGGTACCGACAAGGATGGCTTCCCCATGCGTCCAGACATCTACGGCCCCGGCCGAACGAGCGTCCTGCTGGCTGGCGGTTCTGGTTTTTCACCTCGGAGGCGAGGGGAGCGGCGCCGGAAGCGGGTCCGGGGTTCGAGGATTTCCGACGCAATTGTGCAGGTTAACGCGAAGATCGTGAAGCGCGGGGAGAAGCCCATCGAGGAGCTCTTGGTCCCCAAGGAAGCCGAGGCGAAGGCAGCTTAACCACCAGTTGAAAAATCTATCATTCGTGCACTTTTCAACAGTACTCACAGAAGTGCTTCACAGCTGTACACCCCGCTTAAAGCCTGTGCGTTTTATATTGTTTGAGCTGAAATTTGAGCAAGGTGTGTTAAAGTGCCCCAAGCGGTAGTCAACATAGGTATGATCGGCCACGTCGATCACGGAAAGACGACGCTCGTTGAGGCCATCTCAGGCGCCTGGACCGACGTGCACAGCGAGGAGATTCGCCGGGGGATCTCGATCCGTCTCGGCTACGCGGATACCTCGTTCGCGCGCTGTCGAGAATGCGGTCGGTACAGCGCGAAGGAGAAGTGCCCCTACTGCGGGGCCGCGACGGAGTTCTTGCGCCGTGTTTCATTCGTCGACGCTCCGGGGCACGAAATGCTCATGGCCACGATGATATCTGGAGCCGCGATTATGGATGGAGCCGTGCTCGTGATAGCGGCGAACGAGCTCTGTCCTCAACCTCAAACGAAGGAGCACCTGATGGCTCTTGACGTCATCGGAGTGCGCAACATCGTCGTGGCACAAAATAAAATCGAGCTCGTCTCGCGCGAGAAGGTGATGCAGAACTACGAGCAGATTAAGGAGTTTCTCTCGGGAACCTCCGCCGCGGATGTCCCAGTGATTCCAATTTCTGCGATTCACCGCGCGAACATCGACAGGCTAATTCAAGCGATTGAGGAGCACATCCCGACGCCGAAGCGAGACATCTCTAAGCCAGCTCGGATGCACGTCGCCCGCTCGTTCGATGTAAATCGCCCCGGCATCAAGCCCAAAAAATTAGTAGGTGGGGTCTTGGGCGGCTCCCTCCTCCGAGGAAAGCTTCGTGAAGGCGAGAAAATAGAGACCCGGCCTGGCATACAGGTAAGCCGGGAGGGGCGAACCACATGGCAACACTTGGAATCAAATATAGTGAGTCTGCACGCGGGGGGAAGCCGGGTCAAGGAAGCGGTGCCGGGTGGTCTCATCGGCGTGGGCACCGGGCTAGACCCTTCGCTGACCAAAGGTGATTCGCTTGTGGGCTCGGTGATGGGGGCACCCGGAAGCCTGCCAGATGTGCTGGAGACGCTCGAGCTTGAGGTTCACTTGATGAAGCGCGTCGTGGGACTTCCCAAGGAGCTTGAGGTGAAGCCCTTGGTCACGGGGGAACCGCTGATGTTAAACGTGGGAACGGCGATGACCGTGGGTGCGATCGCGAGCGCCCGAGGGGACCGAGCTACGATCAAACTCAAGCTGCCAGTCTGCGCCGATCAGGGGTTCCGGGCAGCGCTGAGTCGACGCGTTGCTGGAAGGTGGCGCCTCATCGGTTACGGCGTTATAAGTTGATGAGGAATTTGGTTGCGGTTCATCGCGGACACGAGCTTCTTGATGATTCCAGGTTTATATGGCGTGGATGTTGTGGGGGAGCTCGACAGGTTGCTCGAACGATCCTATGAACTCGCTATCCCAAGTCCGGTCCTCCAAGAGCTCAGGCGAATCTCCGAGCAGGGCAAGCCCAAGGAGAGGACGGCAGCCAAAATCGGATTGATCCTAGCCAAGCGTGGGAAGGTCATTAAGGTCAAAGGTGCAGCGGATGGGGCAATCTTGAACTTGGCACTCAAGGGGCGTTGCGGAGTTGGGACGACGGACGCTGCTCTGCGCAAGGAGCTCCGACACCGTGGGGTTCCAGTAATATATTTACGGCAAAAGTCTCACCTTGCAATAGACGGTTGGATTTAGAAGATTGAAAATTACTGAGAGGTCATAGAATGGTTGGATTTGAACTCGTGATGCCGGCGTTCATGGCGGGTGCGTTTGCCCTCGCGTTCGCGGGCTACTTGACTTTCAAGATCATGCGGCAGCCCGTCGGGACCGCGCGGATGCGGGAGCTCTCCGACACCATCTACCGGGGGGCGATGACTTTCCTGAACAAGGAGTATCGGGTGATGGTTGTTTACGCGGTCATCGTGGTGGCACTTTTGGCACTGGCGATAAATCTGCAGACTGCATCGGCTTTTGCGTTTGGAGCATTTTGTTCCGCATTGGCTGGTAACATAGGGATGAGGGTCGCCACCAAGTCGAACGCCCGAACTGCGGAGGCGGCTAGGAGAAGCATCAGAAGGGGGCTGAAGGTTGGTTTCTCGAGCGGCGCGGTAATGGGGATGTGTGTCGTCGGTTTCGGGATTTTGGGCGTGAGCGCCTTGTACCACTTGTGGGAAAACCCTACGATTATCATTGGTTTTGGATTCGGGGCCAGCTCGATAGCGCTTTTCGCGCGGGTCGGTGGCGGAATATATACCAAATCCGCGGATATGGGGGCCGACTTGGTTGGGAAGGTTGAGGCGAGGATACCCGAGGATGATCCCAGAAATCCGGCGGTAATTGCTGACAACGTCGGCGATAACGTCGGCGATGTTGCAGGGATGGGTGCAGATCTGTTTGAGTCATACGTTGGCTCCATCATCGCCGCGATGGTGTTAGGGGTCGTCGCATTTAATCTAGGAGAACTCCCCCAAAGTGTAATAGTGCTTCCTCTTGCACTTGCAGCGGTCGGGATATTTTGCTCGATCGTGGCAACTTTTTTCGTGCGGGTGGGAAGGGGTACTGGAATAAAAACCCTTCATGCGGCTCTCAACAAGGGGGTGTTTGGGAGCGCCATCCTGATGGCGGTGGTTTCCTTCCTGTTGATATGGTATCTCGTCGATGTCATGGAGATTTTTTATGCGATGTTAGCCGGCTTGGTTGCAGGAGTTGCGATTGGCTTGTCTGCGGAATATTTTACCGAAGATAGGTTTTCACCGGTGAGATCTATTGCGACATCGTCCCAAACTGGCCCCGCAACTAACATCATCAGCGGGTTCTCAGTAGGCATGCTAAGTACGGTAATCCCAATAATTGCGATATGTACAGCAATCGGGCTGGCCTTCTATTTCGCTGGGCTATATGGGATAGCGATCGCCGCGGTCGGGATGTTAAGCACCCTGGGCATGACGCTTGCTACCGACACCTATGGACCGGTCGCCGACAATGCTGCGGGAATCGCTGAGATGTCTGGGATGGGGCGAAAGGTGAGGGTGCGCGCTGAGAGGCTGGATGCAGTTGGAAATACAACGGCCGCGATAGGTAAGGGATTTGCAATTGGTTCAGCGGCGCTAACGGCACTCGCGCTGTTTTCAGCATATACCCAGGCGGCGAATATCTCAGCACTGGACATCATTGGTCCAACCGGTTATCTGATTATTATTGGGCTCCTCATAGGGGGTATGCTACCTTTTGTATTCTGCGCGCTTACAATGAGGGCGGTCGGGGAAGGTGCATCATTAATCGTTAAGGAAGTGCGCAGGCAATTTAGACATATCCCTGGGCTCATGCAAGGGCGGGCGAAACCCGATTATAACAAGTGTATCGGAATCAGCACGACGGCCGCTCTAAGGAAAATGGTGGCCCCTGCTGCGCTGGCCGTTGTGACACCCGTGGCTGTTGGATTGCTCCTTGGTCCTGAAGTCTTGGGGGGGCTGCTGGTTGGGGCGATAGTTACTGGTCTCCTGCTTGCAATTACGTTGGCCAATGCAGGTGGAGCATGGGATAACGCGAAGAAATATATTGAGGCCGGACGCTTCGGAGGCAAGGGTAGCAAGGCCCATGCGGCTTCGGTAATAGGTGATACAGTAGGGGACCCGTTCAAAGACACTTCGGGGCCATCGCTGAACATCCTCATCAAGCTGATGTCCATGGCAGCCCTGCTTTTCGCCCCCCTAATTTTGAAGGTGTGGGGAGGATAACATGGTTAACCTTTGGAAGGTAGATAACGTGGATGAGATCCCGAACCATAGCCGAATAAATATGAGCACGACAAAGAAAATGAGGGTTTCGGGCTAGACCATGAGAAAAAATTTGGGGTGAAGTGAATGTACAAGATAATAACCGTGCGCGATACCGTGCGGGTGCTTCCCAGCCGATTCGGTGAACCCCTCAAGGAGGCGATCGTCGACATCTTGAACAAGGACTACGAGGGACTGACTGATAAGGATGTGGGCACGATTTTGGCGATTACTGAGCTCAAGGAGATTGGCACAGGTCGGATAATCATGGGTGACGGGGCAAGCTATCACGACGTCACTTTTGATGCGCTCGTCTACAAACCCGAGGCCAACGAGGTGGTGCTTGGTGAGGTGGTCGAGATTGTCGAGTTTGGTGGGTTCGTGCGCTTGGGTCCCATCGATGGTTTGGTGCATGTCTCTCAGGTGATGGACGATTTCGTGGGATATGACAAGAAGAAGGGGGCGCTCTACGGAAAAGAGTCGAAGCGAGCGCTGAAAGAGGGGGACAAAGTTCGCGCGCGCGTAGTTTCGGTAAGCGCGCGTCGAGGCACACGAAGTGGGAAGATAGGCCTGACGATGCGCCAGCTTGGGCTGGGAAAACTAGAATGGATCAAGGAAGCCCGCAAGGAGGCCAAGGCTTGATCGAGAAGGCCTGCCGTAATTGTAACTTCATTACCGAGAAGAGCAACTGCCCGGCGTGCGGCGGGGCATCCCTTTCGGGTGATTAGGCAGGATACGTTGTTGTGCTTGAGCCGTATTTGTTTAGCTTGCAGCTAGAACTAAAACAAGAACTACAACAAAAGCAAGTTTCCGAAAAGTTAAGAGAGATATTTAATCAGCACAAGTACACCCTTTCTGAGCAAGCGGAGATTCAACCAATAAATAGTAAAGAATGGAAGATTCTTGATGGGAAAAGAGAATATGTAATTAAAGAAGGTAACGAACAGCTAAACATTTATAAACAATATATTGACCCTAACGATTCTGAAATCGCCAAGCGACTTAACATCACCCAGCCCGGGAAGTACGCGCTGAGGGTTCGGTAGTGTTAGAGTTACCCGAGGAAGTGCGGCCGCTTTTAAAGCGCCCTTTGGGCCAGCTTTTCCCGAATGTCGCCGCGGCGATCGAGCGCCTGCGGCAGCTTCACCCATCTAGGCTGATCGCGGTCGGCGATGTCGTGACCGCGGATTTGCTCGAGGCCGGGCTCAGGCCCGATGTGGCAGTCGTCGATATGAAGGTCATGCGTTTACCCGTCGATGAAAAAACCAAGCGGGCGGTGGAGGCTTTTGAGGCAACAGTCGTTCGCGTGAAAAACCAAGCTGGAAGCATCACCCCGGAGCTACGTGAGGCTTTAGAGGCCGCAAAACCCCCCCTGAAGATTGTCGTCGAGGGAGAAGAGGACCTCGCCACCTTGCCCGCCGTGCTCTCGGCACCCCTCGGCTCCGCGGTCGTTTACGGGCAGCCAGGCGAGGGCTTGGTGCTCGTCGAAGTCACCGAGCCTAAGCGTCGTGAATTCGAAATGTTACTAAAGCAATTCAAAACTAGTCGGTAATTAAAAGCTATTGTGAAGCAACCTCGAAAAAAATGGAGCGCCGATAAGCGGGGTTAAGGTTTAATTGAACTTCGCACGAGGTGAAAGGGGGTCACGATGAAGGTCGAGATAATCGAGAAGAAAGAAAATCCGCTCTTCAAGCGTACTGAAGTAAAATTCAAAGCTGATCACGCGGGGGAGCCAACCCCAAAGCGCTTGGACGCGCGCGCACAGCTCGCGGCCCAGCTTGGCGTTGCGGAGGAACTCATCGTCATCGAGAAGCTAGCGAGCACCCACGGTCGCCAAGTGGCATCGGGGATCGCCCGTGTTTACAGCTCCCGCGAGCAACTCGAGGGGCTGGAGCCCAAATTTTTGCTCAAGCGGGACATGCCGAAGGAGGCCAAAGCGGAGGCAAAACCCGAGGAGAAACCGAAGGTCGAAAAGCTCCCTGAGAAAAAAGTAGAGGAACCGAAGGAAGCAAAACCTGAGCAACCGAAAAAGGTGGCCAAGCCCGAGAAATCCGAAGCGGAGAAGGCTGGGGAGACGTCCGAAGGGGCAAAGCCAGAGGAAAAGGCAAAGGAGGCCGTTGAGGGTGGCAAAGAAGGTTAAGGCCGCGAAGGCCAAGCTCTACAAGCTCGAGGGTGAGAAGCTGGAGCGTCTGCGTCCTGCATGCCCGCGCTGCGGCCCGGGGGTCTTCATGGCTGACCACGGGAACCGTTGGGCGTGCGGTAAGTGTGGGTACGCTGATTTCAAGAAGTGAGTTCGATCGTCGCGCCGATAGCCTCGGTTGCGAGTTTTTCTAGCTCGCGCAAGTTTTTGTCGATATCCTTCTCAGCCCGCTGCGAGTCACGATGGAGCTCCTCGATGGTCGCTCGCGCGTGTTTTAGGTCTGACTTGTGTTTTTCGATAGAACCTTCTAGCTCCGCCTTTTGTTTAAAAAGTGATGTTTGTTCGCGAGCGCGCGTTTGGATTTCCCTGCGGTCGTAAAGGAGGGTGAGCCGCTCTTTGAGCTTCAGTATCTTTTTTTCATCCAGAAGTCCCCGAGCTAGTTCCATTCGTTTCTTCCGTTCGCGGTCGTCCATGCTTATTTTTCCTTCCTCAAGAAGTTCGATCATTTTTTGCAGCAGTGCATCGGTAGAAGCTATTTTTTCATCCGATGAGAGCACTTCGAGTGGATTCTCGATGCAGAGTTCAAGGACTTTTACCATCTCTCGGTCCATTTGATACTCGCCAGCTCTCACGAGTTTTTCCATCTTCCTAAGGGGCCTGCTTAGCCCCGAGATCGCGCTCGATGTGGCATCCTTCACCTGGGCTATCTCACGCTCGATTCGTTCGAGCTCGCGTCCAGACGCGTCCAAGCTCTTGAATTCCTCGCTGTTGATGAGCCGCGCCAGTTGGTCGCTCTCGTTCTCAATCAACTTCTTGAGCATCGTGACCTGATTTTCTAATGATTTCGCATCGGTTCGCATACTCTCAATTCGATGGAGGAGCTCCCTTTGCGATGATATTTTCGAGGAGATCAAATCAAGCGAGCGCATTCCTCCGCGGGTTCCTTCGATGAGGGCGTGTACTTCCCTAACCAATCCATGCAACCGTCGCAGGCGCAGTTCGATCGCGTTCAAGCGAGGTCCGAACAACGCTCGGACATGGCGGCCGTGGGTGGCGATTGTGTCGGTCATGAGGTTCACCATTTTCGTCAGTTTGCCATCGAGTATCGCGAGGTCGTCGGTCGAGAACTCCCCACGCCGCTGGATAGAGGTGGTCGCACGGGTCAGCTTTTCAGCTAGGAGCCTCCGGGCCTCGAGCGCCGTCTTGCGCAATCCCGGGTAAGCCTCATCGGTCGGTTTGGCATCAGAAAGGGTTTTTAATTCCTTTAAAAGTGCCTCCCGTTCCTCAGACAGCCTGTCCAGCATGATATTTAATGTGGATTGAGCCTCTGCGAGCTTCTCCCGCTTGAGCTTGTTTACCCGTTCCTCAAGAGAATCTACAGATAATTTTTCAACTTGAGGTTCAGGTGGTTTTGGTTTTTTGCCGAAGATCTTGCGGAGGAACATCGGCTCGCCAACCATACATAATTAAGCTGTTGTTTAAATGTTCGGCGTAGCCACAACAAAACTGTTGATTAAATCACATGCACTGAAGACGCTTTAAATGCAGCATAAACTCCGGAGCCGATCCCCAACTTCATGTCTAGAAAAGATCTCTTGGTGATAATTACCACCAGCTCGCGCCCAACATCTACTTTTAACCTCACAGTTGTTCCTCGGTCGGAGATCTCAGTTATCTTACCTTGCAGCATGTTTCTCCCGCTTGATTTGATTGGTCTTTTTGATAGAAGGATGTCTTCAGGACGGATGCAGACTTTAACTTTACCTTCTTTTTGCGTTACCGCTTCGATTAATGCATTTCCGATATCTATCCTAGCGAGGCCTTCCTTTAGTTCCGATTTCCCTGAAAAGATGTTTTCAACTCCGACAAATTTTGCGACGAACTCCCATTTTGGTTTTCGGAATATTTCGTCTGGCGCTCCAACTTGAATGAGTTTTCCATCGCTCAAGACACCTATCCTGTCACCCAATAGAATTGCTTCGACATGATCATGAGTGACGTGAATCGTGGTGACACCAGACCTCTCGTGGAGGTCCTTTAACTCCTTCCTCAACCTTTCCTGCGTTTGCGCATCCAAAGCGCTCAATGGTTCGTCCAAGAGTAGCACGTCTGGGTCAAGCACAATCGCCCTAGCTAGAGCTACCTTCTGCTGTTCCCCTCCGCTTAAGGTTTTTGGCAATCTTTTGGACAGGTGAGTGAGACCGAGCAAATTCATAGTGTGCCGTATCTTTTTATTGGTTTCAGATTTCGGAATTTTTTTCAACCTTAACCCGAACTCCACATTCTCTTCAACGTTTAGATGAGGGAATAACGAATAGTCTTGGTACACGAAACCAACTTTCCTTTGTTCGGGAGGGAGGTCCGTTATGTTTTTATCGTTTATCCAGATTTCACCCAGGTCGGGACGGTGAAACCCAGCGATTAACTCAAGCATGAGGGTTTTTCCCGCCCCCGTTGGACCCAGCACGGTGAAGTACTCCCGTTCTTTGACATCTAAATTTATGTTCGTCAGCGAAAAATCGGCCCATTTTTTCGATAAATCCCTAATGCTCAGCATACAACCGCCCCTGTAGATATTTTAGGCCAACGAATACCGATAAGGTGATCAAGAGAAGTATTACCGCGACGCGCATTCCTTCATAAAGCCCTAGGCTGTAAAATCTGCTCCAAATCATCCCCGGGGCAACCATAGGGAAAAATCCAACAAGCATGATCACCGCCGCGAACTCGCTTATCGCACGCGCCCAACTCATTATCGCCCCGCTGAATATCTGGGGAAATGCGAGCGGAAATGCCACTTTTCGGAAGGCTTCCCATTCCGTAGCGCCTAGGGACCGTGCTACCTTTTCTAGGCGGGGGTCAACGCTTTGAAACCCCTCCTTAGCGGAGTTGATGAGGAATGGTGCGGAGACAAATAGCATCGCGACAACAATTCCAGGTAGCGCGCCTTCAAACCTAAGAAAAGGTGAAACTGGCCCGCCAATTAATCCGCTTAATCCAAAAACTGTCAACAACATGATGCCGGCAACAACGTGAGGTATCGCCATGGGAAGGTCTATTATTCCTTCGATGAGCGCTTTTCCTCGAAAGTTCTTCCTCGCTAACAAATAAGCTAGGGGGACGCCGAACACGAACGTCACCAGCACTGCAAGGAACGCCGAGAAACAGCTCAGCCCCACCGCTTTTAGAACTCCTTGGTCAGTGATGGCACTGAGAAATCCAGTCAGGTCAAATGCAAATTGCTTGAAAAAAATATTGGCTATTGGAAGGGCAAGAATAGCTACAATAAAGATCCCAAGCGCGATGAATAAGGCGGTTATTCTCTCAATCTTCACTGTATCACCAATGGTTGAAGATTTTCTGGCAGTTTATCAACATCGCTCGCCACGGCGGGGATTATCGGCGGCTGACCCCAATTCTCAAAAACCTCCCGCCCATACTCAGTTATCAACAATGTTATGAACTCGATTGCCAAATTCTCATTCGGCGCATTCTTGGGTATAGTTATTCCATAGACGATAGGTTTGGCGGTAAACATTTTTTCGTTCGCAAGCCGCACCTTAACTTGTTTATAGATGTTTTCGTAGTCTATGCTGGTTAGATTGATTCCATCGGGGAGCTCTACAAATCCAAATCCATGTTGGGCCGCGACGCTTCTGTATTCAAATGCGTAATCGATGCTGTGCGCTTCCAACTTGACAAGTAGGCTTACCGACTTATCTGAAATCTCCAGCTTATTGGTATTTGGATCCAAGTCCTCTGGCACCTTTATTAGATAATTGTCGTTTCCCTCAATCACCTCGATGTTGGTGTTGGCCACGATTAAATCATCAAAAATCGTGGAGTTATCATAGCGAATTTCTGCAAGCTGAAAAACCATTGCCGTGCGATAGCCGCAGGGATCAAGGTTAGGGTTGCCAAATCCAAACTTCACGCCAGTTCTATTGAGGATTTCATACCAATTGTTCTCGTTGATTTCATCTACATAATCGCTCTCGGCGGTATAGGCGAGCACCATTTCGTTACGTGCAAACTGGATATACCAATCCGCGTACTCAGGGAACATCATATTAGGAATTAGTGAGTAGTCCGCCGAGGCGAGGATGTCCGCAGCTTTATGAAGTTCAGTTATCTGCATAATGGCTTCTACACTGCCATGGGATTCAAGTTGCACGTCTACATCATGAGAGCTTTCGAATTGTTTTTCAATTTTCTCAAAGGGTACCGTAAGGCTACCAGCGTGGGAAATCTTCAGCACGCGTTTCCCCCCTATGGAAAATACGAGTACACCCAAGACGACGGCTATCGTTACCAGAGCGATAATGGTTTTTTCTGTGCCGATACTTTTCATACTCATATTTCCCCTTTAGTTAACTAACATGCTTAAAAATTTTCCTTTTGTTAATCATTAAAGGTTATCAAACGAAAACGTTTTTCCCACTGTTCCTCACGCAAACTTATAATCACTGTCACCCACATTTCCTTGCAACAAAAGGAGTTGGAGAAGTGTACGGACCGAGAGAGCAAAGGGGACCACCTGCACCGGTGAACGTTGGCGATACCCACGACGTGAAGATCGAATCGAAGGGCAAAGGCGGAGATGGGATCGCCCACATTCAGGGCTTCGTGGTCTTTGTACCGGGCACGAATCCCGGGGATGAAGTAAAGGTCCGCATCAGTGCGGTGCGGCGAAGGTTTGCGGCAGCTGAAGTCGTTACGGAGTAAGCTCATTTTTACTCTGGACTTTGGTAACCTCGCTTGGCTTAGCGGTAGCTATTTCAGGTTAATTGCTTAAGAGCTGGCAAGAGAAATTGTTCGAGGTTCAAGGATGTTGTGTTTGGGCATCGAGGGCACTGCGCACACGTTTGGCGTGGGCATCGTGGACTCGCGAGGGAAGGTGTTCGCGAATGCTTCAAAGATTTATGTGCCAGCGAAGGGGGGCATTCATCCTCGGGAGGCGGCGCAGTTTCACGCCGCCAACGCGCGCGTGGTTCTGGATGAGGCACTAAAAGCTGCGAGGGTAGCTATCGAAGATGTCGATCTCCTGGCATTTTCGGCTGGTCCGGGCCTTGGCCCCTGCTTACGTACAGCGGCAACAGCAGCGAGAGCATTGGCGAGCTGGCTCGATGTCCCAATCATCTCGGTTAACCACTGCATCGCTCATGTCGAGATTGGCCGTTTAACTGAGCGAGCTAGAGACCCCGTAACGCTTTACGTGAGCGGGGGCAACACCCAGGTCATAGCTTTCGACGCCGGCCGCTACCGCGTTTTCGGCGAAACCCTCGATATCCCCGTGGGCAACTGCCTTGATGTCTTCGGTCGAGAGGTTGGGCTTCCTTACCCCGGTGGGCCCACTGTTGAGCGACTTGCGCGAGAGGGAAAGCGCTACATCCCGCTGCCCTACGTGGTCAAAGGGATGGACCTATCGTTCTCAGGGTTGATGACCGAAGCCGTGCGAAAACATCGCGCTGGCGCCGATTTACACGACCTCTGCTACAGCCTCCAGGAGACTGCTTTCGCAGCGCTTGTTGAGGTAACGGAGCGAGCGGTCGCACATACAGAGAAAAAAGAGGTTATGCTCACGGGTGGGGTTGCGGCAAATAAGAGGCTAGGGGAGATGCTTAAACTCATGGCGAGGGAGCACCATGCGAAATTCTTCGTGCCACAAATGGAGCTTTGCGCGGACAACGGTGCGATGATAGCTTGGACGGGCATTTTGGCATACAAACATGGGCTCAGACAAAAGCTCAGGGAAACTGGGGTAAAACAACGCTGGCGAACCGATCAAGTCGACATCCCTTGGAGGACTGGTTAAATGTTGATGAAGAAAGGGGCCGAGGCCAACCTCTACCTCGAGCCATTCGCGCGGGTGCTCCATCGCGCGGGCGAGGGCAAAGTCTTGGTCAAACATCGAATTTCTAAGCGCTACCGAATTCTCGAGATCGATAAACAGCTCCGGGAGTCAAGAACTGCGCTCGAGTCGAAACTTTTTGTCGATGCCAAGCGAGCTGGGGTACCAACGCCGCTCGTCTACGAGGTCGACCGGACGGACATGTGCATAGTGATGGAGTTCATTGATGGCATACAGGTGAAGCTCGTGCTGGACAAATTGAAACCCAAAGCGAGACGGAAGCTCTGTGAGCTCATAGGTAGACAAGTAGCCCGCTTGCACCGCGCCGGCATCGTGCACGGAGATCTCACGACCTCAAACATGATCTTAACGCGTGAGGGCAAGGTTTACTTCGTCGACTTTGGGCTGGGTGAATACAACCCCTCGCTCGAAGCTCGCGGCGTTGATCTACATTTGCTTAGGCGCGCCCTTCAAAGTATCCATTTTCGTATCACCGACGAGGCTTACCGCGCGGTTTTAGCCGGCTACAAGCGAGAATTCGGTGAGGGGGCAAACAAGGTGATCAAGCGAGTTGAAGAAATTGAGCGCCGCGGGCGTTATGTACCCAAGGAGGAGCGGGCATGGCACTGATCTTCGTCACGGGCAACCGCCACAAGGTCGAGGAGGTGAGCGAGCTAGCGGGGCGCCACGGCATTGAGCTCGAGCACCGCGACACGCCCTACATCGAGATCCAAGCGGACGAGCTCGAGCAAGTGGTTCGCCCGGGCGTCCAGCAAGCATGCGCCCTGCTCAGGCAACCCTGTTTCGCTGAGGACGCCGGGCTCTTCATCGAGGTTCTGCACGGTTTCCCGGGCCCCTACTCCAACTTCATCATCCGAACCTTGGGCAACCGAGGTTTGCTGAAGCTGATGAGCGGTGAAAAAAATCGGCGGGCCGAGTTCAGGTCAGCCGTCGGATACTGCGAGCCAGGGGAGAAGCCCGAGGTCTTCACGGGGAAAGTCGAGGGAACCATCGCGCTCGAGGCTAAGGGCACACAAGGATTTGGATTTGACCCAATTTTCGTACCGAGCGAGGGAGATGGGCGAACGTTCGCCGAGATATCGACAGGCGAGAAGAACTGCTTCTCCCACCGAGCTCGGGCAATCGAAGCATTTTTCAGATGGTATCAACAAAAGGAAAAGGTCCGTGGGTGAACGAATGGCGAGCGAACGAAGGAAACGTGCGGGCTCAAGGCTGAGCGAGCTATCTTCGCGCGAGGTGGAGGATTTCGTGGTGAAGCTTGCGAAGGAGGGCACCCCTCCGAGCCGAATAGGCATAATCCTGCGCGACCAACACGCGGTCCCCAGCATCAAGGGGGCGACGGGGAAGAGTGCAAAGCAGATCTTGGATGCTCATGACATAAAACCCGAGTTGCCCGAGGATCTCATAAATAAAATTCGCAAGGCGGTGGCCCTGCACAGCCACCTCGACCGCAACCCGAAGGATTTCGGGAGCAAGCGCGCGCTGGAAGTGGTCGAGGCCGAGATCAACAAGCTGGCCAAGTACTACAGGCAAAAAGGGGTTTTGCCACCCAACTGGCGGTACGACCGCGAGCGGGCGGCCCTTTTGGTGCGAGCATAAGACAACAGATTTCTCTCATTTTTTGTAACAACCCGTGGCAAGCGTTAATAGCCCCGATTGTGATAGGCTAAAAGAAAGCTATAAATTCACGGGAGATTCTAGCATGGGTCGTGCTGAAATCCGGAGGTTCCAGCAAGCAGCCGAGGAGGTAGTTTCATTCCTCAAGCCGAGGCTGGGCGGTGATACCCGCGCCAAGATTATTTCCCACACGGATGCAGACGGGATAGCCGGAGCAGCGATCCTCGCGAGATGTCTTTACACGTATAACGTTTCATTCAACGTCAAGTTCACACGTCCGTTAAAGCCGGACGAGGTGGCCGAGCTCGGGAAGGAAGGCCACGACCTCTTCGTGTTCATCGACCAAGGAAGCGGCCAGATCGAGGCGATCCACAAGTTCATCCTCAGCCAAAAGCGCGATGTCGTCGTGATCGACCATCACCCGGGGGAGTTCCCCGAGCACCCCAACTTAGCTTACTTGAACCCTCACGCGTGCGGGCTCAACGGCGCGAAGGATGTGAGCGCCAGCGGGGCCGTCTATTCCATCGTGGAGCACATAGACCGAAGCTTTAGACCGCTCGTGGGGCTCGCGGTCGCAGGGGCGATCGGTGACCGCCAGGAGTTCTTCTCGGGGTTCACGGGAGTCAATGACACCTTGGTAAAGCGGGCGATTGATTTGGGTTTCTTGCGCGTGGGCGAGGGGCTGAAACTCATCGGGCGCACCCTGAGCCCAGTGGTGGAATGCCTCAGGCTTACGACGAGGCCCTACATCTCCGGGATCTCCGGAAACCCTTCCGCCTGTCGTTCCCTTGTCGACACACTCGGCCTCTCGCCATCTAGTACCTTGGTCGAGCTAGGCTCGGAGGCGGAGCGGAGGCTGCGGGATGCTCTCTTCGCCCGAGTTGGTTCCCTAGCGACCAGCGAGGAGTTCTGCCACACGCTTTGGGGGACAACCTATAGCTTGGCCACGGAAGACCTTGTCGGCCCCCGCGACCTCAGGGAGTACGTGGCGGTGCTCGACGCGTGCAGAGACCTCCAAAAGTCGGAGCTCGGCTTCGCCGTGGCGGTGGGCGACCGGACGGCACAGACCGAGGCGCTGGCCCTCCTGAACAGCAGTCAGGAACAAATGCTGGAGGCGTTAGGATGGCTCGTCTCCCACCTCGACACCTTCAAGCTCACGCCAAGCTTGAGGTACATCTACTTCGGCAGTGCAGTGAATTCAGCAATGGTGGGTGAGGTGCTCTCGCTCGCGATGGAATCGGGGTTGGTCACAACGGATCGCCCGATTGTCGGCATCGCGGACGCCGGCGCGGAGGAGTTGAAGATTTCGGCTCGAAGTACACCCGGCTTGGCGATGCTGGGAATAAATGTTGGGCGGGCCTTGGCGAGGGCTGCAGGGATAGTGGGAGGTAAGGGCGGGGGCCACGATGTAGCGGCTGCAGCCCGAATACCGCGGGAACGGATGAACGAATTTTTAGCCAAGCTGGACCAAGTGCTCTCGGGAGGCGACAGATGAGCTACGAAGAGCAGGTCCAACAGCTCTTCAGAACGGACCCCGGCTTCGCGAGCGCCGTGAGACTGCTCGAGAAGCTGAATAAGCTCAAGCATCCCCGCGTGCTCAATTTCTCGCATCACGACCTCGATGGCATTACAAGCGCCTTCATCGTTCGGCGGCTGCTCGAGCGCTATCTGGACGCGGAGGTCGTGACGAAGCTCCCCCCATACTTCAAATTGTCAGAGGAGTCGCTCCGGGAAACTTTGGAGGGCGAAGGTCGTTTTGATTTACTTTTGCTCACGGACAAGGGAACGTTTGGATACTACGATGATTTTCTGAGGTACATCGATCGAGTTTTGATTTTAGATCATCATCCACTCGATGGCAGACCCAAGCGATGCACCGTGCTCAATCCATCGGCCGATCGTCCGGTGCCCGCTGCGGCATCCTTACTCTGTCATATGCTCACCACCAAGCTTGACCCAACCGATAATTACGACGACTTCGCCGCGCTCATCGGCTGTCGGGGAGATTTCGCGTTTGACCCCGTGCAAAAGACCTCCGTGGACTTCGTTAGGCCCTTCATCGAGCGAGCAAGGGAGAAGTTCCCGCATGCGTTCGAGATCAAGCTGGAGCGCCCGACGATGTTCGACTTGCTTAACAAGGACCGTACTGTACTCATAAATCAAATCGGGGAGGTGTTACACGCGGGCTGTTTGGCACACCTCTACAACCAAACCTTGGGCATCGATATACCCTACGGCCCGGAGCTCGTCTTCAATTTCTTACTCGAGCTGGCGAAGCGGAGAGATAGGCCGGCCGAGTTTCGCACGATCGCAGATGTGTTGGGGCGCATGCCGAAGGGCCAAATGCTATCTCGCGTGTTCGAACAATACAAATCGGATTGGAACATGCTCAACAGGCGAGCTGAAAATACGGTGTTTTTGGATGAGATTCGTGATGTGGGAATTTACATGCTGTTTGCCGAGGAGGCGCCGGCGATGCAAGCGACGCAGTTTCCAGCAATTCTCCCCTTTGTCGCCTCAACGCGTTTGGACGAGCTGAAGCTGACGGGTGGCCATTCTCACGTGATGTTGACCCTTTTCTGCCCGAAGGAACGAGGGGTCCACATTTCGATGCGTGGAGGCGGTGGGGTGCTTGACTGTGGGGCGATGTGCTACCAACTGGCGAGTCATCTGCGAGATCTATACTCGGAGCGGGAGGGCATAGGGGGTGGAGGACACGACCGCGCAGCCGAGTGCGTGGTCGACAAGCCTGTACCGATGTACGCGGTGATGCATGAGCTGCTGGCGCTTGTGCAGGAGATGAGTAGGATAGCTAAGGCGCTCGAGAGCGGCGAGGTGACGCGAGAAGATGCTGAAAAGGCGAGGTTGCTCAGACTGGACCGCAATTTGAACGTTGACTCAGTTTCATAACTACACTTGATTTCTTCTCCCATTGACCAAGTTTTAAGAGCCCGGGCGAAAGATGATTTGGGAATCATATGACCTTGGAGCAGAGCGAGTACCAGAAGTTGGTGGAGCGAATAATCGAGCTCCTCGAGCGTCATCGCGGAGACCCGAATGCGCGTGAGGCCATTCTCTCGGAGCTGAGAACTCTCTACAAAAAAATCCCGATTTATCCAGGGATCATCACCGAACTGTTGCCGAAGGTCGTTCAATCGACCGAGATGGATAAACTGAAAGAGGGGGAGGAAGTGGTCCTCGTTTTGAGGAATGGGTGCATAGTATCAGGCAAAGTGGCGGAAATCGGCCCGAGTGAGATAAAACTTGTCGAGGGCAAGCGATTAGATGTCAGCAGCCTGGCCGAGAAGGTTCCGGTGCGAAGAGAAGACGTGCGGGAGGCAAAGGTCATCTCGCGTGTCGTGCTCGAGAAGGAATGGCCGAGCTTGGATTTCGAAGAGGAGTGAGGTGCCCGTTTGCCTGAACTCAAACTCAAGCGCGGCGATGTGGTAATGCTCGAAGGGCAGCTCAGCCTCGAAGTAAGAGAAGGTGAGGTGTTGATAAGCGGCGGACTCCGTGGGAAGGGGAGCCGGACCGTCATACCTCGCGCGAAGTCGGTGCCCCTTGAAGCTGAAGGAGATGCACTCGTTGCATACACGCTTGGGCAGGACGGGAAGGTCGAGCAGCTATCGAAGCGGACTATTCCTCGCGAATGGGATGCGCTCATCTCGGAGGTCATCCAGCAAAGGCCCAAAAAAATATTAGTGATGGGAAGCGTCGATGTCGGCAAGAGCTTCTTCACAACCTACTTGGCAAACACCATGCTTAGGCATGGGCTTCGGCCGGGGGCGATTGATAGCGACGTGGGGCAATCTGATGTCGGCCCTCCGGCGACGATGGGGCTGGGAATCCTCGAGCAGCCCGTTGCCCAGCTCTACGAGGTCCCACTCTCGAGCGCTTACTTCGTGGGCTCGATGTCTCCCTCAGAGCACATGCTTGAGTTCGTCGTGGGGGTGAAGTGGTTGGTTGAACACGGTTTGAAGAAGGCGGACTCGGTAATCGTTAACACCCCCGGCTGGATTTTCGGTGGCCCCGGTCGATCTCTTCAGCTTTATACCTTGGAGACGATTGACCCAGATATCGTGGTCGCTATCCAGCGCGAGGGGGAGCTCGAGCATCTGCTATCGAGCGTTCCTAGAGCGAGGGTAAGGCGGCTACCGGTTTCGAAGAAGGTCAGATCCCGCTCCTCCGGAGAGCGCGCGTCACTGCGGGCGATGACGCTCGGGAAGTACTTTGAGGATGCTGGGAAGCTTGTCCTAAACTTGCGGAAGGTAAGACTCAAACGCTGCTACCTCCACACGGGCAGGCCCATCGATGTTGGAACGCTTGGGGTGAAGGCGCAAATAGTCCACGCGGAGCAGATGCCTGAGGGGATGTTAATTGTCATAAAAAGAAGGGTGGATAAGAGTGTAATTCAGGAGCTCGAGGCGAGATTCGGGCATGTGAGGACCATAATCCAAGGCAGCGAGCGAAACATGATGGTGGGATTGACGAACGATGCAAACGAGATGCTGGGCATAGGAATAATCGAGCGAATAGACTACGAACGAGGTCGGATGGTAGTGCTCACACCCGTCAAAAATGCGGACGAGGTCGCTGCCGTGCAGTTTGGCTCGATGCGGATAAAGCCGGACGGCGAAGAAATAGGCACCATAAGACAAGGCACATTCTGAGGTTCCATCGTGAAAATGCAGGCAAATGTTGTCTGTGGTTATAAAAAGCGAGAGGCTGCTAAAGCGATTGCCGCAGCGCTCCAGCCGGATAACCTCCAGGCCCCAAAAGGGGTTCGGGTGAGGACGGGGGTGGATGACGCGCGCGTAACTACCTTGGTGGAGTTGGATGGTAGAATTGAGACGCTTTTGGCGACGCTCGACGATTTGCTAGCGTGCACTTCTACCGCTGAGGACGTCCTATAGTTGCTCTTTTCTGACCTATTTTTTCGATCCCCATGTATGGTACCAATGCGGGCGGAACTAGGATTGAGCCATCTCTCTGCTGATAGTTTTCTAGGACGGATATCAAAACCCGTTCAGTGGCCACTAGTGTGCTATTTATAGTGTGAACAAATTTTGAAGGTTCACCTGATTTGTCTCTATATCTTATGTTTGATCTGATGGCTTGGTATGAAGTGCAATTGCTGCATGATGCCGCCTCTCGATATTTTCCCTGACCTGGCAGCCAAGTTTCAAGGTCGTATTTTTTCGCCGCTACCGTCCCCAGGTCGCCGCTGCAGACGTTTACTATTCTGTAAGGCAACCCAAGTTTTTGGGATATCTCTTCAGCGTTGGTAATCAATTCCTCGTGCCCCTTCCACGAGTCCTCAGGTTTACAGAAGACGAATTGTTCGACTTTCTCAAACTGATGAACCCGAAATATCCCTTTTGTATCTCTGCCGTGTGTTCCGGCCTCCTTCCTAAAACAGGGGCTCACCCCGCTATATCTAAGCGGCAAGTTCTTTCCATCCAGTGTCTCATCCATGTGTAATGCAAGCAGCGCGTGCTCAGAAGTAGCGAGCATGTAGAGGTCTTCCCCCTCGATTTTGTAGATGGTATCCTCGAAATCAGATAGAGCGACTGCCCCCTCGAGTGGTTTCCTCTTTAGCATGTAAGGCGGCTGAAATAGGGCAAACTCTTTTCTTGCGATAAAATCGAGTGCAAATTTTATTATAGCATAGTTTAACTGAACAAGTTCTCCCTTTAGGTAATAGAACCTCGCGCCAGCCACCCTAGCAGCTCGCTCAAGGTCGACTAGATCGAGGTTCAATGCGAGATCGATGTGATCTTTTGGTTTGAAGTCAAATTTAGGTATCTCGCCCCACCTTCTTATTTCAACGTTGTCGTTTTCGTCCTTGCCTACGGGTACTGACTCGTGCATTAGATTTGGCAGATTGAGGAGTATATTATTAATTGTTTTCCTGTAGTCTTGCACTTTTTGTTCGAGACGTTTTATTTTTAACGGGATTTCTTTCGCTTCTTTGGTTTTCTCCGTTACATCTTTGTTCTCTTTTTTAAGCCTTGCTATTTCCGCGGTGATTTTATTGCGCATTTCCCTCAATTTGTTTGTTTCTAGTGTCAACTTTCTCCAATTTTTATCGTATTCCAGTAGATCGTCGACCCACTTTACTTTAGCTAGATCTCCCCGCTTGATCAAATCTGCTTTTACGAGGGCCGGATTTTTGCGCACAAATTTAAGATCAATCATTGCCAAACCTCATTGAATAAATTTACTCCTAATCTAAAAATCTTTGCAACTTCCATTTTAGCAAAAATTCTACAATCTCTTTTTTTAAAACTAACTATTTAAGTTCGTTGAGAGAGAAGGGCACTGAAAATGGTTTATAATCAATAAAGGTTGGGTTATGGAAGAGAAAAAGCGAGCTGTGAAGAGGTCTTGGCGGGAGAAGGGGTGGCACGACATCGTTGCCCCGCCCATGTTCGGCAGCGCCAAGATAGGTGAGACCCTCGCATCCGACCCGAGCCAGCTCCCCGGGCGGGTCTTCGAGACCACGCTGGGCGACCTCATCGAGGACTTCTCAAAGGCTCACGTCAAGCTGTACTTTCAGGTAAAGGGCATCGAGGAGGGTCGCGCTCTCACCAGCTTCATAGGTCACGACATGGCCCGCGATTACATCCGGAGCCAGATTCGACGGCGGGCGACGCGCATCAGCGACATCTCGACCGTGACAACCCAGGACGGCTACAGGCTTCGGGTCAGCTCAATCGTCACAACGCTCCGCCGTGTCCAGAGCTCGCAGCTCGAGGCGATCCGCAGGGACATGCGGAAGGTGATCAAGGCCCGCGCCAGAGAGCGGACGTTCGACCAGTTCGTGCAGGAGGTCGTACTGGGGAAGCTCTCGGCGGACATCTACAAGGCGGCCAAGCATTACTGCCCGGTGAAGCGGGTCGAGGTCTGGAAGACGAAGGTGCTGGCTGGGCCCACGTAGTTGGCGATTTTAATGGGCAAGCTCTTCGGTACCTCGGGCGTTCGAGGCGTAGTGGGTGACCAGCTCACCCCGGAGCTCGCGCTCGACCTCGGCTTGGCGCTTGCGACCCACCTGGGCGGCGAGGGCAGCGTCGTTCTAGGCAAGGATCCCCGCACCTCAAGCGACATGCTCGAGAGCTGCCTGACTTCGGGCCTGCTTTCGGGGGGCTGCGATGTCAAGCGCCTCGGCATCGTCCCCACGCCAGCCGTAAGTTTCGCGGTTCGTCGCCTCAATGCAAAAGCGGGTGTTATGATCACAGCGTCGCACAACCCGCCCGAGTACAACGGGATCAAGTTCTGGGGCTCCGACGGGATCGCGTACACGCCCAAGCAGGAAGGGGCGATCGAGCGAATTTACTTCGGCAAGCGGATGAAGCCCGCCGCTTGGGATAAAATAGGCAAGGTCGGGGTGGTCGATGTCCTGCCGAGCTACATCGACGAGCTCGCAGGTGTCGTCAAGCTGAAGCGGGGTTACAAGGTCGTGGTCGACTGCGGCAATGGGGCAGGTTCCTTGGTAACGCCCTACTTGCTCCGAAAACTGGGTTGCGAGGTGGTGACCCTGAACTCGCAGCTCGATGGGTTCTTCCCCGGCCGCGGTCTCGAGCCCTCACCCGAGAACTTGGGGGAGCTCTGTAACGTAGTCAAATCTATTGGGGCTGACATCGGCCTTGCACACGATGGCGATGCTGATCGGATAGCCGCGGTCGATGGGAAGGGCAGGGTAGCGGAGCCCGACAAGCTATTGGCGCTGATATCGGCGCACCAGGTGAGGAAAAAAGGCGATATCGTGGTGACCACCGTCGATGCTTCAGGTACCGTCGACGAGTGCGTTGGTGTGAAAAAAGGCAATGTGATTCGAACGAAGGTTGGTGATGTCAGCGTGGCGGCGGAGATTAGAAAGCGGGGCGCGATTTTCGGTGGGGAGCCATGCGGCGCGTGGATATTTCCGGAAGTCCATCTTGTGCCGGATGGACCGCTCGCTGCAACCAAAATCCTAGAATTGCTTGACTTGACGGGAAGACGACTTTTTGAGCTACTCGATGAACTCCCTGAGCACCAAACTGTGAGGAAAAAAATAGCATGTCCAAATGAGAAAAAAGCGGCAACGATGAAAAAATTCAAGGAGAGGTTGAGAAGGGAGTTCAAAGGGATTAGCGATGTACTGACAATCGATGGCATCAGATTTTCTTTTAGAGATGGCAGCTGGGCCCTCGTCAGACCATCGGGGACGGAGCCATACATCCGGGTAACCGCTGGAGGAGAAAGGGAAAAAAGTGTGGAAAAAGTTGCTGGAAAAGCCACTAGGATTTTGAAATCTTTAGTCTAAGGAACCTTTTTTACGGCATTTTTCGCGGGAATCTGATATATACGCACTCACTCCTGCAGTTTTTATTAGGCTAGCTCCCAACTTTAATTGGGATTACATGAAGGCGGTTATCCTAGCTGCCGGACTAGGAACGCGAATGCGCCCGTTAACTTTCACGAAGCCGAAATTCCTGCTCCCGGTAGCTGGAAAGCCTGCCCTCGATCACGTGCTCCTCCTCCTGAGAAATGTGGGCATCGACGAAATTGCGATGGTCGTGGGGTACGGGAGGGAGCAGATCGTCGAACGCTACGGCGATGGTTCTAGGCTCGGCGTAAAGCTTCGATATCTCTATCAAAAGAAGTTGCTGGGCACCGCGAATGCCGTCTCGCTTGCCGAGGACTTCGTCGGTGGGGATAGATTCCTCGTGATGAACGGCGACACCCTCGTCGATCAGGAGTCTTTGAATACGCTCCTGAAGCGCTACGAGGAGGTTGGCTCGAGCAAGAATTTCGGCGGCATCATGGTCACGATTGAGGTCGAGGAGCCAGAGCAGTTCGGGATAGTTTTTCTGAAGGGAAGAAAGGTCAGCGAGATAGTCGAGAAGCCGAAGCGGATCAAGAGCAGGTTAGCGAATGCGGGCATATACATCTTCGACCCCACGATTTTTGAGGCGATCAAGCGAACGAAGAAATCTAAGCGGGGGGAGTACGAGCTGACCACGTCGATGAAAATTTTTATCAACAGCGGCAAGGCGATTTACACCTCACCGCTCAATTTATGGGCTGATATCGGCAGGCCCTGGGACCTGTTGGTGGCCAACGAGTATTTCTCGCGGGGGCAGCGCGGCGAGGTCCACGGCAAGGTCGAGGTAGGCGCTTATATCGAGGATAACGTTTACGTTGGTGAGGGCTCGCGCATTCGCTCGGGCTCCTACATCTTAGGACCAACCTACATCGGCAAGGATTGCGACATCGGGCCAAATTGCTTCATTAGGCCGTGTACGAGTATAGGCGACGATGTCAGGATAGGCAACGCGGTGGAGGTGAAGAACAGCATCATTATGGATCATACAAACATCGGGCACCTCTCTTACGTGGGTGACAGCGTCATAGGCAGTAACTGTAACCTCGGGGCGGGGACGACCATCGCGAACCTGCGCTTAGACGAGAAGCCCATCAAGATGGAGGTTGGTGGCAGGGTAATTAGCAGCGGCAGGCGAAAGTTGGGCACAATAATCGCCGACAACGTCAGGACCGGCATCAACTGCACGATAAACGTCGGCGTGAAGATCGGTCCGGATTCAGCGGTCGGACCCGGGGCGGTCGTTTACAAGGACGTTTTACCCAACACGATGGTATTCGTGAAGCCCGTCATGGTGAAAAGAGAGTGGAAACCTGAGTAGGTCTTGACATGAGCAAGCACACCCGCAAAGAACTTCGGAGGCACTACCCAAACCTAGCTGAAGAATGGGGCGGGGTAGGGACGGTCAGAATAGACGCTGTGCGGACGAGCCTCAAGGAGGCGGAGAAGGTAGTGCACAGCGTGCAGGGTTACAAGCCCACCATTATCGACTTCATCCGACGTTGCGAGAACGACAACCAAGCGCTGGGAATAATTAATTTTCTAGAGGGGCGGGGAGAGATCGAGTCAGGCTATGCTCGGAGGTTGTGCATCCAATTAGCTGAGCGGGGGCTCGGGAGCTTCGGCAAACGAAGGAAGCCCGGCTGCTATGGGTGCGGCGAGACGGGTTAAGGATGCTTGAGTTAGGACTCGTCGGCAAGCCCAATACCGGCAAGACCACTTTTTTCAACGCGGCAACGTTAGCGAACGCCCCCGTTGCAGGCTACCCTTTCACCACCATCGACGCGAACGTGGGGGTCACCTACGTGCGAAGCCCGTGCCCCTGCCGTGAGCTCGAGGTGACGTGCAACCCTCAAAACTCGAAGTGCGTTGGCGGGGTCAGATATGTGCCTATCCGGATGATCGATGTCGCGGGTTTAGTCGAGGGAGCCCACATGGGGCGGGGCTTGGGCAACCGCTTCCTAGACAACCTTCGGATGGCGGGCGCGCTCGTCCACATCATCGATGCAGCTGGGTCAACCGATGCGGAGGGCAAACCCTGCCAGCCCGGCACCCACGACCCGGTTCAAGACATAGATTTCCTCGAGGTCGAAATCGCGGCGTGGTTGCGGGGCCTGCTCGTGAAGGACTGGCCAAAGTTCGCGCGAAGGGCGAAGTACGAGGAGCTCGACTTGGTCAAGGAGATAGCCGTGCGCTTGAGCGGGCTGGGCATAAAGGAAAATCACGTTGCCCAAGCTTTCCGGGAGGCTGGGGTCGATCGCTCGGATCCAGAGAGATGGTCAGACGACGACTTGCTCCGCTTCGTGGCAGAGGTTCGAAAGGCAAGTAAGCCCATCATGATCGCCGCGAACAAAGCCGACGTGCCGGCGGCCGAGCCGAACATCGAGCGTTTGCGCCAGCGGGGGTACCTCGTGGTTCCGACCTGCTCCGAGGCCGAGCTCATCCTTCGGCGCGCGAGCGAGAAGGGACTCGTGCAGTACGAGCCAAGCAGCAGTGGTTTCGAGATCCTCAAGCCGGAATCTTTGAACGAGCAGCAGCGCAAGGCGCTCGAGATGATCCACGTGCTGTTAGAGAAGTGGGGTTCGACGGGTATCCAGCAGGTGGTGGATAAGGTGATTTATGAGCTTCTGAATCTGATCGTAGTTTACCCCGTTGATGATGAACACAAGCTTACGGACAAGAAGGGCAACGTGCTCCCCGACGCCTACCTCGTCCCCAAAGGCGCGACCGCTCGCGAGTTCGCGTACGTCATTCACACTGACCTCGGTGAGTCTTTCATCCATGCGATAGACGCGCGGACGAAGCGGAGGCTTGGTGAGGATTACGCGCTCAAGGGAGGAGATGTGATCAGGATAGTCGCGGCGAAAGGAAGGTGAACGGTTGAAAATTGTCCTCATAAATCCGAATACCGGGCGAGCGGAGCGGATAGAGAACGAGGCGGCTTGGCCCCCTCTTGGATTGCTTTACATCGGGGCCGTGTTGCAAAATGCGGGGCACGAGATCAAAGTTATCGATAACGCGAGGGTTCAGCTACCGGTCGAGAAAGTCGTCGAAAGGGTGAAGCGAGAGGACCCAGAGGTAGTGGGGATAAGCGCCCTAACTCCAACTTTCAAGCAGGGTGTAAAAATCGCGAGCGCCATCAAGACCGAGACCCCCGACGTGAAAATTGTTTTCGGAAATTATCACGCCACCTTCACCTACGAAAGGCTGCTGACGAAGTACCCAATCGTCGACTACGTCGTACTAGGCGAAGCTGAATATACTGTCCTAGAACTCGTCGACGTGTTGGGAAAGAACGGGGAGACAAAAAAGGTGAAAGGGATAGCTTTCAGGCATGATGGCGGGGTCGTCAAAACGCTGCCGAGGCCGTTCATCCAAAATCTCGACGAACTCCCCTTTCCCGATCGAACGCTGTTGGAGCAGGCGTATCATTCTGAGTTAGTGGGAATACTCGGGAGCAGCGGAAAGTTCACCACAGTGCTGACCTCACGGGGCTGCCCCTACAACTGCAGGTACTGCGCTTGCTCGGCCTTCTCGCAGCGAAAGGTCAGGTTCAGGTCCCCTGAGGCTGTTGTCGCTGAGATGGAGCAGCTGCAGGGGGAGGGTTACGAGGAAGTTGGATTTGTCGACGATGACCTGCTCTTGGACCGGCACAGGATGGAAAAAATTTGTGACCTGCTGAGGAAGAAGGGAATCAAACTCAACCTCTGGGCGGAGGGGCGGGTCGATCAGGCATCGCGCGAGGTGTTGCGCAAGTTCGCACGCGTTGGTTGCAAGACAATTTATTTTGGGGTGGAGAGTGGTAGCCAGAAGGTTCTAGATTACTACGGGAAAAATATTTCACCGGAACTCAGCCGAAAGGCCATGCTCAACTCCAAGGAGGCGGGCATCGGGAACGTTATAGGCTCCTTCATTGTTGGCGCGCCTATCGAAACCAGGGAAGACATCAGGCGGACCTTCGATTTCGCCTTAAACCTGAAGGGTATGGACTTCCCACAGATGAACGTCCTCATGATCTCACCCGGAATGGACCTATGGGACACGGCGGCGCGCGAGGGCCATCTTGACGAAGAAAAATGTTGGGATGAGGCGTTCGCGGCAGTCAGCGTTTACCCGTCCTACCTAAAAGAGGAAGAGCTCGGCAGGATGATTGACCGCTTTTACGCGGAGTTCATCAAGCGCCCGACGTTTTTGGCCCTGCAGCTGTTAAAGACGATGTGCAGCAAGTACCGCTTAAAGATCATCTTGGCGAACCTCAGGGCTAGGACGAGCTTTAGGGCGACCTTTCGACAGCTCACGGGTGGATGAAGCAACCCGCGCAGATATAAGATAGTTTCGCCTAGTTTCTTCAAACGTGTGGGGAATTAACTTGGTAAAAATTTTGGCCGCGGATCCCATTCACGAGGACGGCGTCAAGGCGTTGCGAGAGTTCGCGGAAGTCGAGGTGGCCACAGGCCTAACGCCAGCCAAGCTGCGTGAGAGGCTTAACAGGTGCGAGGTGTTGGTGGTGCGAAGTGCGACGAAGGTCACCAAGGAGGTAATTGACGCTGGCGAGCAACTCAAGGTAATTGCTCGAGCCGGGGTGGGGCTTGATAACATAGACGTCAAAGCAGCCGAGGCGCGAGGGATCAAAGTGCTCAACGCCCCCGAGGCCCCGACCGTCGCAGTGGCGGAACTTGTGCTCGCGCACATGCTGGCTTGGGCTAGGCATTTGCCCCGCGCGGATTCGGGCACAAAGGCGGGCAAGTGGGAGAAGGCGCAGCTCATGGGTAGCGAGCTTCGTGGAAAGACCCTCGGCATCATCGGCACTGGACGCATAGGTCGAGATGTTGGTTATAAGGCGAAGGCATTCTCGATGAACTTGCTTGCTTATGATATTAGGCGGAGCCCCGAATTTGTCGAGCAAACTGGCGCAAAATACGTTGACCTAGACATGCTGTTCAGAGAATCCGATTTCGTGACGCTGCACTTGGCGTTGGTACCAGAGACCAAACACATGGTGAGTAAGCGAGAGCTCGAGCTGATGAAATCGACAGCGGTATTAATCAACACTTCGCGCGGCGGGGTCGTTGATGATGGGGCGCTTGCCGAAGCGCTGCGGACGGGGAAAATCGCCGGGGCCTGCTTGGACGTTTACGAGCGGGAGCCGCCCCGCGACAGCCCACTGCTTAAGCTGCCGAACGTCGTGCTCACGCCGCACCTCGGGGCTTCGACGCGCGAGGCGCAGCGAGACGCGGCGATAATCATAGCCCAAAAAATAAAAGAAGCGCTCGTCACGTAAGGTGTTCTGATGTACCGATACCTAAGAAAGGGCCAGGGGTCAGCCGAGTTGCGTAAACTTATGCATATGCGAATGAGGGATTGGCGACGTGGCCCGGCAATAGTGCGGGTCGAGCGCCCAACCAGACTGGACCGCGCTCGGGCGCTGGGCTACAAGGCGAAACAGGGTGTGGTCGTCGTTCGAGCGCGGGTGCGGAAGGGCGGACGGCGGAAGGTGCGCCCTTGGCGGGGGCGAAGGCCGAAGCGCATGGGAGTTCGCAAGCTCGTGCCCAAGAAAAGCATCCAGCTAATTGCGGAGGGGCGGGCAGCTCGGAAATTCCCAAACTTGGAGGTGCTGAACTCCTACCCACTCGGCTCCGACGGCACCCACGAGTATTTCGAGGTGATCATGCTTGATCCAAACCACCCTGCAATTCTGAGTGATCCTCAGTTCGGGTGGGTGGCCGGTGAGGCGCACCGTGGGCGGGTTCATCGCGGGTTGACGCGGGCCGGGAGGAAGGCGCGTGGGCTACTCCATAAGGGCAAGGGCACCAAGAAGGCCAAGCCAAGTGTTAGGCCTCGCTGGCGTGACTGAAGTGATAGCTGATGGAATTCCCATTCAGGAATGCAGTCGTGAACACGTTCGTGCACGCGACTGAGGACGAACAGCGCGTGCTCAGCGTTTTGAGAACTTTGCTGTCTGAGGGGGTCGTAGTCCGTCGGTTGGAGCTCCAAGGCCACCACGGTAACCCAATTGTAAACCTAGATGCAAAGGTTGGGCAGAGGAAGCTTCTGCGCGAACTCTGGCAACGTGTTTCGACAAAGCTGCGTGCGGGTGAGCTAAAAAAGCTCGGCAAAATCGTGCCCGAGAGAGTCGATAAGAATTGCTTTTTTTATCTAAGGTTCGATAAGCAGCTAGCGCATGCAGGCGAACTTGTGTTCACCGAAAGCGGCGATGCCATTCACTTTAAACTGAAGGTCGCGGCTTACCCAGCCAAGCGTGAGGTCGCGGTGAAATTACTTGAAGAGTTCATAGGGGCAGGATCCCGATGAGGCAGAGGCGCAGGTACATCGCTTTTGAGTTCATCGGTAGCGGGGCTGGTAAAGGTGATATCATGCGAGCGATTTCTCACTCCCTTTTAACCCACAACCCAGCATTCGATCGAAGGATGCTCAAGTTGGTTTTTCACGATGTCAGTTCGCGACAGGGTTTGTTGCGCTGCGAGTATAGACAGGTTGGCGAGCTCAAGGCGGCGATGGCAAGCATTGAAAAAATTGGTGGTAGAAAAGCATCGCTCGTGATTTTGGGAGTTTCGGGTACACTCAAGGCAGCGAAGAGGAAGTTCTTGGGGCCCGCTTAACCAAAGTATTATAAATGTTCCCGCTTTAGAAGCAATAGTCACAATCATCATTTAACGAGGTGGAAATACATGGCATTTATGCCGCCTGGAGCAGGCTACGATAGGGCAATCACCGTCTTTAGCCCTGACGGTAAGCTTTTCCAGGTTCAGTACGCCCAGGAAGCTGTGAAGCGGGGTCTAACAGCCTTGGGCATCAAGGTAAACGAAGGCGTGGTTTTGGCTGCGGAAAAGAGAGTTCGGAGTAAGCTAGTGGAGGAAGTGTCGATTGAGAAGATATTCCAAGTGGACGAGCATATCGGAGCTGCAGCTTCTGGGCTAATCGCTGACGCTCGCGTGCTGATTGATCACGCGCGCCTCGAGGCGCAGATCAACCGCTTGCGTTACGATGAGCCGATTAGCGTGCAGGCGCTGGCGAAGCGCATCGGCGACATCAAGCAGCTCTACACCCAACATGGGGGCGTCAGGCCCTTCGGGGCTAGGCTGCTGATTGCCGGCGTCAACGCGGAGAGCGCTCACCTTTTCGAGACCGATCCTAGTGGCGTCGTTGCAGCATACAAATCCCAAGCGATAGGGGGTGGGGCCCCTACGGTCATCGAGTTTCTCGAGCGTCGCTACGACGAGAAGATGCCTATCGATGACGTAGTTACCCTCGCTCTTGAGGCGCTTCGGGCTGTAATCGAGGGGGAGCTCAACCCCGAAAAGGTGGAGATGGCAGTCATCCCGAGCGAGACTAAGCGTTTTGAGAAGCTTAGTTTCGAGGATTTGTCTAAATCCATAAAGCGAATGGGACCCAAGCCGCCAGCCAAGCCCGCCAAGGAGTAGCGGGTTATGGTAAGGCTTGAGGACGCAGTCATTGCGAGGTTGTCCAGTCAGGGCACGGTTTTTGAAGTGCTTGCCGACCCCGAGTTAGCTCTCGCCCTAAGAAAGGGAGAAGAGATAGACATGCACCGTGTGCTCGCCAGCGATAAAATTTTCAAGGACTCCAAAAAGGGCGAGGCGGCCTCCGAAGAAATGATGAAGAAGGTTTTCGGCACGCTCGATGTGTTCAAAATCGCCGAACAGATAATCCGAAAGGGCGAGGTCCAAGTGACCACCGAGCAGCGCCGCAAGATGCGTGAGCGGCGACGGAGGCAGGTGGTGACGCTCATCTCGAGGCGGGCCATAAACCCCCAGACGGGCCTGCCTCATCCACCCGCGCGGATCGAGAGTGTACTAGCTGAGGCTAATGTACATGTCAACGAGTTCAAGAGCGCCGAGGAGCAACTCCCCGGCATCATAAAGACACTGCTGCCGATCATCCCCCTAAAATTCGAGATACGAAGAATCGCGATCAAGATTCCCGCGAGCTACACGGGTAAAGCCCACCGGGTGGTGAGAGACTTTGCCACCGTCAAGCAGGAGCAGTGGCTTAACGATGGCTCCTGGGCGGCGGTCGTGGAGATCCCCGCTGGCATCCAGGGGGAGTTCTTCGACAAGCTCAACAATCTGACTCGAGGAGAGGTAGAGACCAAGGTGTTATAAATGCTTTACGTCCAAAATCGCGAGCTGGTCGTACCCGGACAGCTGATCGCCGAGGGAAGCTACAATGTGCGCGAGGGCGCGTTTCGGGAGGGCAAGCAGGTTTACGCATCGGTCGTAGGGCTCGCAGAGCTACGCGGGCAAGATATCCGTATCATCCCATTGCAGGGGCGCTACATCCCGAAGCCCGGCGATGTCGTAATAGGAGTGGTCGTAGATTCTTACTACTCGGGCTGGATTCTCGACATAAACTCACCCTACACGGGAAATCTTTTCGTCTCAGATTTGCTGCGACGAAAGGTCGACCTCGTCCGCGAGGACATCAGCCAATATCTCAGCATGGGGGACGTGGTAGTTGCGATGGTCAAAGATGTCAACGAGCGGATGCGCGTCCAGCTCGAGGCGGGCGAGCCTGGGATGGGTCGGGTCAAGGGGGGCAAACTCGTCGAGATCTCGCCCGCGAAGGTCCCCCGCGTGATCGGGCGAAAGGGCTCTATGCTCAACACCCTCCAGGATGTCGGCGAGTGCAAGTTGAGGGTCGGGCAGAACGGGCGGATAATGATTTGGGGAAAGAACCCCCGCATGATCAACGCCGTTGTCGAGGCCCTGCTCATGATCGAGCGCGAGGCGCATATCTCCGGCTTGACCGATAGGGTGCACCTCATGCTTGAAAAGATAAAATCCGAAGGAGGGGAATGAATGAAAAAACCTGAAAAACTCATCGAGAACGGCAAGCGGCTCGATGGTCGCGTGCCGGATGAGATGAGGCCGTTGAAGATAGAGGCGGGAATTTTGGAGCGGGCTGATGGGTCGGCATACGTCGAGCTTGGGGCTAACAAGGTACTCGCGGCGGTCTACGGGCCGCGGGAGATGCATCCACGCCACCGTCAGCAGCCGGATACGGCGGTGCTGCGATGCCGCTACAATATGGCCCCGTTCTCGGTGGATGAGCGGAAGCGCCCCGGGCCCGATAGGCGCTCGGTGGAGATATCGAAGGTGACGCGGGAGGCGCTCGAGTCCGTGCTGTTTCTTGAGCTCTACCCCCGCTCGGTAATAGATGTCTTCATCGAGGTCCTACAGGCGGACGCGGGGACACGTACCGCAGGCATAAACGCTGCGTCCGTGGCACTAGCGGATGCGGGCGTTCCGATGCGCGATATGGTTTCATCGATTGCAGTAGGGAAGATAGACGATACAATAGTGCTTGACTTGACCAAGGATGAGGATCAGTGGGGAACGACGGACATGCCAATAGCGATGGTGCCTAGGAAGAAGCTGGTCACATTACTGCAGATGGACGGCCACTTCACCAAGGAAGAGTTCGGGCAAGCCTTGGGCCTCGCATTTAAAGCATGCGAGCAGATATACGGGATACAACGACAAGCCCTAAGAGAGAAGTATGCGATTAAACAGGAGAAATGAAGCATGTACGAAATAGTTTCAAGCGTCAGGCGCGATTACATCGCTGACCTCGCGCGCGAAGGCAAGCGAATAGATACTCGAACGATGGATCAGTTTCGAGAGGTTTCTGTGGAGGTCGGTCCGATAAAGAGCGCCCAAGGCTCAGCTCTTGTAAAGGTAGGCAAAACGCAGGTGGTGGCAGGCATTAAGGTTGAACACGCTGAGCCGTTCCCCGATAAACCAGATAACGGGATGCTGGTCGTTAACGCCGAACTCCTGCCTTTGGCATCGCCCACTTTCGAACCAGGGCGGCCCAGTGAAAACGCGATTGAGCTAGCTCGCGTGGTCGACCGAGGCATACGTGAGTCAAACGCGATTGACTTGGATAAGCTGGTGATAAAATCCGGTGAGGACGTCTGGGCGGTCTTCATCGACATCTATGTGCTCGACCACGACGGGAACTTGATCGACGCCTCGGCGCTCGCGGCGATAGCAGCGCTCCTGAACGCGAAGCCGCCCGAGGACGAGGCGTGGACGCTGCCCGAGTTCCCAATCCAGAAAAGGCCCGTGGCGGTGACCGTGGCGAAGATCAACAGCAAGCTTATGATTGACCCCTGTCTGGACGAGGAAGGAGTAATGGACGCACGCATAACCATAGCGACGATTGAGGACGGCAGCATATGCGCGGTGCAGAAGGGCGGCATCGGGTGCTTCTCGCGGGAGGAACTGGAGCAGGCTTACGAGATGGCCAGGGCGGAGGGAGCGGAGCTTAGAGCAAAACTGGGGTGAACGTGTGCCTCGGGCAAAGAAAGTCGGCTCCACGGGGGGGCTTGGTCCTCGTTATGGCACGAAGCTACGAAAGCTCGTGCTTGTGGTGGAGCGCAAGCTCCGGCAGCGCTACAGGTGCCCGAACTGTGGGGCGGTAAAAGTCAAGCGTGTGGGCGCCTCGATCTGGCGATGTGGGCGTTGTGGAGCGAAGTTTGCTGGCGCGGCATATTCACCATCAGCGCTGGCCGCGGTGCCGAAGAGGGAGACGCCGGTCGAGGCGGAGGATGGTTAGATGTTGAGGTGCAGCAATTGCGGAAGGCAAATAGAGAAACTCCTTGAAGGGCGCGTGAGATGCCCTCATTGTGGGTCCCGCATGCTATTTAAACCCCGCCCTGAGGTGGTCCGTAAAGTCAGGGCGAGGTAAATGCTAATCTCCACTTCAAGGCGCCCAGGACATCGCACGAGAATTTTATGCAGGGAACTCACACGGGTCCTTCCGAATGCGACCTATGTGCCGCGCGGGGCAAAAACGATAAGTAAACTAACCTCGCTCGCCAGCTCGCTCGGTCACGATCGCGTGATGGTCGTGAATAGCCTCGCGGGGCGACCCAGGGAGCTACGGTTTCTGGCCGTCGTCCAAGGCTGGCGATGGCTCGACGCGCGGGTTGAGTTGGGTGAGGTCAAGCTCCAGCGAGACCTCGGGCAGAAGGCCAAACTCGAAGGGACAAAATTTTGCGCCGAAGGCCCAAAGGCGCGGAATCTTGCAAATTTTTTCAGTGAGTTATTAAACTTACCTATCTTGGGTGAGCTGCCAAATGCCGGGGGGGTTGTCCTAATAACTTCCGACGATGAGCTTCAGCTCCAATTCCAGCTCAGGCCGAGCTCCGAGGCGATCGGGCCGGTACTCCAAATAGCAAGTTTCGGGCGATTGCGTGGTGAAAGCGGAGCGAGCTAGCGCGGGCGTCGAGTTCGCCTTCAAGAGCGCGCGCGAGGCTGGGGCAGTACAGCGGGCGCTTAGGCCCGAGGAAGCGTTGCCAGCTTCGACGCGGTGCAGGACGAGCATCCGACGCAGGAAAAACGTTTTATGTCTGCAGATAGATGCAGAAGATACAGCAGCCCTACGCGCAGCGCTGAATTCGTTCCTCCGGTGGACGATCGTCGCGCGCGATGTAATCGAATCAAGGGGAAAATAAATGGAAAAGCCATCACCTCAGATGCGCCATCAGCTCGCGCAGTTTCGGCAGGCCCAGCAGCAGGCCCAAGTGTTGATGACGCAACGACAGCAGCTCGAGCTACTCTTACGAGAGACCGAGCGAGCCCTCGAGGAGCTAGGGAAACTCCAAGAGGGCGCCACGGTCTACAAGAGCGTGGGGACCATCTTGGTCAAGTCGGAGCGAGAGGAGCTTAAAAAGAGCCTTGGTGAGCAGAAGGAAACCCTTGACCTGCGAATTAAAACGCTCGAGCGCCAGGAGGAACGTATCGTCCAGCGCCTGCGAGAGATGCGCGAAAAGCTCGAGGGGGCCCTAAAGGGCAATCTGCCTAGCGAAGAGGCGTCTTAGTTTAAGTGAAATTATGAAGGAGCTGGCTAATTTTTTGGCCGGGGCTGCCGAGCGTGGGCAGCAAATCCTAGTACTATGTCACCATAATGCCGACCCCGATGCTGTCGCCAGCGCGATCGTGCTCACCGAGGTCCTCAATCGCTTGGGCGCGCGGGCCAAAGCTGGGGTTTCTGAGAGCCTCAGTCTCATCTCCCAGAACCTCCTGAGGGCGTTCGGGCGGGAGATCGCGATAAACCCCCCATTGGAAGCAGGTCTTGTTGTACTCGTCGATACCTCAAGCTTGGAGCACCTCGGCAAGCTTGGGGAACAACTCGAACAAAAGGCGCCAAAATTAGTGGTGATCGACCACCACCGCCCGGTCGAGGCGATGAAACAACTGGCGAGCTTTTATTTCGTCCAAGAGGAGTTTGCATCCGAGTCGGAACTTATCCTGCAGCTCGTTCGGGAGCTGGGTGCGGAGCTTACTCCGGAGGGGGCATCCTTGTTGCTTGCAGGCATCATAAGCGACACCGCTCACTTCAGGTTCGCGAAGGATCAAACCTTCGAGGCAGTCAACTCTCTCATAAAGGCAGGTGTTAATTACAGGCGCGTGCTGGAGGCGCTTAGGCTACCCGAGGATCCCTCGAAGCGGGTCGCGATGCTAAAGGCCGCGCAGCGGGTGGAGCTGCGTCGGATTCACGGGCGATTGGTAGTCCTCTCCGAGTTGGGGTCCTTCGAGGGCGACGCGGCGTCGATGTTGGTGCGAATCGGGGCAGATGTGGCGATCGTTGGTTCGGAAGAGAAAGGCAGGATAAGGCTTAGCGGACGTGCACGCCAAGAGATTTTGAAGACATTGGGGCTTCATTTGGGTGAGCTCATGGAGGAGCTCGGGAAGCAATTTGGGGGCAGCGGGGGCGGACACGCAGGTGCCGCGAGCATGAACGGCGAGGGAGAGCTAGAGGAAGCCAAAAAATATCTGTTCAAGGCCCTTCAGCAGAAGTTGAAACCGAAGGAATGATCGGATGGTAATTTCTGCTCGTGAGCTTGCAGAGCTCGAGCGTGCGGGCTATCGATTCGTCGGCAAACACAAACACGGCGCGGTCAAAGTCTGCCATTGGACGCGAAAAAGCTTGCTCCAGCGAGGGTCTTGCTACAAAGAGCAGTTCTATGGGCGAGAGCTTGGCATGCAAAGCCATCGCTGCCTGCAGTTCACACCCAGCTTGCCGTTTTGCGATCACCGTTGCATCTACTGTTGGCGGAACATCAACGTGACCCACTCGAACTGGGTTGGTGAGGTCGATGAGCCGGCAGATATTTTGGACGGAGCAATTTCAGCGCAGAGAAAGCTGCTTAGCGGGTTCGGCGGCAACCCCAATGTCAACAAAAAGAAGCTCAAGGAGGCCCAGGAGCCAAAACACTGCGCGATTTCTTTAGCTGGTGAGCCGACCATCTATCCCAAAATAAATGAATTAGTTGAGGAGTGTAGCAGGCGAGGAATGACGAGTTTTTTGGTTACAAATGGTATGCACCCAGAAGTCTTGGAACACCTCGCTGAGCCCACGCAGCTTTACATCTCGGTCGTTGCATCGGATCTCGAAACCTACGAGGCGGTTTGCCAACCAACCGTTCCCGATGGCTGGGGGCGGCTGAACCGAAGTCTCGAGCTCATGCCATCATTCACGTGCAGAAGAGTCATCCGTCTGACGCTGGTCAAGGGGCTCAACCTTAAGGATGCACCTGGATACGCAAAGTTCATCGAAAAGGCCGCGCCAGATTTTATCGAGGCGAAAAGTTATATGTGGGTTGGGTACTCGCGCAAAAGACTAACTCTGGAGAACATGCCCCTGCACGGCGAGGTGAGGGAGTTTTCTGAGGCGCTGGCACGCGAGACGGGCTACAAGTTGGTTGATGAGTCCAAAGTCAGTCGCGTCATCTTGCTGAAGGGCTAAGCAGCGTGTTCTAGGTTATAAAAAAGAAGTGTAACCGACCCGCTCCGGCATTGCTGGGTCGGCTAACTTCCTCTCAAGTTCCCTAGTAATTTCTCTCGCCATCTCTGCCGTATGTTTTCAGCGAACTGCTCCCAGTTTTCGAGGATGTTCTCCCAAGCTCCTTCCTCGATGAGTTCTTGTTTGAGTTCCTGCCATCTCTCTCTCCACTGCATCCATTGACCCGTAAATTCTGGCTCCCATTCGCTGGCATGTTCGAGGATCAGCTTTGCGTTGCGGAGGGGCATTATTGCGGCGTGAATCAGTCCCAGCGCTCTCCTAAGCTTCTCCCCTTCATATGCAGTCACAGCTCTATCCTTGTATTGTTTAGTCGCCACTTCAACGAGCTGCCTTACCGCTCGCACACCGTGCGTATTTTCTGGTGCTCCCTCAAGCATCGCCTGAACTTCGGCAAACAGGTTTTTGAACTCATTCAGCTTTTCTTCGAAACTTTGTGCCACGATTGGAATTGGCCTCACGATGGTGATGTCGACCTCGATGTTCACCGTGACATCCACATCAGCGAGCACGTTGTCGATGTCGAAGTATATATTGACAGGTCTTCTTATTCGCGCCCTGTGCCGCCTCACGATATTTTCAATCTTTTCTCTGATCAACCTCAGGCGCGCTCGGGCATTCTCACGCAACTCTGCAACTTCTAACCATTCTTCGCAGTTTTCGATTTCATTGCAAATTCTATCGATTTCTTCACTAACCTCGGGCAAGTCATCCTTAAGGCCCTCACACAGCTCCTTGGACAGCCTCAATTGCACTCTGCAAATCCCAAGCATTTGACCTTGCATCCATTGTATTTCCTCTCGCTCAGCCTCGACATCTCCGGGTGCGACGGCATGCATCTTTTCCACGAACTCTTCTAAGATTTTCTTATACCCTATGCCCTTTCCTCGGTCGACCAAGCGAGCATATTCACCCCAGCGCTCCCTCATTTGGTCATCATCTCCAACCATTCGGATCCGCTCGCCCAAGCGCTCGAGCCCGTAAAGTGGATGGTCTGGGTCGACATCTGCCACGTCAACTATCACAGGCGTCGCCACAGCCGCGCCCGTCGATGCAGCGATGACTATCACTACTGCAAGCGCCGCCACGCCTTTTTGGTCAAGCCTTCTCATTTTTCTCACCTTTTTTGGTTCGGGTTGAGCTCCCCACGCCGCCCCTATCGCGCGCGCGGTTCATCGATTTTCACGTAAATCTTTGGAAAGGGGGGTATTTACCGAGTCTCCAAAAACCGTCCTATCTCCATTCAGCTCTGGATTCAAAAGCCGATTTGTAAGTTAAAAACCAATTATTTTTCCCCTTATCGTTCAAATAGCCCTAATAATCCTGATTTTTGATTTTGGACCCATTTACTTCGAAAGATTTATGTTGCTCAATACGTTCAAAACTATGGTCGGTCGATGACAATTCGAGAGGCTTTCGGCATCGTGGCATTGGTCGTGGTGCTCCAACTCTGTTTAGGCCTGCTCCTCTACGGGCCGCTCAAGCCTGCACCGGGCCTTGAACTCTCGGCGATCGTGGTTGCGATCGGGATGATGGCAGCGGTCGCCGGTGGGATCGCGGCGGTTCTCGTTTTCCTCTTCAAACGCTACGCTTCCGAGCGGACCTTACGGGTGGCGTTGATGACCCTCACCGATGATGAGCGTCGCGTCTTCGAGTCGATCCTGCGGTCGGGCGGCGAGGCCCGTCAGGACAAGCTCAGGCGGGAGCTCGACATGTCAAAGTCCAAGTTGAGTGCCCTCGTAAACAACCTCGAGCGGAAGCACACGATAACGAAAGCGCGTTATTTTAAGACAAATATTTTGAGGGTGAACGAGGAGTTCGGGGGCGGTGGGTGAAGCTGGAGCCTCTTCTCCTTAGTAGGGTGACTAAAAGTTCGTTTGTTTATGTTACATACATTGTCCCATTGCGCAAGCCTTGAATAGGTCGGTCGCCTAGGTAGATGGGGGTAGAGTTGAGGGAAATGCTTGAACGAATGCGCAAGCACTTCGATGCCCAAGGGGAGCTCCGGGAGCGGGTACTCGACGCCTCGCGAGAGGTCATCAGGGCTTCCGCCCGGGCTATAGCCGCGGCCCATCGAGGTGACCGATCGAGCGCCGACGAACTCCTAACGAATGCTCGCGATGCACTTACAACTCTCACGAAGGCCGTGAAAGCTGAGCCCCACTTGGCTGATTCCGGCATCATCCTCATGGCTTACCAGGAATACGGTGAAGCCTTGGTAGTTCAGGCACTAATCCGGGATGGAAAACTATTGACGCCCGAGGAGCTTAGCATCCCCTACAAACCCTACCTCGCGGCCCTCGCCGATGCCGCGGGTGAGCTCAGGCGGCACACGCTTGACTTGATAAGGGCAGACGAGGTTGATCGAGCGGAGCAAGCGCTCAAGTTCATGGAGGAAATCTTCGAGCTGCTTATGGAGTTCGACTACCCTGACGCTATTTTACCCGGGATGAAGCGGAGGCAGGATATGGTCCGGCGGGTGCTGGAGAAAACCCGCGGTGACCTGACGATCGCGCTCAGGCAACAAAGGCTTGAACGGGCGCTTAAACGCGTCAAGTGGGAGAAAAAGTAGGTTAATTATTATTTTCGGCGGCGCCATATCACCAAAATAGCTTAAACGCTGTTCTTTAGAATAAAATTCGGAGAAAAGACAAAGTTCTTTTACTCAAAAAGAAAGAACGAAAGATTGCAAGAGATATATAGTTGGGGAAAAGATGAAGTTCGATATAAGAAAAATTAAAGAGAAAGCGAAGAAGGACTACGAAAAAGCTTGGTTAGAAACAGCACGGCTCCTGAAAACAAGAGGCAAGTTTTTCACCTTAATTAAAAAGTCGAGTCAACATCCTCTGCCAGAACTCGCAACTAAAGTGAGGGAAGTTCTTTTAAGCATGGGTTTTACTGAAGCTTATCTCCCAACGATAGTCGATGTTAATGAAGTACGGCGCCAATATGGTCCTGAAGCGCTAGTGATCCTAGACAGAGTATTCTTCCTAGCAAGTCTTGACCGGCCCGATATTGGAATAAGCAAAAATAAACTCGGGAAAATAAATGATATAATCGCCGGGTTCACAAAAGTAGAAAAATTGAAGGAAATTTTTAGAAAATACAAAAAGGCAGAAATCAGCTCCGATGATTTGATTGAGGTAATGGTCAAGGAGCTTGATGTAGGGGAGGTGCAAGCCACTAAACTCATCTCAGAAGTTTTTCCTGAGTTTAAGGCGTTGAAGCCACTCCCAACTAACTTGACTTTGAGATCTCACACCACTTCTCTTTGGTTTCCGGTCCTTTCTGAAATGATCAAACGTGAGTCCCTACCATTACAACTCTTCTCGATTGGTCAAAAGTTTAGAAGGGAGCAGCGACTTGACCCGACGCATCTCTATGAGTCATGGACAGCCTCGGTGGTCATCGTTGCTGAAAAGATAAGCCTTGAAGATGGGGAGCGAATAACTCGAGAAATATTGAGCAAGCTGGGATTCGCAGAGGTGAAGTTCTCGATGAAAGCCGCAACCTCGAAGTACTACGCACCGCGAACGGAATTCGAGGTGTTTGTCAAGCACCCTCGCACGGGAGAGTACCTTGAAGTCGGCAATGCTGGTTTTTACAGCCCAGTGGCGCTGAGCAATTATGATATCGCTTTCCCCGTCTTCAACCTCGGTATAGGGCTCGAGCGCGTGTTGATGATTGAGACCGGTGAGGCGGACATGCGCGTGCTTGTCTACCCTTACCTTTACAAGCCAGCCGAGTTTTCGGACGCGCAATTGGCTAAAATGATCAAGCTCGAGCGCGCGCCCGAGAGCGAGGTAGGGCGAGAGATCGCTACAGCAATCGCACGCGTGGCCGAGCGGCACGCCAACGAGCCAAGCCCGTGCGAGTTTCCAGCTTTTGAAGGTAAATTGTTGGATAGGCAAGTGATAGTTAAGGTGATCGAACCAGAGCGTGGCACGAAGCTCATCGGGCCGGCAGGATTCAACGAAGTCTATGTTTATGGAGGAAACATCGTCGGGGTTCCTCCAAAGGGATGGGAGCAAGATGAGTTTTTGAATGAAGTTCGGACCAAGGGTACTTCGACCGGCATCCGATACATTGATGCTTTTGCAGCACTCGTGGCGAGCGAGATCGAGCAAGCTGGTCGCGGAGGCAAACGCCAAGTCAAGGTCCGTGTGAGAAACGTGAAGCTTCCGAGTGACCTTAATTTAGCGATTGAGGAGGCAGCGCAGCGCTACGTCACCTCGAACAAGAAGCGCATTGACGTTCGCGGGCCAGTTTTCACAACGGTGGTCGCTGAATTCAGCTAGTTTTGAAAAGATCCCTGAGTTTTTTCATCCCCTTCCGGCCAGTTTCCAGTGGGTGCTTGGGGTTCCAGAGTTCAGCTATCAGCAACCCACCGTAGTTTATCGCTCGCAGGGCCTCAACTACGGGTTTGAAATCGATATCGCCATCACCCGGTAGCAGGTGATCATCGTCTTTGCCGTGGTTGTCGTGCACATGCACATGAACCAGATGCTCGCGCAGGCCCTCGATGGCTTCAGCGATCGCTAGCCCGGTAGCCTTCCTTCCGGACCTTCGTTCGGCCAGATGGGCGTGTCCGATGTCGAACGCCACTTTGGCTCCTTCAAGCTCGAGCACGAGTCGCTTGAGTTCTTCGACGGTCGATGGGTAGGTGGCGAGCTGCCCACCCGCATTCTCGAGAGCTAGGGTCACGCCTCGTTCTCTCGCGTAGGGTAGGCATTGCTCGAGAAACCTGCGATATCGTCGTTTCGCCCCCTCCAAGAAATCCTTGGCCTCTGGGACGGGGCACCTCCCGAAATGGAGCACGACGATCTCCCCTCCGAGCGCGCGGCAGGCATCAATGCTCCGCCCGACCTGCTTGAGCGTCAGCTTCTGGAGCTCGCGGTGATGACTGGCTGGATTCAAATCCCAGAAGCTCCCGTGCACCGAAACCCGGAGCCCATGAGCATCGAGGAGTTCCTTTATACCAGAGAGCTTGCGCTGGTCGTAGTCGGGCGGGAAGTGCGGGGCATCGTAGATTATTTCAACACATTCCGCGCCAAGCTTCGCTGAAAACTTGACAATGTCATCGATGGAGGCATTTGGAAACAGCAGGGAGGAGAGTCCTAGTTTCATCGCGTTGGGTTTGGATAGTTTTATCTTATCAAACTCCTGCAAAATTCTAAATTGTTTTTAAGGTCTTCCTCGGATGCGTAAACCCCTTTTCTTGTATGGAAAGTTTCTAGGACAACATATCTGCAACTTGTCTTTTTAATTGCCCTAACGATGCTTTCAAAATTCAAGTTCCCTTTTCCAATAACAAAGTGATCTATTGGTTTCAAGTTGTCTCCAAGTAAGCAATCGTGGAGGTGAACGGTCAAAACACGATCTTTAAAAAGGTCGAGCCAATCATCTATCTCCAGTTTTTCGCCTGACCCCCCTTTTGCATGTTGAATTTCCCATTTAGATACAACAGCGTGACCAACGTCGAAGCAAAAATTTAGGGCACTGATATTATCTAGAAGAAGCTTGATATCTCTTGGACGCCCGAAGAGGCGGCTAGGATTATTTTCAATCGTAACCGGAAAACTTCCCCCAAAATTTACTATCGTGCGGGTCGTTTCTAACGCTTTATTAAAAATTTTCTTTCTGATTTCTTCGAAGCTAGAAGTTGTAATGTGTCCGATTTGGTGAAAGTTGAAATACAGAGGATTAAACCCTTCCGCAAATTTCAAGCATTTTTCGTAAATCTTCAGGCAAGCATCGGAAATCTCATCTCTTGGATGGAAGATAACTTTCCCAGACCAAGGTCCGTGGAATGATATTTCTAATCCATACTCTTCCTTTAGTTTTTCCAACAATCCTGTCTCCTCACTTGTCAGTTGATCCGGCCAAGGGTAGTCCAAGGAAAGTTCGACAAAGTCAAATCCCAGCCTACGTGCTTTTTCAAATGTAGGTCGTAGGGGCCTATCCCCATACCAGACACTTGTCGCAAATTTCATGGTTCAAAATCTGGGATTGGTCCTTAAAAATTCGCCTAGTGGGAGGCAATGTCAGTGAGATTTCATCGCCCGCGTGGCGAGTTCGTGGGCGGCTCGCAAAGGTTCCGGCAGACGAAATCCTCGTGTCGTTTCAAGCGCAATCCGAATGGCCGTTTTGAGCGAAAGTCCGTGGCCGATGCTCACGTATACCGGCCTGTTGGAGGGCTGCGTTCGAAGCACGGCTCCTATGATTTCCCCGTTATCTTTGAGTAGCGAGCACGCGCCGCGTTCCCGCTTCGGCTCTTCAGCCCTCCCGCACAATCTGTTCTTAGCTACCCCTAACGTCGGCTTGTTCAGCGTCACCCCAAGGTGGCATGCCAGACCGGCTCGGCGGGGGTGCGCTAACCCTTGAGCACCTACCATGTAAACATCCGCATCCATACCTTTGACTGCCTTCAGCATCCCCTCGAGCTCTCGAAAGGCCAGAAAGGTCGGGATGTATGGGAACCTCATCCTGACTCCGACGGCTTTTCGTTCGAGTACCTCAAGACTTTTGTAATCGAGCACCGCGCAGGCGGCGTAGGCCAGCCCGCCTCGCGCGAAGGAGATGTCACACCCGGCGATGCGCTTGAGCTTCTTGAAACGATTCTTGCGCACTACCCGCTTGGCTACCCGTGCTTGGAGCCGAGCCAACTCGTCGAGGTCCAACTTCGGGGGGCGTAGGATGGGAAGCATTTTGGGCACCTTCACTGGCAATTTTGCGGAGAAGTTATTAATTTTGAGCACATAACGGATTTTGGTAAATATGCGGGCGAAAGGGCCAAAGTGCAAGCTTTGCGGCAAGACCGTCCAGCTGATGAGCTACGACGCCGCATATGTCAAAATAGTGAAGCCCGGTGAGGTGAAGGCGAGCTTCGTCTGCTGGAAGTGCGCGGAGAAACTGCTGGGCGACAAGCTTGGAGAGATCACGAGCGCGTAGGGCAAGCTGGGTGAGCTATTGTCGAAAGCGACACCTGAGGACCACGCGCTCATGACGCTTGCCATCAAACGCCGCGGCAAGTTCGTGGACGTACCACACGTCCAGGAGAAGCTAAACCGCGATGCGGGTGAAAAGTTTTCGGATGAGGAAACACAAGAACTCCTAGGTGCGCTCGAGAAAAAAGGTTGGGTCGAGAGTAAAGCCGGTGAGTACGCGATTACCGATTCCGGGCGCAAGCATTTTGACAAGCGGTGGCGGGATGTCAGGGGGCAGCTGAACCAGGATTACCTCAAGGTCTACCGCGCAAAGCAGTACTATCCCCACGTGGTCGATGCCCTGCTCGAGTTCTGCCGCGACCGCTGGGTGTCGGTCTTTCGCCTCTTCACCGAGCGCGCGTGGCTCCAGCGAAAGTTAGGCCCCCGCTACATCACGATAAAAAGTGCGAAGGACGTGCAGCGGTGGCTAGACGTGCACGGCATCGATTTCATCCCTTACATCCACCGCGTGGACGCAGATCGCCCTGACTGGCTCGTGATCGACTTCGACGCGGGCAAAAAAGTTGAGCTCGATCGGACGAAGGGGGTGGTCGAAGGGGCATGTAAGGTGCTCGCGGGATACGGAATCGAACCGGCGATCAAGTTCAGTGGCTCGCGAGGCTTCCAGTTCTGGGCGCAGTTCGAGCGCCATGAGTTGCCGAAGGGGTACAGGCCGAAGCAGCTTCGGACCGAACGAAGGGAGCGAAATGCTTTTAATTTTTATGCGGACATCGTGCGATTCATCGAGTCACGCGTAGCGGAACGCTTGCCGGGGCTGACGACGGCCGAGACGGCCAAGAAGGAAGCGCGAACCGACAAAGTCTTGTTCGATGCATCCATCATCAAGCCCATGGGTGACGTGCGGGCACCCTACAGCATGCATTACAAAACGGGGCTAATTTCAATGCCGTTGGGGTTGAAGGAGCTCAAGCGTTTCAAGCTCGAGCAGGCAGACCCGGAGCTCGTGGTGAAGCGATATCAGGAGCGGGGGAAAGAGTTCGCACTCAGGCCAGCCAATGGCAAAGAACTCTTTGAGGCCGTTGTCGAGTGGTGTAGGAGCTGATTTTTCCTCCTTATAAATGACCTCCACGCAAAGCCTTGGCGGGGAAATGGGACTGATTCACTACCAGACCCTTGAAACCGTCGGCCCCGAGGAGCTTCGAGCGCTGCGGGCGATCAAGGAGGAGTTCAACGCGCGGCGGGCATTCAGTGAGCGCATCAGACTCTGGCGGAAGTCGGACATCCTAGAGGGCATGGAGCCCTGCGGCGCGCGCTGGGGCTTCACCCGGGTGCGGGATGACGAGGACAAACTTCGAATAGTTTTGACGGTTAGGCGCATGTCGCAGGCGACACCACACCTGACTTGGTTGCTCTGCGATGAGGGCGACGGCAACAGGGAAGTCGTGCTTAAAGGCGGCAAGCCCGTGGCCTAGTGTCTCAAATAGGACAGGTGATGTCACGGCATACTTGCTGGTCTACGACTTAGATGGTCGAAGCAAGGCAAGGCGAAGGATGAATCGCTACCTGAAGCGTAATGCGCGGCTAGTGCAACATTCGGTGTGGAGGTTTCAAGATCTGGCTGCGTTGCGAGCTGCTGCCGAGCGCGTGCTCACGGCGGAGGGCAAGGTACTGGCATTCGTTGAGTCGGATCGGATTCTTCTGACATCGAGGGAGGTTAGACGGCTTTTACCCGGTGTCTCAAATAGGACGGAGCGTCCTAAATAGGACATGTGCTGCAGTTCGCTTCATGCTGAGTTAAGTGAAATGCTCACACGGGGCGCAAAATTATAAAAAATGAAAAATACATGAAATCCAAGGAGATAAAAAATGCAAGCAGATAATATCTATAAAGAGAAAATATTCTCAAAAGGTATAACAGGTATATTGTCCGCTGTTACAGCTAGCTTTCTTTTTGTATTGGTCTATCAGATTTTGGTAGAACCAATTGGCGTTCGTCCTGCACCAAACTGGTTTTTCCTACTTGTGTTTCTACTGTTTCTAGGAGTTACGATTAATTTTAGTAGACTGGTTATCAGAATGACGCCCCGATCTATCGCTGTTGGTTATGGAATTTTTAAACACACAATCATCTGGGAGGATATCGAGGGCTGTTATTCAGATGAGGCTTCAACCATTAGATATGGAGGTTGGGGCATACGCTTAGGAAGAGTTAAGGGAAAATGGAGATTGGTGTACAATGTTATGGGAAGTCCTCGAGTTGTGCTATCATTGAGGGAAGGTAGATTCAGAGAGTTTGTGTTTTCAACTAAAAGTCCTGAACAAGTAGTAAAAGTAGTTAAGCAACAGATAGGTGGAATAAAATGAACACCCCTTTGTTCGCACTATCACCTAACACAGCATACACGGCTCACTTCGTTCGCCAAAATTCTTGCCCCACCTAAATGGGATGGCCGGTGAAGAACTGCCGATGGTGGTGTCCTAAATAGGACACATGATACCAGCCACTTTTTTATTGCTTGGGCGATGAAATTTTAAGGCACGTGTTCGAGAGAGCTTGGGAGATAGGATGATACTCACATTTGACCGGGAAAAAACAATCATACGCACCTTGCTGCAAAAGCTCGGTGCTTCGGGTGAGGAAGCCAATGCCACAGCAGAAGTGCTGGCCGAGGGTGATCTGCGCGGCTTCGCATCGCACGGCCTGCTCCGCCTTCCATACATCCTGCGCGCGCTCAAGCGAGGCACGATCGCCGTCAAAGCAGAGGTCAAAGTTGTCCGAGAAACTCCAGCAACTGGTCTCATCAACGGCGGGCACGGTTTGGGGCACTACGTTGTGACGCGCGCGATGCGCCTCGCGATCGAGAAGGCGAAGCAGCAGGGCGTGGCTGCGGTCGGCGTTTACAACTCTAACCACTTCGGAATCGCGGGCTACTACGCCGAGCTGGCGATGCGCGAAGGGCTAATAGGCATTGTGACGACGACGACCGATGCGCTGGTTCATCCCTGGGGCGGCGTCGAACCCTTACTCGGCACCAATGCACTTGCGATAGGCCTACCGACCGAGCCCCCCGTGCTGCTTGACATGGCGATGAGCGTCGCGGCTCGAGGAAAACTCGTGAAGGCGATGAAGGAGGGCAAGCCCATCCCCGAAAATTGGGCAATCGACTCCGGGGGCAAGCCGACGACAGACCCAGCAAAGGGGTTGGAGGGTGCCCTAAGTCCATTCGGCGGACCAAAGGGTTACGCTTTAGCTTTCGTGCTCGAGTTGCTTGCCGGCCCTCTCGTGCACGCAGCTGCGGGTAAAGAAGTTAAGGGAACGCTAGAGCCTGTCGAAGGCTTCTGCACAAAGGGCGATTTCATGATCGCGATCGACCCGAAAGCTTTCGTCGCGCAGGAGGAATTTCGGGCTCGGGCGCGGGAATTCATCGAGCAAGTCAAGTCCTCGCAGAAAGTGCCGGGCGTTGGGGAAATAATGGTCCCTGGTGAGCCCGAGCAAAAAACGCGCGAGCGACGCCTGCGGGAGGGTATTCCAATCTCGGATGAGGTTTGGATCGAGCTTGAACAAATCGCAAAGGAGTTAGGAGTGGATCTAAAAAGCATGTGAAGTCCGAAAGCCCCTTCCAATGAGTCAATATTTGCGGCCGGGCAACGTCTCAACCACCGGTGCCAGCCTTTCGGGATTAGTGGCGCTTGAGATAGGCGATGAGCTTTCGAGAGATCAGCGGCTTGCTCTTGACGAGCGGGAATGTGTAAGGCAAGAAGGTCGATTGGACTTTGCTTATTTGGATTTCGAGCCCATGTTGCACGGGTACTTCTTCCAATGATTTACCCTCGCTTACCTGCTTTGCCATGTAGGTTGCGTTGTCGATCGCAAATTGTTCCTTGCCGAGGTTTCTCGCGGACGCCCTAGAAAGGATTCGGGTAAGCAGTTCCCTCGTTCGCCCGAGTGGGGGCTCCTCACCTAGGATGCCCCCTATGACTATCACCCTCATACCGCGCATGTCGGTCGGCGATAGCTTTTTTCTCGCGCGGGGGTCGAGCACGATGAGTTCGTGCTGTTTGAACAGCTCGCAGGCACGCTTGCGTTCGACCCGCGCAATCTTGGCAAGTTTACGAAATTCGCCTTTCTTTTTTACATTGGTTATGAGCAACCTCTTTCTCCCGACGATTCGCGCTGCGTGTGAATACTCAATGTGAAGCCACTCGCTCAGTTTCGGCTCTAAATGCTCAATGACGAAGAGCATGGTCTCAGCTTAAAGCCTGCGCAACACAGCCTCAGCAGCAACCACGAGGGGCTCGATACAATCACTCATCGGCGGGGCGTAGCAGTACTCAATTCGTGCCAGCTCGTCAATGGTCACGTTCTGCTTGATGGCGAACGCGAGCATGTTTACCCGCTCGGCCGCGCCATCGCCGATGACCTGTCCACCGATGACCCTTCGCTCCTTAGGCTTGACGATAAGCTTTACGATGATGGGCTCGGCCCCCGGGTAGAAGTAAGGTTTGTTGAGGGTACGAATGCGTCCCGCGATGGTTTCTATGCCGGCATCGCGAGCGTTTCGCGTCGTTAACCCGGTTGCCGCGATTTCCAGCCCATAGGCCGAGGAGACGATTGTGTTAAGCACACCTGGAAAGACCTCGTCACCACCAGCAGCGTTGGCTCCGGCGATCTTACCCATCCGTATTGCGGTCGTCGCAAGCTGGCTCAGGATGGGGCGCTTTGTCAGGAAGCAACTCGATTCGACACAGTCACCCGCCGCATATACATCCGGGATATTAGTTCGGAGGTGATCATCGACTTTTATCACCCCCAGGGTGCCTAGCTCGACCCCAGCACTCACCGCTAGCTCAATATCAGGCTTGACACCCGTGCAGAGAACGACGAGGTCAGCTTGGATCTCTTCTTCGCCCACGACCACCGAGCTAACTTTCTTCTCACCCCGGAGCTCTTTGACCGGTTTACCTAGGATAGTTGGGATGCCGACTCGGCTGAGCTGGTCAAGTACTGCTTCGGACATATCGGGATCAAGCATCCAAGGGAGCACGTTCGGTTGCATCTCAACGAGCGTGGTCTCTAGTCCGCTCTCCCGGAGCGCGGCGGCGGCCTCAAGACCTATTGGGCCACCACCCACGACGAGGGCCTTGTTCGCCCGGGGCAGTGCCGCGAGGATTTCCTCCCCGTCGCGCATCGTTCGAAGGGTGAACACGTTGCTAAGGTCGGAGCCGGGGATAGGGGGCCTAAGCGGCAGGCTGCCCGTAGCAATGACGAGTGAGTCGTACGGTACTTTTCCCTTTCGAAGGGTCTTGCGATCCTGAATTTCGACGATTTTGGCGTCGGTATCGATTGCCTTTGCCTCGGTGCCGATGTGAACATCTACGCCAGGGAGCTTGGATGCCGCCTCAACGAGGTGACGGATGTGGGGAACATCGCCCCCTATCGCGAAGGGGAGGCCACAGGGGTGGTAGGTGGCGTACATTCGCCTTTCGATGACCGTGACCTTCGCTTCCCGATCCACCATGCGGGCGGTCGCCGCTGCCGTCAGCCCAGCCGATTGGAACCCTATGATGACAACTCGCCTCATGCTTGAGCCTCCAGCTGTTGAGTATGCTTTGCACGGGTTAAAACTTCAACCACCGGCAACGGTTTACCCGAGAGGAAACCTATGCATGCGCCGCCACCCGTGCTGATGTGCTTTATCTGCCCCGCAATCCCAGCGGCCTGAGCGGCTGCAACCATGTGCCCGCCGCCGAGGATGGTGAAAGCTTGGGAACTCGCCATCGCTTTGAGCACTTCGAAGGTGCCGCGCTCAAACCCAGCCCGCTCGAAGACACCCAGCGGCCCGTTCGAGACGACGGTTTTTGCACCCTCGATGAGCTTTGAATATTCATTCAGGGTCCTACTCCCGATGTCGCAGATCTTCAGCTCGGTCGGTAGCTCCTTCAGCGAGAGCTCCTTGGGTCGGCCTTGAGCTTCGACGACGACATCGAGCGGCACCTTTATCTCGTCGCCGTGGGCATCGAGCAGTCGCTTGGCTCGTTTGATCTCCTTTTCTAGGCCCTTTTGTTTGAGTAGCTCGAGATTTGACCCACCGAGGTTTCTCCCGGAAGCCGCGAGAAAAGTCTGCCCCACCAATCCGCCCGTTAGCACGGAGTCCGCTATCCCCTTGCTGAGCACGTTTTCGATAATATCGAGGGAGTCGTCAACTTTCACACCACCTAACACATAAACGCAGGGGCGTTCGGGGGAAAGCGCTCGGCTCAATGCCTTAAGCTCGCGCTCCATCAACCGCCCCGCGTAGGTCGGAAGCAGGGCGCTGAAGCCCACGAGCGAGGGCTGGGAGCGATGGGCGGCCCCGAAGGCATCGTTAACATAGAGTTGGACAAGGGGGGCTAATGCACGCACGAAGTGGGTCTTCGCCTGTTCCTCCATGGGACGATTTAGATTTTCCTCGGCGCACAGACGGACATTATCGAGGAGCAGGATTCCCCCCGGGTGCATGAGCTTGATCTTGCTCTTCACCAAGGGGCCAAAAACATCTGCAAGGTAAATAACTCCCATCCCAACCGCTTCCGTCAACTTCTTCGCATGTTTTTCTAGAGTGGTGAAATCCTTGTCACCGGGCCTGCCTTGGTGGGCCATGATGACAACTTTTGCACCCTTGTGAGCTAGCTCCTTGAGGGTTGGGGCGCACTCGCGTATCCGCGTGTCGTCTAAGATTTCGCCCGTGTTTGGGTCGAGGGGCGAGTTTATGTCGACCCTCACCAACACCGTCTTATCCTTAACGTCGACCCCATCTAGAGTAGGAAATTCCAAGGTTTCACCCCAAGGTCATTTTCGAGAGCCGTCTTAAATCTTACTAAATTTTCCATTCACACATTTAAACGAAACCCATTATTCCCCTATCCAGCATGGCGATCATGACAAATTATCAAGATTGCTTTTTACTACAGGTGCTCCGCAATTAGGTTGGCCATGTCGACGAGCCTGCATGAATAGCCCCACTCGTTGTCGTACCAGGCGATTACTTTGACTAAATTTTCACCGACGACATTGGTCAGGGCGCAGTCGACAATGCTCGAGTGGGAGTTGCCGGTGAAATCGATTGATACGAGCGGTTCGTCCACGCACTGGAGAATTCCTTTCAATTCTCCCTCAGCAGCGGCTTTCAGTGCCGAGTTGACTTCTTCGGCTGTCGTGTTTTTCTTGAGGAGTGCTACAAGATCTATCACAGACACATCAGGGGTGGGAACCCGCAGAGCGATGCCATCCATCTTCCCCTTGACGGACGGCAGGACCACTCCAGTTGCTTTGGCAGCTCCGGTGGTGGTCACTATAATTGATAATGCGGCAGCTCTGGCCCGTCTGAGGTCCTTGTGAACGAGGTCGAGCAACCGCTGGTCGTTTGTGTATGCGTGGGCGGTGGTCATAAAGGCTTTCTCAACTTCGAATTTTTCGTCAAGGACCTTCATCATGGGAGCAAGACAGTTAGTGGTGCACGAGGCAAGCGAAATTATGTGGTGCTTCTGAGGGTCGTAGTTCTTGTGATTAACTCCCGGAACCACAGTCACGTCTGGATTCTTCGCTGGAGCCGATATCAGAACTTTCTTCGCCCCCGCTTGCAGATGCTTGGAGGCCCCCTCTTTGTCCCGGAAGACTCCTGTGGATTCGATGACTAGATCCACTCCCAGCTCCTTCCAAGGGAGTTTGGCAGGGTCCCTTTCCGAGAGGTACTTCAGCCTCTCCTTTCCGACCACTATCGCTCCATCTTCGACCATTACTTCCACATCCAGCTTTCTGAAAACTGAGTCGTATTTTAGCAGATGAGCCACCGTGTTGATGTCGGAGAGGTCGTTTACGGCGACGCACTCAAATTTTCTCGGCCGCTTTAGCGATGCCCGATAAAAAACCCTACCTATCCGACCAAAACCATTTATCGCAACGCGCATTCGACTAACTCCTTTCTTTTGATGATGGTTGCCCGAGAGTATAAAAACTTTTTAGTGTGGACGGCGATAAGGGTTCAGGTTTTTGTAGGTTTAGTTGTCTCATTTTTTAGACGTTTCACAATTTTGAGAAGTTTAAAAGTCAGCAGGTCCCGTTCTGATTGGGGGTAACTTGGGTAAAAAGACCACCATCGAAATTTTGGTCTTGTTGGCCAAGGGCGGGGCACATCTTCACGACTTGAAACTTTCTTTGGGCTGGCTTGCAGGTCAACTAAATCTCTCACGACAGACTGCGGCGCGGCGGCTTCTTGAGCTTGAGGACCAAGGTCTGATTAAACGGGCGGTGGGGCCCCGCGGTCAGAGCGTGCGTATAACACCTGGGGGTCTAGCGACTTTGCGCTTAATGCATCGAGAGCTCAAGGCGATTTTTCGATTGAAACCGCGTTCGTTCAAGTTAGCTGGCCGGATAATCTCAGGTGTGGGTGAGGGTAGTTATTACATGAGCCAGCGAGGCTACCGAGAGCAGTTCAAACGCGAGCTCGGTTTTGGCCCCTACCCCGGGACGCTCGACATCAAGCTTGACGAGGCATCGCTCGAGCTCAGGGAGGTGCTCATGCAGCTTCCCGGCAGGAAGGTCGAGGGCTTTAAGACTAGTGAGCGAACCTTTGGCCCAGTGAAATTCTTCCCAGCCAAGTTAAAGGACAAGAAAGTTGCCCTGATTTTGCCACTTCGGGGTCATTACGCTGATGTCGTTGAGCTCATAGCGCCGAAGAAACTGCGCAAGAGCTTAAAGCTTGAGGACGGCGATGCAGTTCAAGTGGAGGTAGTGGTATGAGCATCGATCGTGCACTCGGGGCACTTCGCGCGGGCAACTTCGTGCTTGTCCACGACGCTTCGGATCGAGAGAACGAGGTCGACATGGTCATCGCCGCGGGGTCGGTCGAGCCGAAGCACGTTGTGACGATGCGACGGGATGCGGGCGGACTCATATGCGTCGCTCTCCATCCGAAGATCGCGGATAACTTCGGCCTCCCTTATTTAACCGAGGTCTATGAAAAAGCATCTTCCCACTTCAACGTTCTCCTGTCCACACGCCCCGATGACCTCCCCTACGATGAGCTCTCGGCCTTCTCACTGGCGGTAAACCATCGCCGCACCTTCACGGGCATAACCGATATCGATCGAGCGCTGACCATCCGAGAGCTGGGAAAACTCGGAGCCAAAGCGCTGAACGATCCGATGGTGGAAGAATTCGGACGCAACTTCCGCAGCCCGGGACACGTGCCACTCCTACGTGCCGCCGATGGTATGCTGGCTGAACGCAAGGGGCACACGGAGCTTGTGGTTACACTGGCAGAGCTGGCAGGCATCGCCCCCGTGATAGCCGTTTGCGAAATGCTCGATGCCGAGACAGGTAAGGCCCTCAGCTTGGAGGCGGCGAGCGCGTATGCGAGTGAGAGGGGCCTGCCGTACCTGAACGGAGTGGAAATTGTGCGAGCATACGGGGGGAAGTAAGATGCGCCGCGTGGGCATAGTCGACACAACTTTTGCACGCTACGATATGGCTCGCGCAGCCGTGGATGAGCTCAAGCAGCTCTGCAGCGTGAAATTTGTTCGCCGTACCGTGCCCGGCATCAAGGACTTGCCCGTCGAAGTGAAGCGATTGCTCGAGGAGGGCTGCGACATCGTCATAGCGTTCGGCATGCCCGGGGCTGCACCAATAGATAAACAGTGCGCTCACGAGGCATCCCTTGGCCTGATTTGGGCCCAACTGCTCACGAACAAGCATGTGGTTGAGGTCTTCGTGTTCGAGGACGAGGCCAAGAGCGAGAAAGAACTCGCTGAGCTGGCTGAGAAACGCGCTCGCGAGCATGCTCGAAACGTTTACCGTCTGATCTTCAAACCAGAGGAATTAACGAAACGGGCTGGCACGGGGCAACGCGAAGGGGGCCCCGATGTCGGACCGCTGAGGAGGTGAGAAATTGGTAAAGTTGGGAATAGCGGCGTCAGAGTTCCATTGGGATATCGTGGGGCCGATGCTTGAGTTCGCAAAGCAACACGCGAGTTTCCTTGAGGCAGAGGTAGCAGCGGAGGTTCTGGTGCCAGGTGTCTATGAGCTACCACTTGCCGCGAAAAAACTCGTAGAACGTGGTGACATCGACGCAGTAGTTACACTTGGAGCGGTGATCGAAGGTGAGACCGAGCACGACGAGCTAGTGATGCAGCACGCGGCGCGAAAATTAATAGACCTCGCAGTCCAATACGGCAAACCGGTGGCGCTCGGCATCTCTGGTCCCGGCATGAGTCGCATGCAGGCACTGGAGCGGGTGAACGAGTACGCTCGGCGCGCGGTGGAGGCCGCCGTGAAGACCACCAAGCGCTTGGAAAAGGTGTAAGCTTGGATTTGAGCGAGGTCGGCATCCTGGCGTTGGGCTCGCACGAGGAGCGGCACGGAGCAGCTCTCCCTCCCGACACGGACGCAAAGCTGGCCTCGCATGTTGCTTCGGAGGCGGCGAAGCGCACGGGGGCGAGGTTTATCGACGTCCTCCATTCGTCGTACGAGCTCCCGGGCATAGACACGGGGCGCCATCAGAGCCTCGATCAGGTTTTGGAGGAGCTTCGGAGGGCTCTACTCGACGCGAAGCGTGCGCTTGGCATCAGCGCGGCGGTGTTGGTCAATGGTCACGGGGGGAATGGACCCCTGCGGGAGCGGTTGTTTGCGTTGGAGAAGGAGCTTGGCATGCCAATCGTTTTTAACAACACCCTGATTAAGCTAGAAGGACCCCACGCTGCAACGGGCGAGCTGAGCATGGGGGCCGTGATAGGGATAGCTGATGCTTCAAAGATCGCCGAGCAAACCGATTTTGAACGTCACCCCGAGGTGGGATTCGTCGGCCTTAAGGAAGCGCGGAGACGATACGCTTGGGCGGAGCAGCAAGCTAGGGAAGTTGAAAAAATGGGGCTCCGCATAGACAAATTTTTGGGCGAGAAGCTCCTGGAATGTGCAATCGTTGACGTGATGAATGATGTGCGGGAGCTATCTAAAGAATAACTACTCTAAATGTTTTAACTCCTTGCAGATTTCAAGCAGGCTCCATGCCCATATCAAGCACTCGAAGCTCTTTATGAGGTCCCCCTGTTTCAGAAAGTGTTCGGAATCTCCGCGATAAGCTTTGATGTTCGAAAACATTTTCTCGCCCTGCTCGCTTCGGGCTCTCGCCGCTGATAGGGCACCATCGAGCTTAGAGGTCCACTTCTTGATCTCCTCAATTAGTTTAGCCTCAAGTGTCATTTGATCACATCTTCAGGCGCTCCGGCGAAGGCGCGGAGAGCTTCTGCCTCGACGAAGTGAAGCTTACCCGGCACGATCAACACGTGCGGCGGAGACCCAAAATCCAACTTCTGAAGCCTCCCCACTTTGTTGGCTTTGACGATAGCATCATCCGAACCAGCTCGCGCCACGACTACAACAAGTGTATCCGGGGTGAAGGCATTTTTTTGCAACTTTTTCTCCAGCCCGAGCATGATTTCGATTGCCTCGCTCGCTAGCATTGCTCGCTCTTCCTTCGCTCGGATGTCGAGGAGCAGCAGGGTATGAAGTCCCCGCCCACGGTTTTCGACCAGCGTTTCGTAAGGCACCTGCGATGGGTTGTCGGGGAATGGAACCGTAGCCGTGCGCCCGAACTTGTAGCTCTGCAGGCCAGCGAGCCCGGCAGCTGCGGAGGCGATCGATGCGGCATGAATAATTTTTGTTTCGATGCCAGCCTTTGTCGCGCGAAGGCGCAGGTCGACGTGCGTGGTTGCCACCATGGGGTCACCGGGAGCCAAAAAAGCCACCTTGCTTGCTTTGGCCGCCTGTAGGATCTCATCGGGGCGTTGCTCGACGGTCTCGCGGTCGACCGCCTTGATAGGCCGGCCGATCGTTTGCTCGAGCTCATCGAGTCTAAGTTTAGGCAGCATGCTTGTGTAGAGCTCAGCATACACAACATCGGATTCTTGGGCTTCACGTAGCCCTCGGAGCGATATTCCCTCGCCATGCAGGCCAAGCCCGATGAATACGAGCATAGTATCGTAAACACTTAATTTGGGCAGGCGATATATTCGTTCGGGCCCGTGGCTCAGTCTGGTAGGTGCCAGGGCGACTTGGCAGCCAAAAGCGCTCGACGGTAAAACCGGGCGAAGCTCTTAACCGAGCAGTCGAGGGTTCGAATCCCTCCGGGCCCGCTACTCAAAGACCGAAAAACTTCGTATTTTAAAAAGTTGAAAAACGATAATGCACCGAGTCGAATGACTTGGGAAACCCTATTAGATCAGTATACCGAACTCATCGACCGCAAGATGAAGGAGCACCTTAAATCACTGAAGGCGAAGGCAGCGAAATATCACCCATTCATGCTGAAGACATATGAAAACCTTGAGGAATACGTGCTCCGAAGGGGAAAAAGGTTGGCTTCGTGTAGCACCCTCCTAACCTACAAGGGTTATACGGGCGAGGTGGACGAGAAAATCCTCAACGTTTGTGTAGGCATAGAGCTTTTCAGGCATTGCATTCTGCTCCATGACGACTTGGTCGATGGGGATGAGATCCGAAGGGGCGGGAAATCCTTCCACAAGCTCTTTTCGGAGGGCCACGATTCGAAGTTTGGAGAGGGCATTGCCGTCTTCATGGGCGATGCATCGTATGCGCTCTCGCTCGATGTCATCTTGAACTCGGGATTCAGCGGGGAGGTGCTGCATCGGGCGGTTGAATTGCTTGCCGAGGATTATCGCGGGGTGAACGAAAGCCAAGTCATCGATCTTCTTTTCGAGCACAAGGAGCCAGATGTCGAGGAATGGTACGTCATGGCATCTAGGAGGGCGGCATCTTTGTTTAGGGCCACGATTTTGATGGGCGCCATTCTAGCTGGTGCTCCGGAAGAGGATTTGCAGGCTTTGGAGGGGGTCGCGACAAATATCGGCTACGCATTCGACATCCAAGACGACATCATAGATACCTTCGCAACCGAGCAGCAGTACGGCCGACCGCCAGGCAGGGATATCGCTAGAGGTAAGAAGCCCCTTCACTTGATATACGCACTTCGGCTAGCGGAACCCAATGAGCTGAGGGTAATCAATGGCATAATCGGAGGGGGCAGGATAACTCCAAATGATCTAGAAACGATGCGTGAGGTGATAAGGAAAACAGGGGCTCTGGATGCCGCGAAGGAGGAGTCCTCAAAACACGCGAAGAAGGCAAAAGAGTTGATCGAGCAAACGCGAATGGGGGAAGAAAGTAAGGAGTTCTTTAACTCTTTCATCGATTACATTACCCAAAGCTTAGACTGGTACAAGTAGGCAAGGTTTACGCATACCTGCTCAAGCCGAGTTCCTTGAGCTTTTGGGGGGTAGGTTTGCCATCCTTCCACCCGCGCAGGGCGTAGTACTCGTCGAGCATCGCTCCCAGCTTAACCACGTGACCTTTAGATGGGCCATCGGGCATCGGTTCCTCGAGCAAACGCTTGGGTAGCGTGTCGTCCTTGCGGCCAAAGCCCTCGCGGCTGATGAAGAGCCGCTCGAGGGTGTAGATGCGATCACCGGTCTTCAACAGCTCATCGGGCGACCACCCCCACCCGGTTATCGCGTTGAGCATCTCCACAATTTCAGGCACCCAGATGGCGAAGGTTGCAAAATTACAAAAGACGGCCGAGTCACAGATGGCGAATAAGTCTTGAAGCTTTTTCACCCACTGCGCCTTCCCTTCAGTGGCGAAGCGATTGAGCTGCTGGGGCACGCCGAAGATTTCTGGACCAATCATGCAGGCTCCGAGGTGGCAGCCGCCGCGATTTGAGGTCGCGTACGCCAGCCCCTGCCCTTGGGCACCCCGCGGATCATAGGCAGGGAGCTCAAGTCCCTTCACGTGCATCGCCAGCTCAGGGGCGCCGTATTTCTCCGCAAGGCGTTTCGCCCCGAGCGCGATGTCGTTTCCGAATCCCAGGCGATAGGCCGTCCGCCAGGTGAGCTCGACGATCGCTTGTGGGTTGCCGAACTTCAGTTCAAGCCCACCCAGCTTTTCCTTCGAGATCTTTCCGCGCTCGCTGAGCTCCATCGCGCAGCCCACAGTGTTACCATAGGAGAGGGGGTCAATGCCCAGCTCGTCGCAGAGGTTGTTGGCCTTGGCTATGGCATTCAGGTCATCGATGTAGCACTGGGCTCCTAGCGCCCAGATCTCCTCGTACTCGGGTCCCTCACCCTCAACCTGATAGGGCGATTGGGTAACGCGAATTACGCGGCTACAATCGATCGGGCATCCCCAGCATCCCTTGCTCTTTATCAATATTGTCTTCGCAAGGGTTTCACCGCTGATTTTTTCCGCGGTCGGGAAAACGCCCGTTTGGAAGTTTCGAGTGGGAAAGAGGCCGTGCTCGTTGATGGAGCCTACCGCGATGGCCGTGCCGTAGGTGGGCAGGTCGTGTCCAGTGATTCGGCTCTCCTTCAACATCTTTAACGCATTCTGGACGGCTTCTTTGAGTTTCTTCTCGTCCGCAACGGGTGGTCTTTTAGTTCCCCGCACGACGATTGCCTTGAGCCGTTTCGACCCCATCACGGCTCCAGCCGCGGTCCTGCCGGCTGCGCGATGTTTGTCGTTGATGATTGCGGCGCATGACACGAGGTTTTCCCCCGCAGGGCCGATCGAGGCAATCTTGATGTCAGGGCCCCCGAGTTCCTTGCGGATGCCGTCCTCGGTGTCCCAAGTGCTCTTGCCCCAGTACCGCCCGGCAGGTCGGATCTCCGCCTCTCCCTCGCGTATCCACAGGTAAACTGGCTCAGCTGCCTTTCCCTCGATGATTACACCATCATAGCCCGCAAACCTGAGCTCCGGGCCGAAGGTGCCGCCGCAGTCGGTTTCCCCGATGCCACCAGTTTGGGGTGACTTGGTGATGACGTGAAACATACTGCTCATTGGGAACGCTGTTCCGGTAGCTGGACCCGTCATGAAGAGTAGCTTGTTTTCGGGTCCAAGGGGATCAGTGCCGGGTTTGAGTTCTTCGATGATGATTTTTACTCCCAAACCGCGACCGCCGATGAATAATTTAACCTCGTCCTCATCCACGAACTCGTCCCGCATCGAGCCGGAGGAGAGATCGGCGCGCAAGAGCTTCAGCTTCAAACCCCAACCTCCGGAGGAAACCTCGGTGGTCAGTTTTAAGTAAGTTTGGGTGGTGGTTTGAAAACTAATTAAACCATCTCACGAATACAATCATTTGGTAGCCCGGTGGGGTAGACCAGTGATAAATGGGCCCAATGGTCAGGGGTTAAACCCCCCACAAAATCCTGCGGGCCTTTGGAGCCCGCGACGGTGGAAGGGAAAATCCTGCCGAATTCGAATGTCGACGGGTCGACCGAAGTTCCGCCCCGGGCTACCATTTCGTTCAAGCTACAGCTACTGCAAGTTGGACTTCAACATAGGCAGAAGAAATCGCCCATCACGAGCCGATCAAGATCAAGTCCTCGCGGGTGACGAGCTCGTGGAGGTTCCGGACTTTTTCCACCTGGATGTCAGGATAGTTCGGCAGGCGCCCGCCCTGGGTCGAGGCCACAATGAAAAGACTAAACCCACCAGCTCGAACCTCTTCATACTTTGTTTTGATTCCTCCAACGGGCATCAGTACGCCCGTGGAACCAATGGACGCACTCACCACCGCATTTTGTCGCACTTGGTTAGGTTCGATATTTTCGCTAGCGTGGATTATCGCGACAAGTGCCACAGCCATCGCAGCGCTAGCAGAGGGCCCGGCGATCGTGGTTCCCTCGGAGAGATTTTCGAGGGAAACGATAACATCGACCTGCTCCAAGCTTTGGCCCGTCTCTAAAATCGACCAGTGCTCGGCGGCGTCCCTAGCATCGAAAAATGATTCCTGAGTATCTTCGTTCTCCCACGGCGGCACATTTATCAAGAGGCGGCCTTGGCCGGCTATCAGTCCCACTTTCAGAGTTGCGAGCATTCCCTCTCCGGTGCTCTTTTCAATCCCGACAATCATGATGGAGCGGGTGTGGTTCTCGCCGTCTGCAAGCTGGAGGGCGGGCAGCTCACTCATCCAGGTGGAAACGAGCACGGCTCCGAGCAGTAGCCCTAGGAAGAACGAGATAGCGAGGAAGCTGGCCAAGTAGGTTCTTTCCCTTCTCCTAGCCCTCCGGCGCGCCATGAGACCACGTTAATTAATACGGATTCCGCTCTCCTTAAAATGTGGTCAAATGCTACCGCGCGCCCTCCCCAAGCCCCAACTTATGGTTGATATAGCATTCGGCGAAGCTTTGGGCGTATTGTACATCATCTTCAGTTTGTCCCTAAGGGGAATCCAGTCAGAGGTCAACGCTTTATTCCTTGCGAGCTACGCACTGCTCGGTCTAGGTGCCCTTGTGCTTTACTTGGTTTTCAGCGCAAATCCAAATCTCGCACTTTTACTGCACATTTTTACATTCCCGCTGTTCAGTCTTTTCAACCTCTTCCTGAAGTGGGTGCCGGACGCGATAGGCAGGGGTGCAGATGTTCAGGTACTGTCCAGCCTCATCCTCGTTTACGTTTTACTCCTGTTGGCGTTCTTCGTCGTTCAGTCCATTTTGCGCACGCGGACGGCTGGTCGGATAGCAACTGTTCAACTTCCTTAGGTAATCGGAAGATTCTCGTGTTCCCAGAGACACCTCGGGAGCTCGTAAGGAAATATTACATGTAACGTGCGGAAGAATAATATGACAAATAGGATATTTAGGTGATTCAATGGATCTCCTTCAACTAATTCTGTTAGCAATGGTTGCACTGACTTTAATTATTTCATTTCTTACATGGATAACCCAACAATCGGAACACCGTATAGGTCGCATAAAGTTTGATAAAGAATGGGCGAAAGGCCGACTTATTATGATAAAAACCGAGTTAGAGGAAATAGCAAGCAAGCCAGAAGGATATGAGGGTAGATTATTAGCAAGGGTGGGGCAGGACAAATTATGGTGGCGCTCTCCGATACTTTATGAACTTTCAGATATTGGTTATGTTCTGGGCCATATGGGTCTATTAGTCCCACGCACACTTATCTATACCATTCTAGAGAAAGATTTTTTCGAGAACACAGCTAAACTCCAAAAAGCGATAAACCAAATTGAAACACTGTTAAGAGAATTGAGTTAATTCTTTTATGGTTACGCCCAAAATTATTGGTTTCTCACAACCACAAAAGGCGATTTTATTAGAGGGAGTAATTAATACTTGGTAGCCCCGTGGGGTAGACCAGCAGTGCTGGGCCTAAAGGCCAATCCTGGCGGACGTCGTTAGGACCGCAATCTGGATCCGTCGACCCCGGTTCGAAATCGATTTAGCCGACGAAGTTCCGGGCGGGGCTACCATCCCTAAAGCTCAACAACGATCGCCGTGTTCGTATCGACGACTCCCTTGATCTTGTGGATTCCTTCGACGACCGTGTTGGTCAGGGTGCTAAGATCTTTGGCCTCGACGAAAACAACGAGGTCGTAGGGCCCCGTGACCACGTGCACCGATTTCATCCCTCGAAGTCCCTCGAGTTCTTTCGAAACCTGTCTGACTTTACCTATCGCAGCAGTTATCAAAATATACGCTTGTACCAATTGCTCACCTCACCACCCCTTCTCTGGCGACGTTTAAAAATTTACCTAAAATAACATCACGATGGACACGAGCAGGGGTACCTCAATTGCCGCCCACGCCGCGGGGCTCCACAAGAAGACTTTTTCTCCGTCTAGCGGTGGGAAGGGTAGCAAGTTGAAAAATGCTAGCCAGAGGTTAATAAGCGCGCCCCATAATCCTATATCGCCGATTAGGCCTGAGAAGTAACTCAAGGGGAAGAAGCAGCTGGCAATCACGATGTTCGTAGCCGGTCCTGCCAACCCGATTAGCCCGCCCTGATGTCGGGTAAAATATGGCGATAAGATCATGACTGCCCCGGGAGCCGCGAACAAGAACCTGCCTCCGGAGGCTAAGCCGATCAGGAGCGCAAATGCTAAGCCCATCGTCCACATTCGGTAAACCGCGAAGTAGCCATATCGAACCGCAACAAATTTATGAGCGAGTTCGTGAGCGGTGAAGCCTAGGGCCAAAGGTATCGATATCACGGCAATCTGGTACCCTACATCCTCGAGAGGGAGAAATCCGATTCCTGAGACGGCAATCACAAGCGCAAGAACGGAGATCGAGATATGGCGCAACTCGATCTCGGTAAAACGGACCATTCAGGTCACGGTGATTCTTTAATGGTGAGTTTTCGCTTGAGGATGAGCTCAGCCGATCGAATGAGAGAACCACCGGCGCCTATTGCCCTAGCGGCTTGCCCCTTCGGCACGTAGACGACGAGCTCCTCCCCTTTTTCCTCAACTTTGTCTATCGGGACGTTCAGCATCTGCTTTAACTTTTCTAGCGTTTGTGCTTCCACTTACTCAGCTCCACGTGAATTTTTCACAACCTCTTTAAAAAGTTTGCTAAATATCGAGATTCCCGCGAGCGAAATCGGGCTGACTTAGATCGCCCGAGTAGGAGCAGCAACACTCTAACTGACCCTATATTCCGCGCTCATCCTCCAACTCCCAGAAATCCCCCTGCTAAGCCGCTCATAGATGCCAGGCACGTGCCCAGCGCCCACCACGCATGCCACTTTGCCGGTGCTCGCGGACAGGAGCATCGCAACCCTCGAGGCCATGTAGGCATCACGCTCCCTGATCAACACCTGGTAGGCGGTCGGTGAGGCCAGCTTCAGTTCGTGCAGCAAGTAAGTGACGATTTGGTCGTCGGTGAGCCGCTCAAGCTCCACGCGCTTTCCAAATGGAAGGAGGCCCAGCAGGAGCTCCGCGACCAGCCTGAGCCTTTCCCACCAGGGCATGCGATCGATGAGCCGTTGTAAAGTTATGCTGATGTCTCGGTCGATCAGCTCCACCCGTGCGCCGATCTTCTGAGCTTGCCTGATCGCGACCAACATCTCCTCTCCCGCCGGCATACCCGTCTGCCGCGAGAACTTTTTCTGGAGGAGGTAGAGCAGGCTGTTGAGCAGTGATAGTTTGACCCCCCCGGCGCGCATGACTTCAAGTATGCTCGGTCGTTTGAGGCCACGGGTGAGCGCTAGGTAGCGAGTGGGACATAGTTCAACAGCGACGATATCAGGTTTCTCCTCCGCGATGACGTGTCCGACTTCCACCGTGCTCTTCGGCAGCACGTGTGCGACGCCTATGAGGAAGAGACGGTCATCCAGCTTTTTTAGCACCCTTTCCACCCTTAACCTGGTAGGTGAGGAGGAGGTTTTTACCAACTTTTGTGACCTTCTTGAGTTCGAGTCCAACTCCCCTTCGGACCTCGCCAAAACCCGCGCCGCCAACTAATGTTTTCGCCGTGGTCCCACCCACTATTCGCGGGGCTACTGCCACCCGAACTTCATCGACCAAACCTTTATTGAGCATGCTCCAGTTGAGGGTCGAGCCGCCCTCGAGCAGGAGCTTGCGCACTCCCGCCGAGCGAAGTTTTTCGAGCAGCCTGTGCAGGTTCACCTCCTTTTCACCAGCGACGATGATCTTCGCGCCTGTCGCGCACAGCTTCTGTAGCCTTCGCTTCGAGGCGTTTTTAGTCGAAGCGATAACCGTAGGGGCTGAGTTGTCGAGGACCTTGGCGTCTAGAGGAGTTTTGGCGAAGCTGTCGATGACGACCCTTGTGGGGCTCTTGCCTCGCGCCCGTCGCACGGTCAGCGATGGGTTGTCGGCCAGTACCGTGCCAACGCCCACCATAACAGCATCGACGCTTGCACGGAGCTTGTGGACGCGGTCGAGGTCGGCCTCGCACGAGATTCGGCTGTCACCGGCAATGGTCGCGATCTTGCCGTCGAGCGTCATCGCGGCGTTGAGGATCACGTAGGGACGGGTCATCGGCATGCCAAACGAAATCTTGTCCCCCAGCTCTTAAGTCGTTTGCAAGGGAGGGGCCAGGGCCGGGATTTGAACCCGACTCACGGGATATCTGCGAGAGGACTCGCCACAGTCCCGGATGTTAACCAGACTACACTACCCTGGCCACATCTAAAAATTAGTGAGGCTTGTATTTAGGCTTGCTTTGTCGCGAGGTCCGGCGTCTAAGTGGGTTCTTCCCCAGGCTTTTCCTCTTCCTCTTTCTCCGCTGTTTCGATGCGTTCGCGTATGAACTGATACACGAGCTCTGAAACTCGGTCGCGAAGTTCATCGTCCTTCTCGAAGCGCTTGAAATAATCGTCCTTGAGCCAGTTCCAGCCGTGGGGTTTCCTCACTTTGAATGTTATCTCGGCCATGTCATCCTCCGCCAATAACTGGGGATAACCATTATGTAAAACCTCTGGTGCGATATTAGAAGTTTGAACCTAGATTTGTCCTCCAGAACCTTCCCGGAAAATCACCTCTAAAAATGCCCAGACTGCTTTTGAATGCCTGTGGTGCGGGGGATGGGAATGAAACTCCGATTCGAACCTCTCGGCCTCATTTTCTGCAATTATTGTGCAAAGCCCCGGGTGAGAAAAATAAAAATCCTTTTGCGACATTGTGATGATTCAGACCAAGAGTGGCGCGAATTTATAGATGAAGATGATTCCAAAGCCAAGCAATGTACACCCACATGCGACTAGAATGGCTTTGTAGCTCCTTGTGCCTATCAGCCACTTCCCTTTCGCCACTGAGTACGAGACGAGCGAGAACCAGCTTAGGTCGGCGAGAAAATGTCCAGCCAACCAAAACCCAACTCCGGCTAAGGCCGCCACCAAATATGCCTGCATGAGCATCACCACGCCGATCGTCGTCCACCAGAGGAAGACGCTTGGATTCAAAATTGTGCTGAAAAGTACACCCCCTACAATAGGATGATGTTTCAATTCCGCACTTGGTCGGGGCTCCGTGATCTTTCCGATCCGTGAGAGGTTGAATGCCCCGAATATCAAGAGCAATATACCTCCTAGGACGCCAACCACGGCTTGGAAACCCTGCTCCCTTAGCAGGTAACCAAGGCCCAGGGCGACGAGTAGAAGTATCCCAAGCTCGACCATGATATGGCCAATTGCAGCAAAGGTACCAGTCCTAGCGTCGCTGGATAATGTCTTCGTCGTGACATACGCCAACATGGGGCCAGGTATTAGGGCTCCGGATAGCGCTATAACAAAACCAATTGGAAACTGAGCTATTGCTTCGATCATTTAATCCCAAGCTTGCTGGTGGTTGCAATTTTAAAAATCTCTGGTTTGAAACGTAATAGTGCGCCGGCATTTTTAACCTATGGTGCGGTATCAAGGGTTTGAACCTAAATTTGTACCTTCCAAAACCCTTTCGGAAATCACTTCAAAATCTAGCTAATTTTGCCTTTCACGATTTATGTGCTTTTACTTTGACACTTGTGATTTTTCCAGCCAATCTGTCATCTAACCCAGGTTCACAAAATGTGTTCTGAGAAACAATATTGACATCTCTAAACCCTGCTTTCTTTATTGTGTCTAAATACTCTTTTTTCTTTAATGCTCCGGCAATACATCCAGCCCAAGCCTCAAAGTTTTTTCTAATGTCTTCTGGTAATTCACCCTCTGTAACTAAATCGGAAATCAAAATTCTTCCACCCGGTTTTAAAACTCTGCACGCTTCTTGATATGTTCGTAATTTATCTGGAGAAAGATTGATGACGCAGTTACTGATAATTACATCAACCGAGTTATCTTCAAGAGGCAAATTTTCAATTTCTCCAACTCTGAATTCCACATTTTTATATCCATAGTTTTTTGCTATTTCATTGGCTCTTTTAACCATTTCTTCCGTCATATCAATTCCAACAACGTGGCCCCCTGATCCTACTTTATTTGCAGCCAAAAATACATCAATTCCTGCACCCGCCCCCAAATCCAAGACCGTTTCTCCTTTTTTCAAATCCGCTAATGCTGTTGGGTTGCCACACCCCAAACCCATGATAGCAGATTCCGGGATGTTTCCAAGTTCGTCTTCAGAATAACCGATATTTTTCGCTTGTTCCATTACATTAATTCCGCATGGACCACAAGTAGGGCAACAACTGGTGCCTTCTTTAGCTATTTTTGAATATCTTTTCCTAACAATTTTTTTAATTTTTTCTTTTTGCATTTTTTAACCTCTATCTTTTCATTTCAAATATGTGCGTCAGCCATTTTTAACCTGTGGGTGGTATTAGGGTTTGAACCCAAATTTGTACTCATAACCCAAAATACCATTATCTTAAGAAAAAGGTATTAGATCCTACTAGGTAGATAATAAGGAACTTTGAAGAGGATCATTTTATGGGAAAAAGATTCGTAAGTGTTGGTCTAAATGACACGTTCACTAAAATTTGGAGCCTTAGGAATAACATAAGACCATTTGTGCACGAGGGAGAATGGACTAAAAGAGAATGGGCGAGAGGAAGAAACGAATACCTAACTTTCCTGATAAAAATTGATAGCGAAGAGATAGTGGAGAGGATAAGAGATGTCCAAAAGAAACTTTCCATTGCCTCGTGCATAGATCCGTTTCCAAGGGAGTACTTTCACATCAGCGTGAAAGGCGGAGGTTTTCTGGTTGGAACTAGAAAATCCAGTGATGAAATTAATAGGGAGAATGTCGCAAAAATTATGAGCCAAGCCTGTAAAACGTTAGAAGATGTAAAACCATTTAGAGTCTGGCTGAAAAGGCTGAATATTTTTTCGGATGTAGTTTTCGTGGAAGTTCATGATAGTACCATCAAGAAGATGCATAAATTGCTAAAAGAGCGAATAAATTTTCTTGGTAGTTTTAGGTACGAAGGAGACTCGTTTATCCCACATTTGAGCATCTGCGGATTCAAAAATGAAAAAGAGTTTGGTAAATTGTTGAAGATACTGGAAAAACTCAGAAATACTTCGTTCGGTGTTTTTGAGGTAGACTCTTTGGATTTAGTAGTTGCGCACCTTAATCACAAATATCCTATCTTAGAAACTATTCATGTTTATCCACTATTGTCCCCTAGGTAACCCTTCAGATGCAGTTATTTCCGGAAAACTCCGTAGAAAATGTTCGGATTATCTCTGAAGAACCTAGTGATTCAAATTAAGGCGTCTTCGATATCTTGTAAGTCAAAAAGCAGAGGAACTAATTTTTGAGGATATCAGAAGGAATTTTCGATGCCATGGAGATGTTTTTCCTTTCAGTTCTATCTGGTGATATCTTAGGTCATTTTCTATGTCTGTAAAAGTGATAAACTGCGCGGGCGAAAACCCAGCTTTTCTAACCATCCCTTGCGCCTCCTCTTTACTGAAAGAAGCATGGGTTTCCTTCATCTCCATGTCTTCCATCGGGCTGTTAAAAGACCAAGTCTTCGACACAAAATCCTGTAAATCCCTCCTTTCAATCTCATACAAACCTTTTCCGAGCTTTTTTATCCAGACACTTCGGAGGAGAAACTTGGACTTGAACTCCAACAAAAGCTGCTCGGTAGGATTAGGAACTTCGATGATGACCCGGCCCTCTCCGGGATCTATGTGATCGAGCAGGAAGTACCTGCCGTCTGGCTTGAGGGCGTCCCATATCGCGCGAAGTATTTCGCTCATCTGATGGATTGTACCAAATTGTTTCACCTCATGTAACATCTGCGAGGTCAGCACGACATCAAACTCCTCGTGAAATTTGAGTTCTTCAGCTTTCGCGCGGATCAATTTTGTATTGGGGCAGTTTTTCGAAGCATCCTCAAGTCGCTCCTCATTTTCATCGACCCCGACGAGCTTCGGCACGTCTCTGGCGAGCCCCTTGAGTATTTGACCTGAACCGCAACCGATTTCCAAAAGTGAATCCACGGGCCCCAGCTGGCTGCGAATCGCCTTAACCTTCTCCCTGTTGTATCTGGCCCATCTTTTTTCCATCTTGCTTAAAAACTCGGCTTCTTCAGGAGAATAAAGCGCGCGCTCTGGATTAACTTGCGACATATGATTTCACCAAATAAAACATCAGTTATCGCAGTATTAATGAAGCTATCACATGAACGTGACATTTCGTGTGCCATGAAACCTGATTTAAGTAATTTCAACATTTCGCTGGCAGTAACCCAAAGTTATAGAATTTTATTTGAACAACGCGTACAAAACCAAGGCAGACCCGACGAGGAAGATACACCCGAATGCAAAAACTGATGGATACCCCGCGAAAGAGATCACAAGACCGGAGAGCCAAGGACCGACACTCCCGCCGAGCGTTATGCCGACGGATTCCACGATTGAGATATCCCTCCCAAGCTGCGTTGAAACCCGCCTATAAAAGTGTGGTAACGCGCTGGCAGCGATGCAATGGGCAAATTCGGCTAGGAAAAGCGCCAGAATTATTAATGGCAGAAATCCCACGAGACCTGCGGAAAGGAAAAGCAATCCGCTTAGAGATATGCCGATATAGCAAATTCTCCTAAAATCGTGTCTATCGGTTAACCCTCCCGACAAGAAACCCAAAATGCTTCCGATGTACTGAACCCCCATCACAACGCCGACCAGGGTATATGGCAATAAAAGTTCGTTCTTGAGATATAGTGGAAGAGCGAAAACGAGCAGGCTGCTTAAGCCCACTGCATACATGAATCTATGGAGGATGAACCCCGTGAAGATTTTCGTGAACTTCGGTTTAAACGAGAATTTTTGCGGTTTCACCTTTTCCCCGCTGAGAAAAGCAATTGGCAAAAGTGAGATTAGCCCGATGAAGGAGCAAATCAGGAACGAATATCCGAACCCAAATGAATCCACAAATACACCTGCCAAAAACACTCCCGCTGAACCTCCGATGGTCATGGATGCGCCGAAGAACCCGTAGCTTCGCCCCATCTCTCGTCTAAATTTTTCGATTACGAAGATCTTTCCAAAAGTCCAAGGAGACCTTCGAGTAGCCATATAGAAAAGAATCACAAACAGGGCGAGGAAGAAGAACGGTGGCAAGGCTGCGGCGATGAGGCTTGATAGCACGACGAAAAGACCAAACACTACGAGATAAAATTTTCTGCCTATGAGGTCGGAATGAACAAATAACGTGATAAATACAACTGTCGATAGAGCGGTTCCAATTATAAAGACATTTCCGAGCTGGATCTCCGAGAAACCCACAGAATTGAGGTAAAGCGGAAATAGGAAGCCCATCATCCACGTGGCCATGGACAAAAAGATCCAATGGATTGAAAGCAGGGTTTTCATGCCTGTCAATTTTCCACCTCGCATCGATTAGCTCTACTACGATGAAAAGATTAAAGTTACGCCGGCAAAAGCCATGAGCAGGTAGTGCTATGGCAAGTTGCATATTTTGTAAAATTGCAGAAGGCGAAGTAGAGTCTTGGATAGTTTATGAAGATGAGTTAGTCAAAGCTTTTTTTGATATCAATCCTGCAAGCGAGGGACATACTTTAATTATTCCTAAGAAACATTATGAAAACATCTATGAAATCCCCGAAAATGTGCTTGAAAGAATAATTATTGTTACAAAGAAACTTGCCATAATTTACAAAAAAGCACTTGATGTAAAAGCTGTAAATATTTTGCATGCTTCTGGAAAAGAAGCTCAACAAGACGTTTTTCATTTTCATATTCATCTTGTACCGAGATATAAGAATGACAGGTTAAATTTGTGGTATCAATCACAACCTGAAGTTAAAGCAAATTTTGGCAAGATTTTAGAAAAAACAAGGAAATTTATAGATTAGCGGAGCCTCGCCCCACCTTTTGTTATAATATTTTCTCTTCATTTGCAACGTTATTTTAAAGCTACGAAAAGCGCGAGGCGGTACCATTTCCAAACACACTCGGCCAGCGAAAACCCTGCTTCCCTTAACCATCCGATTTGCTCATCTACGGTAGCTGGCATATCCCTCTGGCTAGCCCTAAGTTCCCTGTCTTTTTGTTTAACTTGTTCGAGAGTTCTTTCGATACCTAGGATATCTTTGGCACGCTGTTGGATTATTTTGCACCATATATCTTCGTACTTTTCTTCAAAAACATCATATCTCGATTTTACCAGGTCGCCCAAAAGGAAGTAGCCGTTCTGCTCCAGCATCCTATAGATTTGTTTGTACAGAGTTCTTTTGTATCTATCCTGTATGTGGTGGATCGCGAATAAAGAGGCGACGACATTAAAACTACCCAATGACTTATTCCATCCTCTCTTGCTAAAATCTCTCACTTGGAATGAAACCCTGTCCAAATGACTCTTTAATCTTGTCTTGGCAATTTTCAGCATTTCCTTGGCACCGTCAACGCATGTTACAATAGCCTCAGGATACGCCTTCAGTATTTTCTCAGTTAGAAATCCAGTCCCAGCCCCCAAATCTAATACAGAAATTTTGGCATCTTTTTTGCAAGGGAACATATTAACAATCGCTTCAGCTATTTCTTCTCTCTTCGGATTGACAACAAACTGATGTTTATCGTACCATGCCGCCGTTTTCTTCAGATCATAATACGCCTTCCAACTACTCATACTGACCCCTTAAAGACACTATTTTAAAAACCATCCCTATTTACTTAAGCCTCTAAACTTGCCTTTTGCGGACGGATGTTCTCACTTCTCATCTTCCTTTAATTGATTCGGCGATCAATCTGATGAATTCTTCACGCCGTTTGCTAGGTACGCCTCCTCCCGCGGCGTAGGGATGTCCTCCTCCTTCCCCTCCAAGCTCTCGACAAACCTTCCCAACTACTTTGCCTAGATCAATAGGCACATCCCATCTCCTAATGGCAAACACAACTTTTCCTTTTTCATCCCAAGCTTCGCTCATTACCATTGCGACCTTATTCCTCCTTGAAAGTTTCTCAGCTATTAACCCACCAAAGCCGTGTGTTTCCTTTAGGTAGATCGCGGAAAACGTAGGAGTCACTTGTACCCCTGCTTTCTTTGCTGTTTTCAGAACCTGTTCAAACTTCTTTTTGCCTTCATGCCCTTCTTTGATCACATCCGGTATTTGGTTAATCCTCAAACCCCTAGCCAACAGCTTGGCAACACGGATCTTGAAATCATCATCAGTTATCTTGTGGCGAAGTGCAAAAGTGAAAAGTTCTGCTTCCTCGCGATATTTCGGAACGTCAATAAGGTAATCGCACTGGGCGCCAAGCTCAGCCAAATACCGATCCTGAAAGACCTTCGCGGATGTAAGTTGACTTACCGACTTGGACGAAGACCAAGTAAATAGATGTGATGGGGAGCGAGGATAATTCGGATGATGGTCTATAATATCTATTTTTGTTTTCTTTGCCAGCTTCCTTACCAGCTCCCTCGCGTTTGGATAGGAGGGTGAAACATCTAAGATGTAGATACGGTCGGGTGGATTCTTTAGCGTGCTACTCAGCTTATCAGGTAGATTGTGAGGGCGGGCAATCACGAGCTTTGCATCTGGATATTTTTTCAGCACGATTGCAGCAGAAGTAAGCCCATCCCCATCCCAGTGAGTAATTATCAGAACCCTCTCATTCCTAGGGGTCACAAGCATCCCTCAATCAAATAGATACTTCAGTAGCGCGTAAAGAATTCTTCTATGTATCTCGCCCTTCAATCTGACCTTACTTTTTACTGAGTTCCAAAACATGAGCCCCTTCAGCGGGCAGTCTCCTATTCTGATAATTCCCACAGCCTTTTTGTCGTAATAGTTCGCCAACGCGTATAGGACCGATAACTCCATATCTACCGACAAAACTCCTTGCCTTTTCAGGCTTAGCAATAGGTTCCTTGTTTCCGAACAGACGAAGGGCACGGTCGCATGTATCCCGCTGTGGACTTTTATCCTCAGACCCTCAACTTCCTCTTTCACTAGAGGCAAGAGTTCTCCGATTATCTGCTCATCGGCTTTCGCCGGGATATCTAAAGGAATTAGGACCTCTAACACCTTGTCCATCCTTTTGCATGTGTGGGGGACGTGAACATCTGCTGTGTCCACTTCTTTTCCTATTCCCCCACCCGTTCCCACGAAGATGATCTCATTTACCTTAGGGACATGGCAGAGAACATAAATATTGTCGGCGAATGCTGATGCCCCTACTTCACCAGTGCAGAGTAACGCGGCTTGTCGCCTGTTTTTCTCCACTAAGAAGTTGTCGTTAATTTTCTCTACAGCAAGCTCCCTGCTTTTAACTCGCTTTTTAAAATCATCGCCGAAGAAAGCCCTAACATTCAGCGGTGTCACGACCAGTTTATTTGGCATCCTTTTCAGAGGTAACTTAAATTGAGATCGTACTACCCAATCGAGGGCCTTCCCTTTCAACTCCGCATATCCTCCCATGATCATTCACTTCCGTGTTGAGTCTCCATCGGTCTAACTACTTCTCCATCGATTCTCCGACCCCAAAACGCCAGAAACTTGTGCCCAGTTTTGGTAAACCCGATTTTTTCATACACTTTAAGGGCAGGAATCTCGTCTGCCAGCACGAAGATCATTACCGCTTCACTTTGATTTAGAAGTTTTTCCACGAGCGCAGAACATATCGATGTAGCATATCCTCTCCCCCTAAATTTTGGTAATGTATAAACTGGGGCCACATGCGATAATTTTTCCATAATGGTGCCACTGGTGCCGCTTGCGAATGAGACCAATTCATCTCCTTCATAGATCCCGTAAAAGAGGCGCCGGTTTAACATCTTTACAATATGTTCACGCGTGATGGGGCCCAATCCCATTTCTTCATTAAATGCAACAGACAACTTTTCGATGGCTTCTAATTCTTCCATGCTTAATTCTCTGGGGTGGTGTTTGATGAGAGGTCTGAATTGCTTTTTATCAACCTTCATGGTCAGCAAAGTGGCAACCTTACTCAAGCCCGGGCCGATTCGCCTAACGGGCTCATAGAAAGTCTTAACGATTGGGAGGTGTGAAGGCTCTATGTTGAGGTCTGGTTCTATCAAACTTGCTTTCTTTAAAAGTTCGGCCACGCATCTAACATCTCCTCGGAGGTTGAGGTGATTCTCATACTCAAGCATGTAACCCAATATCTCGGCATCCTCTAGCGCTATCCAAAATTTGGTCTTATCTCTCTGAAACTTCAGGTCTAGAAGGCCGAAGAGGTTACTGGTGACATCCCGCCTCAGGAACTTGAGAAACGAATCCTCTATGGCGGAATCTAGGGGCACTACGCGCATATGCTTGATACTCCATTATGGTTTCTTTGATGCGATAATTATGAGCCTTTTGGACCCTTTGGTGTATTTCTCTTTCAGATCATAATCCCCTAGCAGATGTTTGAGTTTAAATTGATTCTCCCTGAGGATCTCTCGAGCGTCCTTTGGCCAGAGGGCATATCCCATCGTTTTTATCTTCTTCTTGCCAGCGGGCCACTCCACCACAAAGGTTTCGCCCGTATCCCGCCTGTAAGGGTTTCTGACGTCGATGAACAGCAGCCCCCTTGGTTTAAGGGCGCGGGATATCTCCTTGAAGACCTGCAATTTCTCATCAAATGTTTTAAGGTGCGATACCCCACCGTGAAGGGAAAATGCCGCATCAAACGTTGAATCCAAGAATGGGAGATGTCGAATATCTGCGAGGACGTAACTGCCTTGTTTGAACCCTTTCGCTATCTGGAGCATCTTTTTTGAGATATCGATCCCAACGAACTTGTACCCGCACCTGCCGAGCAACCTAATTGTCCTTCCCGTCCCGCAGCCGAGGTCCAAGATCAGGCGCCGCCCCTTGAAAAGTTCGTTGAAGAATTTCGCCTCGTCCTCGGGCTTGAAGAATTTGTAGCGCGTGGAAGCGACGTACTCATCGTAGTATGGAGCCATTTCGTCCCAAAATGCGGTGGGACTTAAAATATCCTTCTCAGGCATTGGATACCTCCAGCAATTTCCCATTCAGGTCTTTGAGGATATCAGGAGGAATTTTCGATCCCATGGAGGTTCTCTCTGAAGCTCCATCCCGTGATCCTCCAAGTCCTTCCCCATATTGGTGAGAGTTATAAAACTTCCCGGCGAAAATCCCGCCCCACGAACTATCTCTTTCGTCTCCTCCTCGTTGAAGGCCGCATGTGTTTCCTCCATCTCCATCTCCTCCATCGGGCTCCTCAAAGCCCAAGTCTTCGTGACGAAATCTTGGAGATCCCGTTTCTCCATCTCGTAGAGGTTCGGCCCCAGCTTTATGAGCTGGACGCGACGGTAACGGAACTTGCGCACGAACTCCCGCAGGAGCGCATCATCTTGACGGAGCCTAATAGTAACTTTTCCCTCTCCCGGATCTAGGTGGTCGAGCAGGAAATACCTCCCCCCGGGCTTTAGGGCGTCCCAGATATCTCTAAGAACTACGTCCATCTGCCCAGCGGCGCCGAATTGCTTCACCTCGTGCAGCATCTGGGACGTTACCACTACGTCGAACTCCTCACGAAACTCCATGTTCTCTGCCTTTGTGCGGACCAGCTCGGCTGACGGACAGTTCCTCGCTGCATTTTCTAACATCTCCTCGCTCTCGTCCACGCCGACGAGCCTCGAAACCTTGCCAGTTAGCCGCTTCAACAGTTGCCCAGGACCGCAGCCTAGGTCGAGAAGCGACTCGGCCCCGCCCAGATGCTCGAGGATAACCTTCGCCTTTTCATCCTCATACGGCTTCCACAACTCCTGTAGCTTGCTCAAAAATCCCGCTTCATCTCCCGAGTAGAGAATGTGTGAATTCTTAGGCAACAACATCCCGTCCCAAAGTGTCTATCTGCCTTTTCCTAACTTTTTTCCGCTTTAATCTTCACAAATAATAGCTATTAATTAGATAGTTTTAAACCAAAGCAAACAGTGCTTTCAACCATTCTATCAAGCGCCAGTCATTTTTAATCTATGTGCGGTATTAGGGTTTGCACCCAGATTTGTACCCTCCAGGGGATTTCCGGAAAATCTCCTCTTAAACTGGCTAATTTGCTTCCCGATGTCATGGTGCGGTTGCGAAAAACATTTAAAAGTTTTAACTGTTATTGTTAATACCATGGAATTGGATGATTTAGTTTCAGAATTAATTAGAACCAAATGGCTTAAAAGATTGGATAAGATTTCGTTATCAGACGTGCCACCTGACATACTTAAGAGAAAATCAAGTTCTAGGTTAGAACACTCCTTAAAGGTCTATGAACTCGCGAAAGTAGTGGTTCAAAACAATAAATTGCCTGAAGAGATAGCGATAGCAGGTCTATTACATGACATAGGTCATGGACCATTTGGCCACGTTTCCGACTTATTCCTTCGAGTAGATGAATTTGGAAAAGATCATGCAGCTTTCGGTGCAGAGTTGATAAAAGGGAAGGCGCAGGAGGTTTCAGGTATATTGGATAAGTTCAAACTCGACAAAAGCTTAATAGCTGAAATAATGGAAGGAAAAAATCCAAGATATTCGCTATTCATTAACGATTCCCTTGATTTAGATTGCGTTGAAAACATCTTTAACTTTTATAAAACAGCCAATTTAAGCGAATTTTTCAACCTAGAGTTACATGATCCTTTTAAGGTTGCTGACTCTTACACTTTTCATGACGATAAGATTTGCATCGATTCCACATGCACTGAACATGTGAAAAGGTACATCGAATTAAGAAAGGCGGTTTATGAATGGGTATGGAGAGGTAAGAACTTGAGAGCATGGGCAATGCTCGGAAAAGCTTTGGACATGGCATATGACGACGGAAAAATAGATGAAGAGTTCTTTTTAATGAACAATGAAGAGGCATTAAATTATCTAGGTAGTTTAGAATCTACGAAGAAAATTATAAAAAGAATTAAAACAGGTAGATTTTATCACACAGTTTTAAGAGCTACTTTGCTAGAATATCCTGTGAAAGGATTCGTACGCAGAAAGAGAAGGTTAGAGATGGAGCATGAAATCGGCGAAGATAATATTATAGTTGTCATTGGTGAAGCGCTTCTTCAGAAAAGGATTACTATACCTTTCATAAATTTAAAAACTCATGAGCTCATAGAGCCAAATTCGTTCTTCAGTAATAAAGACCTCTTTCCTATTTACGTTGAAATCTATTGTGAAAATGAAAAATTTATAGGAAAGTATAAAGAGAGAGCTAAAAGTATATTGAAACAAGATTTTAAAAATTCAAGACCCCTTTCAACGATCGTACGAAGGGGCTAAGATGGAAGAAAAATATCAAAAAATAAAAGAGATTGTAGAAAAAGAATTGTCCTGTTCCGCTCATAATATGGAGCATGTGATGAGAGTTTATAATCTTTGTTTACACTTAGC
>JAUXAS010000041.1 GCA_030619825.1 Hadesarchaea archaeon
CTTTTTCCTTTTTCTCTGAACTGCCGAGGTTAAACTGACCACTTCTCCAAGCTGGGTGCCGAGCTGGGTTGGGCTCACCACGATCATGTTCTTTTCTCGGGCTATCTCGGTAAGCGTTTGAAGCTCTCGAAGCCTCATCGCAGATGGGTTCTCCTGATATTGCTTCGCGGCTTCAGCCATCTTCTTCGCTGCCTCGGACTCACCTTGGGCCATTATTATCCTCGATCTCCGCTCCCGCTCCGCCTCTGCTTGCTTCGCTATCGCGCGGAGCATTTCCCCGGGCAGGCTCACGTCCCTTACCGTCACCGAACTCATCTTTATGCCCCAAGCATCAGTCGCCTTATCGAGGATCTTCTGAAGGCTCACATTCAGTTCATCACGCTTAGTCAGCAGTTCATCGAGGTCCCTTTGCCCGAGCACATCGCGCAGCGTGGTCTGAGCGAGCAGGCTCGTGGCCGTGATGTAGCGCGCCACCTTCATTATGGCATCGTTCGGGTTCACCACCCGCATGTAGACGACCGCATCAACATTGACGCTCACGTTGTCCCTGGTGATCACACTTTGTTTAGGTACATCGAGCGTTAGCGTGCGCAAGTCGACCTTCATTATCCTATCGAGTATCGGGACGATAAAGAATAGCCCAGGCCCCTTGATCCCAACGTACCTGCCCAACCTGAATCTCACCGCTCGCTCGTACTCCCGCAGGACCTTTATCGCGGACATCAAAAATAAGGCGACGAGAAAAACTATGAAAACGATTATTTCCAACCACGGCACCGGCACGGGTTCACCAAACTCTATTTTAGGCGCCGCTATTTAAAACACTCTGTTTTCTTTCACACAATTTGAAAAAGTTAAAATTTGACCTGCTTTTTAATGCCCATTTATTGCAAACAAGGGAATTTATGTGCAAGAAGTAATTTATGTGCAAAGCCATCCCAACCGAAAAATATTAGGTGATAAGTAACCATAGAACATTCCGACAAGTTGTAAGGAGGTGGGTTAAGTGGCTAGATTCTTAGTATTGTGGCGTAGGAATCCGGTAGCACCATGGCCAACAGATCCCTCTGAGGGCTTAAAACTGAGTGAGAAAATGTTTGCAGCCATAGATGATCTCATAAAGAAGGGCGAGATTGAGGAGCATTGCTTCTTCCCAGACGGAAACACGGGATACGCCATTGGTAAAGGGGAAGCCGCAGGTGTCTACAAGAACCTAAGCATGTTTCAACCCTACATTCTCGGTGAGGTACACGAAATAATACCAAACGAGAAAGCCAAGGAAATCTCGTTGGCACTTGCAAAGGCTAGGATCGAAGCAGCAAAGAAGTAAAAATCTCGCGCGCCAAAATCGCTTGCGGCAACTCGCGGTCACCCTCCGCTCGGACTTGGTCAGCCGTCGTGAAGGTTCGATTCGCTGGCCGCGCGTGGCCGGGTTAATGGGGATGGTCGACCCCGCGCAATTTCGGGAGAAACTAAAGGAAAAGGGACTAGACCGAGAGATCGCAGAGCTAGCCCAAGGCGGCGAGAAATAGGTGTGGGTATAATGGGCGGTTACCCTAGCTTTTATCTGAAAAGCGGGCGATTGTTTTTACGGTGCACATGAAGGGCTTACTGCTTGATGTCGACTACGCCGAAGAAGAAGCGCAGCCCTGCATAAGGTTGTTCCTAAAGAGCAGGACCGGAACCGTAGTAGCCATCGATCCAACTTTCGAGCAGTACTTCTACGTTACGACCAGTAATGCTGAAAAAGTGGCGAAGCTCATCTCAAAACTTGAACTCAGCGAGCGTGAACGAACGATCAAGCCGAAGTCGGTCGATATCGTCGAGCGGACTTTTCTCGGCCACAAGGTCGAGGTCCTCAGAGTGACATTTCACCACCCAAAGGATATGCCGGCGCTGAGGCACGCGATGCGCGAGCTGCCCGGGGTGAAAGATATCTACGAGTTCGACATCCCCTCGGCGAGACGCTACTTAGTGGACCGAGACCTCATCCCGACGTTGGGTGTTAGCGTGAGCGGCAAGGTGGAGGAGGAAAAAGGCGTTAAAACGTTGTTGCTTGACGGTCCACCTAAGCCGGTCGATGTGCCGGAACAAAAGCTCAACGTGATGAGCTTCGACATCGAGGTTTACATTCCGGCTGGCACCCCCCGCCCCGACAAGGATCCAATCATCATGATAAGCTTGGCCGATAACCGAGGTTTCAAAAAAGTTATCACTTGGAAGGACCTCGGGGTGAAGCTCGATTACGTCGAGGTTATGGGTAGCGAGCGGGAAATGCTCAAGCGGTTCGTCGAGTTGGTCGAGGAGCGGGACGTCGATGTATTGCTTGGCTACAACACCGACCTCTTCGACTTTCCCTACATCCGGGAGCGGGCGAAACAACTGAAGTTCAAGCTCAAGCTCGGGCGGGATGGCTCGGAGGTGATAGCTCGCAAGCGGCGGTTCGCAACGGCCACCAAGATTCGGGGGCGGGTGCACATCGACGTTTACACAATGGTGAACTTCCTCGCCACGATAGGGGCAATAAGGCTAATCCACTACACCCTTGAGAATGTTTACCGGCACATGCTGGGGAAAGAGAAGCCAGATTTCAAGTTCACCAAAATGGCCGAGACCTGGGAGCGGGGCAGTGAACGGGCGAAAGAGCTGCTTGAATACTGTTTGTCCGACTCTCAAGCGACACTCGAGTTAGGACTCGAGTTGCTCCCGCTGTTCTTTGAGCTCACGCGAATTATTCGACAGACGCCGTTCGACGTGACGCGAATGACTCCCGGGCAACTTGTGGAGTGGCTGCTCATCGCAGGTGCGCACAAGGTCGGCGAGCTCGTGCCTGCCCGGCCAGTCGGCGAGGAGTACGCCGAGCGCCTCGAGGAGACATACGTTGGAGCCTACGTGATGGAGCCAGCGAAGGGCTTACATGAGAATCTGATCGTGTTTGACTTCCGCTCGCTTTATCCATCCATCATCGTCTCCCACAATATCGACCCCTCCGCACTCAACTGCAAGTGCTGCAAGCCAAGTGAGGCGACGACGGTGCCCGAACTCGGTTATAGGTTCTGCAGGCGGAGAAAGGGTTTCATCCCCTCCACACTTGAGCGGCTGATCGAGGCACGGGCTAAGCTGAAGCGCGAACTGAAACAATACAAGCGCGGCACCAAGGAGTACCGCTCGCTCGACGCGCAGCAGTGGGCCCTCAAAATAGTCGCGAACTCTTTCTACGGCATGCTCGGCTACCCTCGGGCGCGGTGGTACTTCAAGGAGTGCGCTGAAAGCGTTACGAGCTTCGGCCGCCACTACATCCACAAAACCATCGACATGGCAAGGGATTTTGATTTCGATGTGATTTACTCCGACACCGATAGTTTATATTGTAAGCTTAACGGCAAGAAGCGCGAGGACGGGATAAAGTTTCTAAAGAAAGTGAACGAGAGCTTACCCGGCATCATGGAGCTCGAGTTCGAGGGCTTTTACCCCCGCGGCATTTTCGTGACGAAGAAGCGCTACGCGATGATTGACGAGGAAGGCAGGATGGTGGTCAAGGGCTTGGAGTTTGTACGCCGCGATTGGGCCGCGCTCGCTAAGAAAACTCAAGAGGCGGTGCTTGAGGCGATCCTACGTGATGGCTCGCCGAAGAAGGCAGCCGAGCTCATACGCAAAACCACCCGCGACATGCTCGAGGGTCGTGTCAACCTGGACGACCTCGTGATATACACCCAGCTCAAGATGCCCATCGAGAGCTACCGCTTGATAGGCCCCCACGTGGTCGCGGCGAAGAGGCTCCGCGAGATGGGGCGGGAAGTGGAGCCGGGGATGGTGATCGCCTACATCGAGGCCAAGGGCCCGGGGAGCATAAGCGAGCGTGCCGTCCCTGTCGAGGATTTCAAGGGCAGGGAATACGATCCCGACTACTACGTCGAGCATCAAGTCCTGCCGGCGGTGATGCGGATCATGGAGGTCCTGGGCTATAAACAAGAGGACCTTCGGTACGAGCGGGAGAAACAGATGGGCTTGGAGAAGTTCATACGATGAGTACTTCGCCTTTCGATGTTAAAACCACATCAAAACTTTGAGTCGCTGACCGACCGTGCAGTTTATCTCCCACCCCTTCCCGGATCTTGGTTATGATATCGGGTGTACCGAGTTTAACCTGGATCTTTGCAGCATCTGCCGCCTTAAACAACCTCTTGGGCACTTCCAAAATATCGTCACCCTGCCTGACCTCGAGCACAACTGGAGCACGGAGCTTTGCGGCCAGTTTGAGCGTCCGTTCGGCTCGGGCGATGTTCTCCCGCGCACGGCGTTCGAGGATGCAAACGTTCGCGCGTGAGGTTCTCAGCTTGCGCGCTATCTTAGCTTGTGTCATTCCTTTGGCTCTGAGTTCGAGAACCTGCGCCTGCGCCTCGGTCAGGAAGGTATTCTTGGGCATGACATCAAGTTTAATTTGGGCGCAGGATTAAACAACTTTTGTTCAAGGTGTTTGGATGCTGACTGAAGAGGAACTCGAGGCGTATCGGAAGGCGGGTAAGCTCGTGGCCGAGGTGCGCGAGCAGGCGCGCCCCCTCGTGAAGCCGGACGTCACGCTGCTCGAGATAGCCGAGGCGGTCGAGGAGCTCATCACCCAAAAAGGAGCCAAACCTGCATTTCCCTGCAACGTCTCGGTCAACGAAATCGCCGCCCACTACAGCCCGCCCGCCGATGACGATACAACAATCAAAGAGGGCGACATGGTCAAGGTCGATGTAGGTGTCCACGTGGACGGCTACATCGGTGACACCGCGTTCACGATTGCGACGGGTGAAAAGCAGGAGCTAGTCCAAACGGTCGAGCGGGCGCTTGAGGCCGAGATCGCTGCGATCAAGCCGAGAATCGATGTGGGTGAGTTAGGTAGGATCGTTGAGGAAACTGCAACTGCGGCTGGCTTCAAGCCCATCCACAACCTCACGGGCCACAGCCTAGCGCGATGGAACCTTCACGCGGGTCTGACGGTGCCGAATGTTAAGGGGGAGACGGGGCAGAAGCTGAGCGTCGGCGATGTGGTGGCACTCGAGCCCTTCGTGACCGACGGCACCGGGTACGTCGAGGATCAACAGAAAGTTTACATTTTAAGGTACTTGTACGATCGCCCCGTTCGCCTGCGCATGGCTCGAGAGCTCCTGCGGGATGTCAAGCGGGCCTACGATGGCCTGCCGTTCGCTGAGCGCTGGTTGGCCAAGAAGATGTCGAAGTTGAGGCTGGAGCTGACCCTGCGAGAATTGGTCGGCGTCGGGGCTCTCTTACCCTACCACGTACTGGCCGAGCGTGCGGGAGGCAAGGTTGCGCAGGCTGAGCATACGGTAATCGTCACCGAAGATGGTTGTGAGGTGACTACTCGATAACGCGCTAGGCTGCGATTGGCTACGTTCGATAAGGGAAGAGCTGATAAAGCTGGCGCAATTTTGATGGGTGAGAAGGAAGATACAGACCATTGAAGCGCTTCTATGAAACACATTTTGCGAGCTTGAGGTGTGCTGTTTTGATTGAAGCCTTTTCTCTAATCGTGTTTGGTCCAATGTTTTTAAGGTGGGGTGAAAAGCTATCTATATAGCGCCTTGGCGGGGGCGTAGTAAATACCCGACTAAAAAGGAGGTGGAAAAAAGTGAATGGAGAAAGGGCAATCATCCCTGTGTCAACAATTGCCACATTCGCCTTGATTATTTCTGTAATCGCGGCGGGTGTAGGGATTTCGGCGGTCCTCATCCAAGGGCCTCAGGGGCCAGCGGGATCTCAAGGCCCAGCGGGACCCCAAGGCTCTCAGGGGCCAGCGGGACCTCAAGGGTCAACGGGACCCCAAGGGCCAGAGGGTCCAAGCGGGCCAACTGGATCAGCAGGGCCAGCGGGATCAACAGGGTCAACTGGGGCTCAAGGGCCACGCGGGTATGGATTTGCGAGTTTCGTCGTGGCAGCATCCAATTCAATAGACGACGAGAATGCGGATTACGTCTGCGATGGGACTGACGACCAAGTCCAGATCAACTTGGCGATAAATAACCTGCCAGCCATCGGTGGGTCAATCTATCTCAGAGAGGGAACCTACGTCGTGAGTGACAATATCATCATCTCAAAGTCCAACGTTGCCCTTGTTGGTGCTGGAGCCTCGACTGTCATCAAGATAAAGGACTCTAAAAACGCCGACATGTCCGTCATCTACGCTTCGGACAACGACAACCTGCTGGTTCAGAACCTGCGCATCAACGGAAACGCGGTAAACCAGACCTCTGGCACCATGCGTGGGATTCACCTCTACGGTGGGAAGAATTCGAAAATCGTCGACTGCTGGGTGGAGAACTTGCGGGACTATGGCATCTATTTGCAATCCTCGAACAACAACACTGTCACTGGCAACACCATTCAGGGAAACAGCTTGGACAACTCGAACAACAACACGATCACTAGCAACACCTTTCAGGGGAACGGCCAACACGGCATCTACTTGACCGCCTCGAGCAACAACACCGTCGCGGGAAACACCATTCAGGGGAACGACAACCACGGCATCTACTTGTCCTCCTCGAGCGACAACAACACGGTTAGTATCAACATGGTAGTGGGTAACTCGCAAGCAACCGACAACACAGACAATGGCATCCAAGTCGATAACAGTAACTACAACAACATCCAGGGCAACACTGTGCGCAAAGGCACTGGAAGCAAGCAACAAAACACCGGGATAACGATACTCTTGGGTACCAACAACTTCGTGGCGAACAACGACCTCTATCAGGCAGGGGCGGCGGCGGCGAAATTCAGCGACGCGGAGACTGAAACAATATTCGACTATTCCCAGAGCGGCTTGGCGGAAAACGTGGTGCCGATAGACTCAATTAGTTCCTGGGAGAACATTATCACTTTCCCAATCCCATTTCCAAGTGTTCCCAGAGTAACCGCGAACTTGGCGAACTTCGACAACGCCGCGGTAACTAATGCATATGTTGTGCAGATTCACACGATTACAACAGACAACTTCACCATCGTAACCAACGTTCTCTACCCAGCATCAGGAACGGCAGGTCACACCGCCGACATAGTCTGGTACGCTACTGTGGCAAGTCAATCGGGCGGCAGGGAGTAACCATAACAGCAAGAGCGGCCACTGACGTTGGCAACCGTAACAACAACGGGTCGTGGAGCACGAAGCTGGGTTAGGGGGGAATATCGGGGAAGAGGGTTGCAAACACCCTCCAACCCAAAATTTTTCCTTTTTTCAAAAAAGGCTCACGACCCAATTAAACGGCCCATTTTCCAAACCTAAAAGAATTTTGTTGGACCAGATTTTGCGCAATCAGATGGTGTTAAAAATACAATTTCATTTGCGCAGCACGAGCATCGCGTGGTCCTTCTCGTAGGGGTCAAGGACCTTCGCATCGATTATTTCCAATTCCTCTTCGAGTTTTCCCATTTCATCCTTGAAGATTTCGCGCGGCTCCTTGGTGACGTCGATGCTCCGGGCCTTGAGTGCAAGCACTGCGTGCCCGTCCTCGCGTAGGAACGCCTTCACATTCGCCAACAAGATCTCTGTCTGGTCGGGCTGGGCGACATCCTGGTAGACCACGTCCGCCTTCTCAACGAGCGCGCAATAGCTCCCCGGCTGCCGCGCGTCGGCCAGGAGGGGCACCATGTTGGGTCTACGATTGCAGACCAACAGCAGATCGCGGAGCGGGCGGGAGGAAATTTCAATGCAGTAGATCGAGCCGCTCGGTCCTACGAGGTCCGATACGTGTGAGGCGGTAGTCCCGCTCGCCGCGCCGAGGTAGAGCACTTTTTTACCCGAGCTTATCGGGGCTTCCTTGATACCCTTCAGGATAGCAGCCGCGAGCTTGCTTCGGTGGGGGTCCCAAAGGCGGTACTCGATCTCCTGAATCTTGAGGAGTCGCTCACCGTAGACTTGAGCGCCCGGAGCCAAGTTGATAGTGGCAAGTTTGCGCGTGCCGCCTTCGAGTTCAATCCAGTAAACCCCCGCGAAGCGTTCGTGTTCGGTTGCCTTCATCCTACTTCCTCAGTTCCTTATATCTCGCCTTGATATCATCTATGCGTGCTTTCAGGTCGGCGACGAGCTTGTCCCCCACGAACTTGCCAGACATCGCGTCGACGCGCGCAGCTATTGAAAGTTTGCCTGCGAGGGCGCGGGATATCTTTCCCCGCTGCTTCCAGGGCGCCCCTCGAACTTCTGGGTACTGGTAGATCACGCCGTGCTTGGGAGGCTTGCCCCGCCCCTTGAGGGACCTGAAGAGCGCCTTCTCAGCGCCCAAGACTTGCAGCGTGCTGGATGGTTGGCGGGCGAGTTCCTTCAAACCCCCAGCGAGCGAGATCAGGCGGGCCCCGATCGATCCACCGACGACCGCGCGTAGGTTGGGTGCCACTTGGGCCATCAGCCCGTCAATGTGCTCAGCCACCTGCTCCCGAAGCTTGTAGAGGGTGAATACCTCGCGCGCACAGTCTTGGAGTACCCTGATATCCAACTCGTCGAACTGGACACCTAAGGAGCTTTCCACGGCATCGGCAATGCGCGTGGCGT
>JAUXAS010000088.1 GCA_030619825.1 Hadesarchaea archaeon
GATGAAACGTATATTTGAAAAATTAGGGCACCGTTTTTAGCTTATCCGCGAGCTCCTTGCGCGCGACAAGCTCTTGCTTGCCCGTACGCATATCGCGAAGCGTCACCTTTCCTTCCTTGAGGTCTTTCACCCCGACTATGATGGCACTTTTGGCCCTTCGGGCATCCGCGTACGCGATCGCCTTGCTCAGCTTGCGTCCCATCAGGTCGACATCGACGAGCAAGCCAGCTCTGCGCAGCTCCCCCACGACTTTTAGGCATTCGCTGAGCACCTCTTCGCCTGCAGAGAGGACCACACAATCCAATTGCTTACGCGGAACTATCATCCCCCGCTTCAAAAGTGCCCGAGCAATGCGATCGACGCCGAACCCGACACCGACGGCTGGGCAGGGGTCGCCTCCCAAGAGCTTGATGAGTTCATCGTACCGGCCGCCCCCTGCAACTTGGACTCCATCGACGTAGAGCTCGAACACGAGATCCGTGTAATACTCCAGCCCGCGGGCGGTTCCAAAGTCAATCGTAAATTTCTCGACCCCAAACGAGCGAGTGTGCTCGAGAATTTCACGCAGGTTCTTCAGCGCTGTTTTGGCCTTCGGTAGATCCGCGACAAGTTTCTCCGCTTGCTTCAACACTTTCATACTCCCACGTAACGTGATCAATGAACGAAGCACTTTTTCATCCCCTGCTTTGAGGCGCGCGCTTTCAAGCTCCGCTCGAAGCCTTGCCTCCTCACGGCTGTCAATCGCACGCATGATGGGGTCTTGGATATCCCCCTTCACCCCAGCATGAGCCAGCACCTCTCGAAGCAGGCGGATGTGGCCTATGCGGAGCTCGTAGCCCGACAAACCGAGCTCCCGCATGATTTCATCGGAGAGGGCTATCACCTCTGCATCAGCCTCAGGTCGAGCGGAACCTATGATCTCGGTGCCCGACTGCAAGAATTGCCTCCATCGCTGCGCTTGGGGCTCCTCGTAACGGAAGCAGTTGCCGAAGTAGCAGAGCTTCACGGGTTTGGGTGCGGATCGGAGCTGGTTTATGTAAAGGCGGACGACGGGGGCGGTTAGCTCTGGACGGAGGGCGAGCTCGCGACCGGATTTATCCTCGAACGCATAGAGTTGCCTCACCACGCTTTCGCCGCTCTTTTTCTTAAACAGCCCGAGTTGCTCGAAAACGGGAGTCTCGACCTCCTCATAACCATAACGCTTGAAAACGTCACCCATCGTGCGCTCGACGTGACGAATGCTGACGAGTTCCTCACCGAAGAGGTCCTTGGTTCCCTTTGGTCTTTGCATCCCACCGCCTCGGACGCAGTTACTTTTCGAAACTTCTTAAAGCTTCTTTAAACGTCCGTCTATTACCGATGAAAATTGAGGATAAGTTCTACAGTTAGGGCTAGGTCTGCACGGTAAACATCCAAACAGAAGACTCGCTCTCGTTGCCTGCTCTATCGATCGCGATTACCTTCCACCAGTAGTTCTCATCCGCAAGTAGGGACGGTGTGTAAGTATTCTCCGGGATGTCGAGGAGAGTATCCACCTCAAGCTGTGAGAAGTTGGGATCAACACTGACGAGCAAGCGATGCTCCGATGCCCCGGCGCCAACCATCCATTCGAACGTTGGGGTGTTGTCACTCGTTGTTGTCCCATTTACGGGTGTATGGAGCGTTGCCGCCGTGGGTGGGGTGGTATCAACGACGAACGTCCAGACCGACGATGAGTCTTGGCTACCCCCGACAATCGCGATTACCTTCCAAGAGTAATTATCATCAGGTAAAGCATCCTCATCGGCCATGGCGTAGCTGTCGGTTATCCCGAGGAGAACATCAACCTCAGGTGAGGAAAATTCGCTATCATCATCCACCAACAAGCGATAATTATCTGCATTGCCTTCATCCCACCCAAAAGTTGGGGTGTTGTCGTTCGTGATCGCCCCATCGGCTGGTGCGCTGAGTGTTGGAACTCTGAGCGGTGCCCTGATGATGAGCATGTAGTCATCCGACCATCCGCTCGCGTTGCCAGCCTGATCGAAAGCTTGAACGCGCCAGTAGTAGGTGCCGTTGTGGGAGAAGAAGTACGAGTATGAGCTTTCTTCGATGCCGGAGTTGTCGTGCACGTAGGGTGGGGAGAAACTTGCCTCATCATCGATTTGAATCTCATAGGTCACATTGGGCTCGGGCTCCGTCCACGCAAATACGGTTCGCAAAGTGTCAAGTTCAGCGTTGTTCTCTGGCTCGTGGAGCTGTGGACTTTCCGGCGCTTGGGTGTCGACGCGGAAGGTCCACGTGGGCGACCACCCGAGCTCGGTGTTGTCAGCTCTGAAAGCCCTAACCCGCCATGAGTAGGTGCCATCTGCCAACTCGCTTGTTGGCGTATGGGTAACCGTGGAAATGTTCTCTCTTATCTTGGGCGATGCAAAATCTGCATTATTGTCCACCCATATCTCGTATTTCACTCCACCAACCGCTCCCGACCATTTGAACTCCGGCGTGTTATCGTTTGTTATCGCACCTTCAGCGGGGGAGATTAGAGAAGGCACGTGATTGATTTTGAGTACTTTCACTAAACCGTTTGAACTTGTGTAGGCGATTTGCAAGTAATCGATGCCCCCTATGTCATCTGCGAAAACGTGTATGGCCATCAGGGTGGGTCGCGCGGTTATTTCGGCCGATACAGCTTCGATAAGCCAAGCCATCGTTGGGTTGGCATTCTCATCGATAAAAACGAGCAGCGTTTCGGGGATATCTACTGTTGACGGCGGTGAGAAAAATCCACCATATGATGTTATGTTACCCGCTTCATCCAAACCCAAAACGCCGAAGCCATCTAGATGCAAATTTCTATTATCGGTCCTGAGGTAGACATCCTGAGCTTGCTGATCCAGCACGATACTTTGGCGATTTTCACCGAAATTGAACACGAAGTTTTGATCCTCCAAACTTGGCGGAGACTCGAGCTGAGTGTCTATCATTTCTGCATTTATCAAAATTCTTACGGGCAGCGTGTAATCATAATAATCCCTTGCCGAGTTATAATCTAAAGCGTCAAATATTACATAATC
>JAUXAS010000076.1 GCA_030619825.1 Hadesarchaea archaeon
ACCTTGTGCTCGAGGAGGTCGAGGAGCTCTCGAAGGAGGCCCCCGCCAAGCATAAGCTAATTATGATAAAGGGCGGAAATGTTTCATCGATCTCGGTCTAAACGCGCGGTACGTATTCCATCGCCTTGAATCCCTCGAGTACCTTTCGTCCGCTCTCGGTCAGCCTGTAGCTCCCCTCGATTTCAGCGATCAGGCCCCGATCGATGAGGGCTCGAAGATGGCTCTTCACCGGCCACCAGTCCTCGACGCCGAAGAGTTCGTGGAGTTCTCGGGATCCCGCGCTTCCCTTATCGGCGATGAGCAGGAAGATTTTTCCCACGCCTCCCTCATCGCCCTTAAGCCAGTTAATATCCTCGGAGACCCCCATCACGTTCCCACACCAAAGATGACGCCTATCCGAGATAAAAGTACTCGCCCCTTTCCTTCTGCTCCCGATCTAGGCCGCTCCCCGGCTTGTTCGCCCGGGGCCTGCCGGTCTGGGGGTCCCGCCTGAAGGTGACCCCAACCTCGCGCAGAAACATATTCATCCCCTCGCGCATCCCAAGGGGACCTTGAGTTTTACCCACTTGACTTGGTTCGCCCGTGAAGACGAGCAATCGGTCGGAGACAAAATCAACGCTGAGCATATCATGATCCACGACGAACGCCGCGGCCTCACGCCTCTCGATCACCCGCCTTATCACGCGCGCCGTGCTCAGGCGCTGCTCGACGTCTAGGTAGGCACTGGGCTCATCGATCAAGTAAATATCGGCTGGTTGCCCTAAGCACGCGGCGATCGCGATGCGTTGAAGCTCGCCCCCGCTCAGCTCCTCCAACCTCCGCTCGAGCAGTGGCCTCACTTCGAGCGGCTGCAGGATCTCGGGATCGAAAGATGGGCCGAACTCGCCGATCAGCTCGCGCAGCCAAGCCTCCACGGTGCCGTCGAACTCGATCTTCAGGTACTGCGACTTGTGGGCGACCGCGAGCTTGAACCCGAGCCGACCGACCGTCGGTTTGAGCTCCCCCGCAAGCATGCGCACGAAGGTGGTTTTGCCTATTGCGTTCGGCCCCACCACGCCGACTACTTCACCGACGTAAACGCTGCCCGGTGTAACCTCGAGTTCGAACCCCTTGAAGCGCTTCTTGAGCTTGGGGTAGCTGAACATCGCCCGCCCAGCGACACGGGCTTTTGACGGAGGCCGGACTTCAAAGCGGATGGATTCCCTCCTGAACCTCACGTTCTCCTCGCGCAAGTAGCCATCGAGAAAGACGTTTATTCCCACCCTGACCCCCCGTGGTGATGACACGACACCGTAGGCCCTGGGTTTACCGTAGAGGACGTGCACGTAATCGCACATGTAGTCGAGCATCGCGAGGTCATGTTCCACGACTAGCACGGCTTTCCCGGCCTCTGCGAGCCCTCGGATGACGCGCGCTGCGTTGAGACGCTGGTAGACATCGAGGTGCGAGCTCGGCTCATCGAAGTAATAAATGTCTGCCTCCCGCACGGCGGTCGCGGCAATCGCTAGGCGCTGAAGTTCGCCCCCGCTGAGGAGTTTGATGTTGCGGTCGAGGACCTCACTCAGCCCAAGCGCTTCGGATAGCTCCATCGACGCGCCTCGTTCATCCGCCTTCGCGAGGAGTGCGCCCACCTCCCCTCGCACCACCTTTGGGAGTCCATCGATCGCTTGGGGTTTGTAAGCTGTTTTTACGCGCTCGATCCGAGCGAAGTAAGCCTGTAACTCAGAACCCTTGAAAAATTCGTTCAGGACCTTCGGCGGCGCCGCCTCCCGCGAGCCCAAGTTTGGTCCGAGCCTCCCAGCCAAGATCTCAAGCGCGGTGGTTTTGCCTGTTCCGTTCTGTCCAACAAGCCCCATGACTTTGCCAGCTCTTGGGATCGGCAATTCGTAGAGGGCAAACCTGTTGGGGCCGTAGCGATGGATACAGCGCCCTTCGAGTTCCTGTGGCAGGTTGATGATCGAGATCGCGCGGAACGGGCACTTGTGAACGCAAATGCCACAGCCCGTGCACAGCTCCTCGAAAATCGTTGGCCTGCCCGTTCGCTCGTCGATGACCACCGTATCGTCGCCGGTTCGAACCCCCGGGCAGTAACGGTGGCACTCGAGCGAGCACCGCTTCGGTTGGCAGGAGTCTTGATCCAAGATCGCGATTCTAGGCATTTTCCCACCTGGTTTTTAGAGTTTCTCCAAGTTAAGCTTGGGGTTATTCTTATTTTTTAGTTCTCCAATTGCGGCTCTTGCAGCGTGGGCATGCCAAAACTAGGCGGGGGCGACCTGACCCCGTACACCCAGCCCTATGCCGAATCCCATAATTGCATCTCCTGAAAGTCCTATTGGCAAACCTTTCCAGCGCCAGAGAAGGAACACCCCTAATCCAAAAACTACTAGGGAGGCAGGAATTCCAATAGAAGTTTCGCGCTTTTTCAGATATCGATGAAATTTTATTTTCGACCTTTAGTTAGGTTTTTACACTCCGGCCAAGGAATTTCTAAAACTGCTCCCTGAAGTTGATATAATACACATTTATCTAATTTACCCCCACTTTTATTTTTCAATTTTTTATATAGCTTCGCAGGATCGGATTGTTTCATCTGTTTGGGTGTTTTAATTCCAATTGAATACAGTTTCTCTGCTGTAGTTGGGTCAATATTCCGTAGCGATTGCAAACGTTTGATGGCTTCCGATTTTTCACTTTGCTTACTTATTTTTTCAACCTCCTATTTCCTAACATTTTCTGATATAAATCTTTTGCTTTTTTTAAACCGCTTACTAGTAAGAAAAAATTATCATGTACCAACATCTTTTAATCCCGCGAATTCTACGATTAATTGCCGCGCAAACGATCTGTCGCTCTCAATCGTTTGTTGGCTCCATTCCACATCGGGGGCTGGACGAGGAAGGGTGAAATGCGTATGCGCGGCATTTTTCAAAGTTGGATGGAGCTAGTGGAACGCTTTATCGAGGGGTACTCCAAGAGGTCCCGGACAAGAGCGAAAGCATCCTTAGGGAAATGCGCAGTGAGCTATCGGAAGCAGCCTAAACGTTGGGAAATTGAAGTAACTCCAAGATTTCTCCAAGTTAAACTTTAAAAGCCTGGTGAACAAGCAAAATGGGGTGAAACATCTGCGCTTATGGCTGATCTTGGCAGGAGCGATTATCTTAATCATCGTTCTGCCCATCATTGCCCTCACCCAAAGCGGTTGGGTGCAGTTGGCAGGACAAATCGTGCTCAGCATCGTACTTATCTTGGCCTTGGTCGGCAGCGGCCTCTTCGGCTACATATGCTTCAGGGCTCAGGCCAAGAAGTGGGGAGCCGGCCTCTTCGTGATAGTCGTGCTGTGCATCATCGCCATTTACTGGCTGTGGGCTGGGCACCCGCCGTTTCTCTAGATTCCACCGCTCGGGACAATCTCGTAGAGCCTGCGGAAGAGGTCCCTTCAGCACTTGGGTGTAGTCGAAGATAGCAACTTTAAATTAACCCACTTACTCCAGCTTCTGCCACTGCTCCGCGTTGAGCTGCTTCATCCGCTCTTGGAGCTTCATTATGATGAAATCTCGCGCCTGCCTTTGTTCGAGGTCGTTTTTGAAAGCATCGGAGAGGCGCTCAAGCCTGGGTTTCGCGAATATATTGAATGCCAGCTCGATGTCGTGGTCGGTGAGTAGGGAATCCTTCACCTTGTCGGCGAGTAGCTCGGTAGCCTTTTGGACTATCCAGTCGAGCTCCGATCGTTCGACCATTTCATCACGCCAAATTCTTTAAGTTCAGCGGGGGTTTAAATGCTTGCGGTTTGGATGGACGTTTTTGAAGCGATCAGGGGCAGGCGGAGCGTGCGTGAGTTCAGGTCCACGCCGGTTAAGGAGAAGGATTTGGAAAAAATCCTCGACGCCGCTCGATTAGCGCCAAGCGCCGGGCACTGCCAACCTCTTGAGTTAGTCGTCGTAAAGGACCAAACTACTAAACAAGGGTTAGCTCGCGCAGCGCTCGGGCAGATGTTCATCGCGGAGGCGCCGGTAACCATCGTCGTGTGCGCGAACATCCCCCGCACCTCCCGACGTTACGGCAGGCGAGGGGAGGAACTCTATTGCATCCAGGATACCGCAGCCGCAGTACAAAATATTCTCCTAGCTGCTTACGCG
>JAUXAS010000082.1 GCA_030619825.1 Hadesarchaea archaeon
TATGAAAATTTTAAAAGTGGACGAGCCTTTCTCTGGAGGCGTGTTCCTCACGTACAAATGCACTGGCGAATGCAAGCACTGCATGTACGCCTGCTCCCCGCGCTGGGATGCGGATTGGATCGATCTTGGAGATGCCGAAAAAGTCCTGACCGAGCTATCAGGAAAGCTCCGGGTGCACTACCCGCCCGGCTTCAGGACAGTTGGGATAAACTACGGGCTTCACCTCACGGGCGGCGAACCTTTCATGAACTTCGACCTCTTGCTCGAGCTCACCCGGATGGCCGAGGCGCTCGAGATTCCGGCGACCTTCGTCGAGACGAGTTGCTTCTGGTGCACCAGCCGTCGAGTTTGTGAGGAAAAACTCTCCGAGCTCAGGGATGCGGGGCTGGATGGGATCCTGATAAGCGTCAACCCCTTCATCTTGGAGCACGTCCCCCTCGAGCGTGCGGCAACGGCGATCGAGGTGAGCAGGGAGATATTCGGATCGAACGTGATGGTCTATCAGGAGGGCTTCTACGAGCTGATGAGGAGGCTGGGGGTAAGCGGCACGTTGTCCCTCGAAGAAACCCTCAAGCTTGCGGGCCCAGACGCGCTGAGGTTGGAACTGCTCCCGATGGGAAGGGCGCCCTACGAGCTCGGGCACCTGTACAGTAAACACCCGGCGAAGGAATTTTTCGGGGACTCGTGTGCGGCCGAGCTGACGAGGGGCTAGCACTTCCACATCGACAACTACTTCAACTACATCACCGGCTACTGCGGGGGGCTTTCGCTCGGAGATGCGAGGAACCTGGAATCGATTTGCGAGGGGGTGAGGCTGGACGACCGCCCGATCCTCAGCGCCCTCGTGACGGGGATGGGAGAACTGTACAGGTTCGCCGTTGGGGAATTCGGTTACGAGGAGGCTCCAGACGGGTACATCTCGAAATGCCATCTGTGCGTGGATATCCGGAAGCACATAGCCCAGCGAACCGGGGAATTTAAAGAGCTGAGGCCGAGGGAATTTTACTCTCGGCTGAATATACAGCGGAAGATTTAGAACCGAAAGTTCAGAAGGATCGACGCGGCCCGATTTATCTTTCGGAGCTCAAACAACAAAATCTTTCATACGTTGAGGCGTGAGAGAAGGCGAGTGTGGGTCCTGCCGCGGGTGGTGGTGGAGGTTGCCTACAACGAGATCCAGCGGAGCCCCAAGTACCCGTGCGGGATGACCCTGCGCTTCGCCTGGATCACCCGGGTCCGCGCGGACAAATCACCCGGGGAGGCGGACACCCTCGGGCGGGTCAGGGAGATCTACGCGAAACAGGTGAAGAAGCACCGCTAGGGTTTTTCATCTTACACCTCTTTACCATCCTTGCGGATACTCCACAACTTTCCCGTTTTCCGTTCTCCACGCCATAATCACATTATCGCTTTCATCAGTAATCTCAACAACGGGCATGTCACGGGTACCTTTGTATTCCTTTTCCATTCGTTTCACTAATCTCAAAGAAAATCTCTTTGCATCCTCTCTCGTCTTGAAATATTTTAATTCGGTTATTATCTCTCCAAAATTGGTAGGTTCCCAGTAGTTTACTCTGAAGAACTGTGGTCTGATTTCTCCCTTGATTGGCCTCATTGTCATCTCATCGTGTCCTCTTAGCCGAACGCTTGGCAACTTGTCGCGGCCGCACGCCCAATTTCACGCCTTTCATCACAACATGCCAACCATTTCCGGCATCGAGAGTGTACAAGATACCGTGTTTTCCAGTCCATTTCCAGGCGCGTTCGCCGAGTTTGGGAAACGTTTCGGGCTTAGCATCACTTAAAAGCTCATCGATAAAATCCTCTTGAAATTGGCGTCCCACGAGCATGTCTAACGCGTCCCCTAATCGTCTGAAATCGAAGGACGTTCCGCAGGACTCGCATTCCCATCGCTTTTCGTCTACCTTTTGCAGAGAAACACAGCAGCATTCTGGGCACGTTAGTCCATCCGAGCACATGATCCGATCTGATCAAAAAGGTGGCATTTAAAGTTTCCTGATCCGATAGACGCCCTTCCCCAAGAACTCAACAATGCCATAATCCCGCAAGACCTGCAACTGCTGGCGAATTTTGGGGCGAATGTGCCTGTTTCTGGGGTGGAGCTTTGCCAGTTGTCCATCAAATGTGTAGACATCAGCAAGCGTGAAAGTTTCTTGGCCCAATTGTCTAACGCATGCGAGCACATCCGCCAGCCAGCCACGGGAGTAAACCGACTGTTCGCGAAGAAACAGGAATCGGTTCCATGAATCTCTTACTGTAGCTTTTGGTACCTCATATCTATCTTCCACAATTGGGATTTGCGCATCTGCTGGCAAGTTTCCCAAGAGAATGTTCGAGCCAACCCAGCCGCGCCTCCTGGCACGCTCGCTGAGAGGTTTCCGCTGTTCGATTATCGATTGCGACATGAAGTGTTTCGGCACCACGAAAAGGTTTGATATTCTCAACATTTCGAGGTCATATTGAAGGAAGAGGAAATTTGGGATAGTTCCGGCACGTATGGCTTCAATTTTCGGTTTGTATGCGGAATTCGTCACGCGACTTCCAAACGGATGACTTTGACTTTTCAGCTGATAGGGTTCATCGCAGTTGGGACAGGTAAAATCAATAACTCGTTTCCCTTTGGGTGTTGGATATAAGTTATCAGATGGGCATGCAGGGCAGTACAAATTCTCCTGAACCCACGTTTCTGTCAAGACCCTCGCCCGCTGAGAGAAACTTTTGTAAGTACCCGCTACTTCCGGTCTTAGTTCTAACTTCAATCTTGGCCCCGGAGCATACTGAGATTAGGTGATCTAAAGATCTTGTGTCATTTAGGATAGGAAAAGATCTATATTAGGATCTCTTCACCTTAATTGGTATAGGAATGAAGTTCAGATCATGGCCGTACAGATTAGCTGAAGAAGTTATAAACAGTAAACTACCAATAAGGAAAGAAATCGAGGAGATTATCCGCGCTATAAATTTTGAGGATGTTGTCAAGGTTTCAGAAAGCAAGAGCAAAAGTAAATCCGGTAAAATCCCAGTTAGAGGAGCGTTGAACGAGTTTTTTAAAAATGAATTCTTGAAAAGAGGTTGGGAGGGCCACCACGGTGTCCGTGTTTTTGATGAAAAGGAAGGACCAAAAACAAAGGTAGATTTTTTAAAAGATAGGGTCGCTGTAGAAGTCGCTTTTGTGCATGCGGATTTTCTCGGAAATGATTTTCTCAAATTTCAAATGATGTCCTATTCTCTTCTAGATAAGATTGATGTGGGCGTTTACATAGTTATCACAAAAGAGCTTTTCAAAAGCACGATAACGTTAATTTCGAAGGTAGCATCGATTTTGGCAAAGTTAAAAAATATCTCCCTGCATACAAAAGCTCGATTCAAGTTCCAATTTTTGTTATCGGTTTAGAAGGGTAAGAAAAATCTTCAAAATTTCACCACACGTCGCCTGTAGTACCCCCTCACGGGACAGGCCCCGCACCGCCCGCGCTTGCAGTACTCGAGCTTGAGCCTCACGAGCGCCGACTCGAAGGGCTCTATGGGCGCCCCTATGTTTGGTCGACTTCGCGGTGATTAGGGGCAACGTTAGAAGCGGCAAAGGGGGCGTGGCCGGCGAATCGATTAAGTCGACGAAAAGCGGCAGCGAAACTTCAGGATCTAGACTTGATGGGGTCAATCGCCTTTAGGTCGGGCACCCTCTTCAAAGCCTCGTCGTGGGTCATGATCCTGTCGACACGCTTTCTCCGCATCGATGCGAGCAGCGTGGCGTCCCTCCCGCCGATGCCGAGGTGGGAGTACTTGCACAGCTCGCCGACAGCAGCTCGCACCAGCTCCAAGTCC
>JAUXAS010000030.1 GCA_030619825.1 Hadesarchaea archaeon
GCCTTTGAAGCCGACTTCTCTGTCTTTCGTAAACATCAGCGTGGTTTGATGTTTTGCCGTGACCCGTGGATGTCCTCTTGCCGTGATGACCTCGACGATTTTTCCCATGTCCTCCCACTTCCTTAAGCTTGAAGATAGATAATTTATTTTGGTCGTATGTACGAGCGGGAGCGAGAGGAGTTGGTTGAGCGCCTCGTCCGGTGGGGCTACCTGAGCAAACAAGATATCATCGATGCTTTCAAAAAAGTACCGCGTCATGAGTTTATCCCTGAAAACATCCGGGACTATTCCTATGCCGATCAACCGCTCTCGATTGGTCACAGGCAGACGATCTCGGCCCCTAGCATGATCGCCATCATGTTGGAATCGCTCGACCTCAAGACGGAACAGAAGGTGCTTGAGGTGGGTACGGGCTCTGGGTACAACGCCGCCCTCATTGCCGAGGTAGTTGGACAAAAAGGAGGGGTCTTCTCAATAGAGCGAGTTGACGAGTTAGCCGAGTTCGGGCGCGCGAACCTCAAGCGAACGGGTTATGGTTGGGTTCAGGTCGTCGTTGGGGACGGGACACGCGGCTACGAAAAAGAGGCCCCTTGGGACCGCATCCTCGTGACCGCCTGCGCACCCGAGCTGCCGAAGCCCTTAGTTGAGCAGATGAAAATCAGTGGGAAGCTCGGTGCACCGGTTGGTCAACACTACATGTTTCAGACTTGGATAGTCGCGGAAAAGTGCGACAAGGGGGAGCTCAAAATTGAGGAGCGAGGAGGATGCTCCTTCGTGCCCCTAGTCGGAAAATACGGATGGAAGACATAGAGCGTTGAGCTAGCCGAACCATTTCTCGAGCGAAACCTGTTCCTGCTCGCGCTGCCCCTTGAGCAATCGATCGATGCCCGTCTGAACCCTAGATTCCGAAAAATCGTGCTCTCGGCACAGGAACTCCTTAATCCCCTCTGGGTCCGGGTCACTCCATTCCAACTTATACTTACCCGTGACATTCGGCTTCAGAAAAATCTCACGCGCCTCAAGGGGGTCAACTTCAAATTTTTCACCAAGCTCTGTCTTCGCGATTTGATTTATGGAACCTTGTTCTTTGATGAGCTCGAGCGCCTTTTTAGGACCTATGCCCTTTATCCCTGCGTTGTAATCAGTTCCGATTAAGATGCCGATATCCACGAGCTGCTCCCGGGTTATCCCAAGCTCCTTCATAAGCTTCTGGAGTTCGATCACCTCGGGAAAAACCTCGATATAAACATCCTTTCCTGGCAGCTTCCGCCTGCCAGTGATGGCCAAGTTGCGCACGAGCATCGGAGCCCCAAAGAGGAGGCTATCAAAATCTTGACTCGCGGCCGCCCACACATCCCCCCGCTGAACGAGGTGCGCCGCCTGAGCCTCGCCCTCCCCCGGTGCCTGAACCCAAGGTAACCCCATGTGGCCCAAAAGTGTCTGCGCTTGCTTAACCATCCGCTCGTCCACCCGCCCCGCACGCTGGGCAAACTTTTTTGCCTCCTCTATCTTGCCCTCCTTGAGTGCGGCTGCCCACTCCTCGGCTGCCTCCTTCCTCACCGCGCGACGCTGCTCGACGGTGCGCAGCTTCAGCTTGGGCGGCTCCCCGTCGAAAACATGCACCGGCTTGATCCCCGCCTCGATCAAATTCGCGGTCCGATAGAAGAGGCCGGAGAGATGGGAGGTTATTCTCCCCTTGGAGTCCTTGAGGAGCTCTCCGTCACGCTGCCGAATTATGGAGAGGAACTGATAGAGCGAGTTCATAGTGTCGACAGCAATTATCTGTCCGCGAAACTGCTCCAGCCCAACTTTTTGCTTCGGCACGATGTCTCCGAGCTGAACGCCCATGTCAGCCCCACTAATTAACTATCTCGAATGCACTTAAACATCAAACTGCTGATAATAAAAAAGTTCAACGATTATTTTTCGCTGCTTACGCGGCTCTCGCCCGGTAGCCTTCGTACAACAGTTATCGGGATCGCCTCCTTCTCGAACTCCAACAGGGCGATATCGATAGGATTTCCCATTTCCCCTGGCACTTCAATTAGCACGGGTGCGCCCATCGCTATCTGGAGCGCCCTGGCTCCCACGATGCGGGCTTTTTCAAAGCGAGTGTATTTTTTAGGGAAAATGGGTGAGCCTCCATCACATCGGCGGCATGCCACCCATTCCTGCACCGGGTCCGCCCGGCGGTCCCATCTCTCCTTTATCGAGCTTCCCAGCAGCAATAACGTCGTCTATTCGTAAAATCATCTCCGCTACCTCACTTGCTGATTTAATTGCCTGTGTCTTGACGCGCAGAGGCTCGACTATGCCCAACTTGAGGGTGTTTGTCACTTTCCCGCTTACTACATCAATCCCGATATCCCTACCACCATTCTTTTCATGAGCCGCGCGCAGCTGCACCAATATATCTATTGGATCCAACCCAGCGTTCTCTGCCAAGGTCCGCGGAATTATCTCGATCGCATCGGCGAACGCATCGACGGCGAGCGCCTCACGCCCTCCGACCGTATCAGCGTACTCTCGCAAGCCCTTCGCGACATCTATCTCTGGATTACCTCCGCCCGCCACGATCTTGCCATCCTCGACTGCCGCCGAAACCACGCTAACCGCATCGTGTACCGCCCGCTCGACCTCGTCGACCACGTGCTCGGTACCGCCACGCACCAACAGGCTCACGGCCTTGGGATCCTTGCAACCCTCGATGAATATCATCTCCTCGCCCGCTATCTTGCGCTCCTCCACCAGCGCCGCCGAGCCGAGGTCCTTCGTCATGAAATCCTTGATGTTAGTTACTATTTTGCCCCCTGTCGCGCGAGCAAGCTTCTCCATGTCAGACTCCTTGACCCTTCGAGCCGCTAGGATTCCCGCCTTCGCAAGGTAGTGTTGAACAATGTCGTCGATTCCCTTCTGACACAGGACGACGTTAACGCCTGCCTTCCTCACTTGCTCAACCATTTCCTGTAACATGTGCCGCTCCTCCTCTAGGAAGCTTCGAAGCTGCTCGGGGTCTGTTATATTAATCTTGGCATCGGTTTCGGTTTCTTTGACCTCGAGAGCTAAGTTGAGCAGGGCTATCTTCGCCTTCTCAACCCGCCTCGGCATTCCAGGATGAACAACCTCCTTGTCGAGTATCAAGCCTTGGACGAGTTGGGAGTCCGCCGAGCTGCCCCCACTCTTTTTCTCGACCTTGATGTTGTCGAGGTCCGCCTCAAGCTTGCCGTCCGATTCCTCGACTATTTGCCCGACGGCTTTGACACATAGCTCCGCGAGCTTCTCACCCCGCATCTCTGAGCCCTTGCTACTCATAGCGGTCAAGGCGATCTGCTTAAGCGTCTTGTCGTCGTCTTTTGAGACACTTATAGCGATGTTGTCCAAAATTTCTTGCGCCTTCGTGGCTGCCAGTCGATAACCAGTCGCGATGACGGTAGCATGGATGTCCTGATCGAGCAGCTCCTCAGCTCGCTTCAAAAGCTCTCCAGCGAGCACTACAGCAGTAGTCGTGCCATCCCCCACCTCGTCCTCCTGGACCTTGGCGATCTCGACCATCATCTTCGCTGCGGGGTGCTCGACATCCATTTCATCGAGGATGGTAACACCATCGTTGGTTATGGTTACATCACCTAAGCTGTCGACGAGCATCTTATCCATTCCGCGCGGCCCCAAAGTCGTGCGGACCGCTTGAGCGATCACTCGGGCCGCCATGATGTTCATGCGCTGGGCATCCCGCCCCAAGTAGCGCTGAACCCTCTCGGGTAGTATTAGGACTGGTTGTCCTCCCATCTGTGCCGCCATAAAATCCCCCCTTGATGACTCTTACCTAATTCCGCTACTAATTAACCAAAAGTTAGGCCTATAAAAATGTTGCCCTTAGTTAAGCCCGCTGAGCCGCTGCTCTGGCCTTTATCTCTTCCACTTGCTCCACGAACTTTTTGTATGCCGGGGAACTTTTCAACTTCTTAACATCCCGCTTGTAAAGTTCACTTTTCAGCTTTCGCCCTGTCTTGGCCTCCCACTCCTCAAACGAGACCCCCTGAGACTCTTGGGCCTTGTCTCGGTACCACTCTGGGATCACGTTGAAAGCACAAAACGGGATTATCCTTCGGTCGGTCATCGCGTAGTGGATGCAACAGCGCTTTACGCGTTCGATATCGTAGTTGTAAAGGTCCATGAAGTGCATCATGCCTATGAACATGGATTTTATGTGAAATTTTCCGACCGCATCGTAGTCGTGCTTGACAAGCGCGTTAAGGAGTATCTTGTCTACATCTAGGCCTTTTGGTTTCTTCTCCTTGTCGATGAACTTCCTTATGCTGTAGAGCAACTTCGTCCCGACAAGGAACTTGCTCTTACCGGCTTTCAGCTCTTGAGACTTCTCCCCTAGGTACTCTAGGAAGCCATCCACATCGATGAAACGTGTAAGGGGCACGAACCTGCCGTTATCTTGGAACACGTAGGTCGCCGCCCCGCATGCAAAATGGCTGCTGATGTCATACATCGGTCGCTTCGCGAGCGACTCGACGAAATCGCTTATCGCCATCGCCGTTGGCACGGGGAAAAAGTCCTCCGTGCGGATCTCGCCGTCGGTCTGCTCCTCAATCCGCTTGATGACATCCGGAATCGTTATACGATAGCGCTCGCGCTCTTCCCGCGGCATTCTGCCGACCAGTGAAACTGGCTGGAAATTCACCCCGCGGATAATGTCGATGTTTTTGAGGCCAAACTTCAGGATATCGCCGACCTCGTGATCGTTGACAGAATTGATAACGGTGGGGACGAGCACTATACCCAAGCCGGCCTTTCTGCAGTTTTCTATGATCTGGGGAACTTCCCAGTGGTTTTTCGGATTCGTTTTCTCCGAGACGCCGTCGAAGCTCAGGTATAAGGTGTTGACACCCGCCGCACACACCTGCTCGACCAGCTCTGGATCTTGGGCGAGTCTTATGCCGTTGGTGTTAAGCTGGACGTGATCGATGCCGCTCGACTTGACGAGCTTAATTATATCCACTAGGTCCTCACGCAGGCACGGCTCACCCCCCGTGAGTTGCACCGCGTTACACGGGATGGGGCGCTCGCTGCGTAAGGTTTTGGTCATCTCGTCGATCTCCTTAAGCGAGGGCTCATAAACGTAGCCGGCCCTGCCCGCGTAGAAAAAGCAGTACCAACAGGTGAGGTCGCATCGGTTGGTCAGCACGATGTTGGCGAGCGCGGAGTGACTTTGGTGGAGCCTGCAAAGCCCGCAGTCCTTGGGGCAGATTGGGGCATCCTTTGTGACCTGGGGGTTCTCAACGCCTCTGCCATCTTTCGCATAACGCGCGGCTCGGGTGTACCATTCATAGGAGCCGGAGTAAAGATCCTCGAACTCCCCGTGCTCCTTGCAAGTTTTCTTTATCCACACCTTCCCGTCGCGCTCGAACACCGTCGCGGTCAGAATCTTCAAGCACTCGGGACAGACCGAGCCCGTCTTAACCAATTCTCGCATGTTTTTTCATCATTTACCACTCAAAGGGGTGAATATTTAAGCCTTGTCGAACTTCTCTTGATATGAAAAGTGGTGCGATGTTGCCTGAGAAAACCCTGCGACTGTTGAAGGACCTCGGGCTGACAGAGTATGAGACAAGGACCTACACGGCGCTGGTTTCGGGCGGGCCCTCTACGGCCGGGGACTTGGGCGAGACGGCCAACGTGCCGTATTCCCGAATTTATGACATCCTATCGAGGCTCGAGCGACGGGGTTGGGTGGAGGTCCAGTCGGGCAGGCCCGCGAGGTACAAAGCTAAGCCACCGGCGGAGGTGATTCGGCTCCTCCGCATTGAGCAGGAGCAGCGGCTTAAGGAAACCGGCGAGGAAATCGTCAAGGAGCTCGAGCCCCTCTACGAGCAGAAGGCGGAAGCTAGAAGGCCTGACATCTGGGTCATCCGGGGTGATAGGAATCTTGGGGGAAAGGTCGGTGAAATGCTCGCCCGGGCACGGGTCGAAGTTCTAGTTTCACTCCCTGTGCTGCCGAGGGAGTTCCTCGAGCCGAGTGCCATCTCCCCGCTCCTCGCCGCGAAAAACCTAACGCTGAGGGTGATAACCTCTGAAAAGGGGAAACACATCAACGAGTTGAAAGCTATTCCCAATCTTGAGGTCAGGTTCAGAAAACCGCTCTTCGGCGGCGGTGTAATCGTGGATGGAAATGAGGTTTTATTGCTTCTCGCCAGCGCTGGGGAGAAGTTGGGGGTGTGGTCGGATGAAGTCGGACTCGCTAAGTACGCGAATGAATATTTTGAATACCTCTGGAGAGACTCCAAGGTGAGGAGTTGAACGAGCTCTTTCAAATCCTGGGCTCAGCACTTTGGTTCATCCTGCCCGCCTATGTGGCGAACGCTACGCCAGTCGTGCTGGGTGGAGGCAGGCCGATTGACGCAGGGAAAAAATTCACCGATGGGCGTCCGATTTTTGGTGCTGGCAAGACGGTGCAGGGGTTCCTCGCCGGGCTAGTGGCTGGCACTTTCGTCGGGCTGCTTCAGGGCATCGCCGCAGGGACGCTCTCGCGCTACCTCGCCTTGGGCTTCCTGCTCGCCTTGGGGGCTCTGCTGGGCGACCTGCTCGGGAGCTTCATCAAGCGCAGGCTCGGCATCAAACGCGGTGGCTTGGCCCCTGGACTCGATCAACTTAGTTTTGTAGTCGTTGCTCTGCTCGCGGCAAGCCCACTGGCCCTACCCAGCTGGGAAATCGTTCTCACAATAATAATCATCACCCTTCCGATCCACCTCGCCACAAATTTCGGCGGCTACAAGCTGGGGCTCAAAAGCAAGCCTTACTGACCGCCGCGCTTTAGGGGTGCTTCCTCCCAGGGAAAGACGATCCATTTATCCGTTTCGAACCTGTAATAATCCGGCTTGAAGCGCGATTTCGGCTTATACGCGATGGTTGCGACGCGTATCTCCTTCGCTCCCTTGCGCTTGAGGTGTTTGAGCACGAACTCCAAGCTCGTGCCTGTATCCGTGACATCATCGACGACCAACACCTTGCCCGAGATTCTCTTGATGTCGACATAGAGCTCAGGTTTCTTGAGGTGCAGGTTGACGCCCTTGTAGTACTTCACGTGAATGACGCGCAGAAGCTTGTCCCCAAGCAGGTGTGAGAGCCGCACGGCGGGGATTAGACCGCCTCGGGCTATGCCGACGATGACATCTGGATCGAACTCGCGCTTTATGGTGTCGGCTAGAGCAGTAACGGCCTCCTCGACTTCTTCCCAACTCATCGATACGAGTTCCATCGCGGCCACTGGTGAAATAATCTCAGATGATGAATTAAAAAAGGATTGCTGACGCACGAAATTGTAGCCACTTTCCCTGGCTTGCATAACGTTTAATCACTCAGCACTTCAAAACTTTTATTGGTACGAAAAATGGGCAGGGTTACCGGCGTATGCACGATATGCGGGCGGGCCAGCGTCGATGTCTATCGCTGCGGAATCTGCGGCAGCACGGTTTGCTCGCGCTGCTTCATGCACGACATCAACGTCTGCAGGCGATGCCTCAGGCGCGGGCTCTGGGTAAGCGATCGCGGCCCGGAGTAACTCATGTATTGCAGTTTTGAGGTAAAACATGCTAAACCTCGAGACTCTCGAACAAATCGAGGAATTGCTCAGCGAACTAAGAAAATGCTCCGCCCAAGGTGTGCCCATCTTGGTCGAGGGTGCGGATGATGAGAGGTCCCTGCGCAGGCTAGGGGTGGAGGGGCGCATTTTCAGAGCTTCAGGCAGCGGCAAAACCCTGCTGAATTTCCTCGAAGGCTTGGCCGGCTTTAAACAAATTATTATTTTGACCGACTTCGACCGAGCCGGCGATAAACTCGCAAAGTTCTCTACCGAGCACTTGAAGAGGCTTGGAGTTGAGCCGGTGGTCGAGTTTCGGGAGAAGCTCAAAGCGATCCTTCGCAAGGACGTCAAGGACATCGAGGGGCTCGCGAGGTTCCTCCGCGGCCAACGAATTGCCCTCAAGCACTAGCAGCCATCATCTCCAGCTAGAATCTGTGGGGTGAACTTTTTGACGATCGAGGGTTTTATACCAATCCGCGCGAGCTCGGCCTCTATCTTCTCCCGTGACTTGCCCTGTCCCTTCAACTTCAAAATTATCTTTCTCAATGTCTCATAGATTTCGTGGGGGAAACATATCCATGCGTCGGTCGTGCGCGCACAGAAGTCCGGGGTCACAACCGACCACGGCTTGGAGTAAAGCGCACAGATTTTAACATCAGCCACACCTTGGTCAAACAAGTGTTTCTTGACCAGCTTGAGACTTTTCCCGGAGTCGGCGATGTCGTCCACCAGCAATATCCGTTTTCCCCTAACTTCAATGGGCAAGGGCTGCGTTATCTTCGGGCGGGCGCGCGTCTTGTAAATACCGATGTAATGCTCGACCTTGATGGTGGCGATGTTTGGGTTCTCAAGTAAGTCGGACAGAACCCTTCCAGGAACCCACCCGCCCCGCGATATCGCCACAAGCAGATCCGGCTTGTAGCCGTTGCGCCTGATCTGATCCGCAACTTGGATGCAGAGCTCGTAGATGTGGCCCCAGCTCGGCGCCTCATATTTCTCAGGTTTTTTAGGGGATGATATGGACACGCATCTTATTGGATTCTCTGGCGCTATTAAAACTTGCCGAGTTGGCTAGAGATAATCCAAAAGCTGGGGGAAATGTTCAAAATCGCGGATTACGACATCTGCGACACCCGCAAGTTCCGAGTCCGCTCCTATCGCCACTCCCAACCCAGCGTGCTTCAAAAAATTCACGTCGTACTTGCTATCGCCGACCGCGACGCACTGCTGCAGGCTTACGCCGAGCTCACCCACCAGCCCTGTCAACACTTCGTGCTTGAAACGCGGCTCGACGCGGAAGATGCCCTCACCGGTCAGGCGGCCCTTCTCATCTGCGGCTAGCCCGTTCGAAAATACATATCGGATTCCAAGCCTCCGCACGAGCTCCTCCGCCAGCAGGTCGATCCCGCCCGTTATGACCACTGTCTGATACCCTCTCTGATGAATCTCCCCGACGACCCGCTCGACGTTCGGCGCCAACCTATAAGGGGTGAGCACGCGCTTGACCTGCTCGAGCGTCGGTACGGGCTTCCACAAAGCGATGTCGCGGCGCATGAACTCCGGGTAATCTATCTCTTCCTGATCATAGGCCTTAAGGTGGCGGCGAGCAGCCTCTTGGGTGCCGAAGTGGCGGTGGAGCACGCCCCAACAGCTGTCTTCCTCAGTCAGCGTGCCGTCCATGTCGAAGGCGATGAGCTTGTACCGCATCGTCATCCCAGCAAATACTGATTTATCTTTACAGTAATATTGATTGGAGGTATAATGGTGATAGAGTGGTTAGTTTTTCTTATCTCCGTGGCGCCCTTCATTGAACTACGTGGTGCCATTCCACTCGCCATCGCTGCTGGATATGACCCAGTTTCCGTGTTCATAATATGTGTGGTGCTGAATCTGTTAATAATTCCAATTGCATTCGTTATGCTGGATTTCATCCTCCCGCCAATCCGCCGTAGAGTAAAATTTGTCGACCACATCTTCGGGTGGTTTGTAAAGCGAGCGCGTAAGCATCAGAGGTTGAGCTTGGTTGGACTCGCGGCATTCGTTGGCATCCCCCTGCCTGTCACCGGCGCATACACCGGCGCGCTCATAGCCTATACGGTGGGCATCGACCGAAAACGTGCAGCGCTGGCAATCGCGGCTGGTGTCGTTATAGCGGGCATAATCATATGGGTTCTAGCAACCCTTGGGATAATCTGGATTCGGGGTGTATCACTGTAAAAATGCCCCACGAAAATTTGTTGATGTAATAAAACAAATGTCCGCGCTGCAAAATTACGGGAGCTGGCGCGCGAATCCCAAGTCCAAGCTTTTAAGCGCGCGCTCGCAATAAATTTGGGAGGCGGGAGTATTTGCGCGCTCGACCACGTTCGATAAGCATCGCATCTGGTAAAGGTGGCACAGGAAAAACCACGTTGACAGCGAATCTGGGTATCGCCCTCGGCAGTCTCGGACGCGATGTATGTATTTTGGACGGCGACCTCGCGATGGCGAACTTGGGGATTATCATGGGAATGCATAAGTGTGAAGTGAGTTTTTTAGATGTTCTAACGGGGGAGGCTGATATTAAAGACGTGATTTATGAAAACCACGGCATAAAAGTCGTCCCGACTGGCTTTCGTTTTGAAGATGTACATGACG
>JAUXAS010000063.1 GCA_030619825.1 Hadesarchaea archaeon
CTTCATGTCCTGCTTGCTCCGGGCATCGCGGAGCTCCTGCTGAAATGCGGACACCTCAGCCTTGATTTGTTTCATCCGCTCCCAGTTCACGACACGTCGAGATATGAGGGTGACGATGAGGGCAACGAATATTCCAATCCCGAGGATGAAGAATAAAGCATGCTCGAAGTTGAAAGGCAGCCCGACCCCGAGCTCGCTCGCCATTAGCGAGATGTCCAAGCGCAAATCCCGAATATTTTCCTCGGTCGCTGATTGCTGCAGAGAACTGAAAGCTTGGGTTATTCGGTTGTTTGTTTCCAGGAGTTCCGGACGATTGTCAAAATTTTCGTTCTCGACGAGGTTACTGTAAAGTGTTTGGGCCTCACTCAAACCTCCCGACGCACTCCCCCCATGCCTGAGGGCCACGATGGAGCCGTCTATTCTCTGCAGCAGCCTCTTGTACGTTTCCTGCTCATTTCCCGCCTCCTCTGCACTAGCGATCGTCACGGAGCTCGCGAGCAGGAGGACGGCGATCAGGGGGTAGATGAGTATACGGTGCATGAGTTCACCTCAGTGCCTCAACCATTTCCTTTATGGCTTCACTGAGTTTCCCATCCCTATTATGGATTATCCTCACCGTTGCGCCCGTGAGCGCCGCGTATGCCGTTGCCGTGGCACGGTTGAGTTGCTGGTGCTCCACGACCTCGTTCAGGAGCTCTTTGTCCCGCTTCCTCGCGGTATCCTTTGTCCGCCGCCCCGCCACCTCTTCTGGAGACGCTTCAATTATCACGATCGATTCGGGCTTGAGCTCCTCGAGCACCCAGCGAGGAAGACCTGGGTAATATCCTTCGGGTTTCTTGACGAGACAGTGGGTATCGACCAGCACAGGCTTTCGCTTGGCCACGCGGGCGATTTGTTTTCCCGCTTCGCGTTGGACCTCTCGGTAAGGGCCTACAGGGAACTTCCGCATCTCGTCGCGGTGAGTTATGCCCTTCCGTTTCAGAAGCTCGAGCATGACATCGCCGTAGATTATCAATTCGTATTCAACACCTTTTGTCTTGAGCTGCTTTAGCGCCCCTTCGATGACGGTGCTCTTTCCAACCCCTGGCACGCCAGTCACGACGACCACTTTATTCACCAAAGAACCTCCTCACCGCCGGGAACATCTCTGCCATTCGTTCCTTCGCTATCTCTTGGTAAAGGCTATACATAATGCTCACGGTAAGCAAGATCCCAGTGCCGCTGCCTAAAGCCCCCATGAAATCAGCGCCTGCGGAGAGTGCACCAACGGTTGCGCCGCCGAGCAACGTTACTCCTGTGATGTAGCGACTGAGCACGCGCTCCATCACCCTAATATCGCGGCGGAACCCCGGGATAAGCATGCCCGAGCGATCGAGCTGCTCTGCCACATTACGGGGCCCCATCCCTGTCATATTTACCCATAGCGAGGCGAAGCCCATACATAACAGGACCAAGACCACTAAGTAGATCCCCGCTCGGAGCGGATCAGCCGCGACGGCGAAGATGCCGTTCGGGGTGCTGAGATAATCGGAAATTCCTTGTAACGGAGAGAAGAACATCCCCAATATCCTGATGTTCGCGAATACCACCATCGCGAGGATCACCGGGATGACTGAGGCGTACATAAACTTGATTGGGTAGCGCCCGCGGATGCCACCGAAGCGGCCATAGGCAAGGGGTATCTCGATTCGCATACTTTCGATGTAGACAACTATGAAAAAGACCAAAATCGTCGCGATTACACCCATCATGTTCGGTAGAGGCCATGGTCTGGTGAACGCGTCGGAGATGTTGCCTCCCACTATTAAGGTTTTGATCAAGTTTGGAACGGCGCCTGGAAGCTCACCGCCCGTCGCAGCCGTGGCTATCGGGTTGAACGCCTGCGCGAAAATGGTCATCGATACACCGGCTACGATGAAGAGGCTAATCCCACTCCCGAACCCGTATTTCGAGACCATTTCGTCGAGGAAGATCACGATGATCACAGCTATCGCGAGCTGGGCGACGATGAAGATGCCTGCGCTTGAGCCAAAGGCGACCCCGTATGTCCCCGCAATCACGAGCATCGATGCTTGAAAGACACCCATGACCATAGCCCCAATTTTCTGGACGCCGGTGAAGAGGGCGCGGTCCTCGGACTGGCCCAGATTAAGTCCGAGTATCTTGCTTCCGACTAGCAATTGCATAATGATGCCAGCGGTGACGATAGGCCCGATGCCAAGCTCCATCAAGCTCCCCCCGTGGCTGGCGAGTATGAAACGCAGCTGCCCGAAGAAAGGGACCCTCCCAGCCCCAGGGGCCATTCCGTAGAGCGGGACCTGGGTCAGGACGAAGAAGGCGAGGAGGGCTATTCCCGTCCACATAAACTTTTCCTTGAATGAAACGTGTCGCTTTGGAACCGAGACCTCGGGGAGTTTTCGTACTAGGGGATCGAGTGCATAAAGTTTGGACCGCGGCTTCTCAGGCTGTTCCATCGCCTTCACCCTGCGATTGCCTTTCCGCCCGCTTCCTCGAGTTTCCGTTTTGCAGATTCCACAAATTCCTTCGCGATGACCTCGAGGGGATGGGTGACGCGCCCCCCGCCGAGCACTCGCTCAAAACCGAGCTTCTTAACATCGACCACGATCCGCTCCTCCTCGCGTTTGGCGATGCCCTGCTGCAGGAGTTCGTCGAGGCGTTCGTCGAGTTCGCCGACGTTGATCGCGCTGATTTCCCTCCTCGCCGCGAGCGGGCGCGTGAACCCATGTTTTCCAAAATGTTTGGGCATGTGCTTGAGCATGTAGGGCCACTTCTGTTTGTGGCCGCCGCTGAGCCCTCTGCCGCCCTTCTCCCCAGCTCCCCGTCCACGTTTCGAGCAGCCCCTTCCGTAAGTTCTTGTGCCTCGTTGTTTTCGCACCTTTCGCCGCCTTCGTACCACCATTCACAACACCTAGATCATTCTAATGACGAACTCGTTGATTTGCTCGCCACGATAGCCCAGATCGCCAAAGTCCTTAAATGGACGTTTGGTTGCTTTATACCCCTTTCGTGGCGGGTGGAGCCTGAAAACTTTCTTCAATCCAGGGAGCGTTCTGAGCTCGGCCTCGCCCGAATGTACCGCGGCGGCGAACTCGCTTAACGATTGAAACGGGGTTTGGGATTTAATGAATTCGTCAGTCAAACGCTTGTCACCGGTTAGCCTTCCGCGTTTTCGAATGAGTTGCTCTAATACCTTCTGCTCAACCTCCCCCCACGTGAGCATGTCCTTCGCTTTCTGCAGCATCCCGCGGAAGGTGGGGGTATCATCTATCACGACGCAGTGGTTGGTGCGCGTTAGGCCCAGCATCCGCATCGTCTCCCTCACATCGCGCCGCACGTTCACGCTACCGCGCACCTTAATTACCGCTAATTTAGCCACTCTCTTCACCGACCTTTCCGATGAGGACGTGCTCCTTATAGGGCTTCCGAAGGGCTACCCTCGTGGTCTGCTTGAGGGCGTCGAAGGTAGCGAGGGCGAAGTTGAGCGTTGTGCGCGTCTGCCCACGCGAATGAATCCAAGCGTCCTCGATTCCGGCCATTCGAAGAATTGTCTTCGGGACCTCGGCAGCTGCCAACCCAAGTCCGCGCGGCGCTGGTTTTATCGTCATGTGGACGCTGCCGCTTCTCCCAGTAACCTCGAACGGAATCGAGTGAGGTCGTCCACAGGCACACTCCCAGCTCCCGCAGCCTCGAGCGATCTCTACGACGTTTAGCTTCGCCGCGGTAATGGCCTTTCGTATGGATGGACCGATCTCGCGCGTGCTTGCGTACCCAACTCCAACGATCCCATCCCGATTCCCGACCGCTGTAACCACACGATATTTAACTCGACGTCCTGATTTGTGCATCCGCTGGACTAAGCTCACCCCCAAGATATCCTCCTCAGTATTTGGCACGAGGGCATCGACGATTTCAGGCTCTTTGATTGGCCTTCCTTGGCGCAGAATCTGAGGTATTTTGGTTATCTGCCCTTCCTTTACCGCTCGCCCCATGCTCGTCCGAGGCTGCCATAGATTGATGTCGAATTCCTCTCGCATTGGTTTCCTTCGTGCCCCTCGTGTCCTTCGTCCCCTTCCCATTTTACTCACCGAACTGCGCAACTATTACTCGCCTGATTTCGTTAAAGTGCTGTGGTAGCTGCTCTGGCATTAGTCCCCGCCGGAGGTAGGCGGAGAATCGCGCGTGATATGCGTTTTTATTCTCATCCTTTAGTTTCGCGGCGTACTGGGCGATGTGCTCCCCACGTATCCGCTCATCGCTTGGTAAAACCTTTTCACCGTGGGGAATTTGTAGACCGGCGTCGAGCGCTCCCTTAAGTACGGCGAAAACTTTAGCTTGGTAAATTGGGTTGTACTTCCCGAGATCCAAAGTGCATTCTTTCATCCCAGCCTTCAGCGCGCGGTATCCGCAGAGCAGCCCCACGAGATAGGCCGCAGGGGTATTTGCAGTATATCCTTTCCACCCGAGTTTCTCGAGCTCCTTCGAGTGCGCCGAGGCAAGGGTGAGGTCCCCACTGGGGGTGGCACGCACGGATTGGGCGATGACATGCTTTAGCGAGATTCTCGTCACCAGCCGCGGTCTGCCCGAGCGTATGAGCCTGAGCCTATGCCTATAGTCGGTCTTTCCCCCTCGCTTGCGCCTGAACTGAACCTTCCAGCGCGGTCCGATCTTAGCCATCTTTATCCCTTCAGGAGTCCTCGCTCCCTGAGGTGGGTTTCGAGATGAGCCCTGCTCTTGAAAGCCCCGCCCTTTACCATCCGATAGAGTTTGCGATACTCGCGCTGATTGATTGTTCCCTCTCGCTTGAGTTCGCGTAGCTTCGCGCGCAACGGCCGCACGGTTCTGATCCACCTCGCCTTTTTCGGTTGTCTAGCCTTTCGCGTGCCCTTCCTGCTCCCAACGCCCCGCCGCCTGCCACGCTTGCGTTTGGCGGCCCGCCGTCTGAACCTTCCGCGGCTTATCCCCCGCTCTGGTTTTGCCTTGATCGCGCCCTGTCGGATCAAGCGCCTTACATCTTCACGTGAGATCGCGGCAGAAACATCGGTAGCTCGGGCGGGGTCGACCCAAACCCGGTTGATGCCCACGCCGAGGATATCAGACGCTAGCCTGCGCTGTGTGCTTAACTCCACGTTTTTCGCCTCCGGGATTTAGTACCTTGATACCGAGTTCCTTGGCTCGAGCGAGGATATGTTCCCGCTTTCGCCCCCCAACGCCTGAGGCTATCCGAATCGCTTGCTTGTCCGCGTCGAGTCCCTCGAGGTCGCGGGGGCCGTGTACCAAAAGTTCGATGAGTCCAGAGGGATGAATCCCCCGAACGCTTCTCGGTGATCGATAGCCGACCGATACTACCGCAGATTTACCCCTTATGCCCAGGCGCATCTTGCTGTCTTTACCTCTGGGCTTGCGCCATTTTTCGCCAAGCTTTGCGAACCTAAACCATTCCTGACGCCTGAATTTCGGCGCGCGTTTTTTTCTCGTCATTTTCATGCCTTCTCCACAATGTAACAACCATCTTGGAAGACGCGTGGGTCGCGGTGCCTGATAAAGGTCGCCTGCTCGATGTTAAATGCTGTCTGCCCAACTTCGTTCCTGTTGATGCCTTGGACGATTATTTCATCCTCCTTTACTTCCACGCCCACATCACCGACGATTTTGGCCACGCGAGGTGCCCGTTCACCGAGAAAGTTTTGGATCAGGACGCGCTTGCCCTCGACTTTTATCGTGATCGGAAAGTGTGAGTAAACCACACGAAGTTTGTAGGCGAAACCCGTAGTGACACCCTTGAACATGTTGGCCAGACAGGCCCGGAT
>JAUXAS010000020.1 GCA_030619825.1 Hadesarchaea archaeon
GGATTTGGAGATTCATCTGAGGACCCTGGGCGTGGACACTCTCATAATCACGGGCATGCACACCAACATCTGCTGCCAGACGACTGCACGAGATGGATTCATGAGGGATTTCAAGATAGTTTTTGTTTCAGATGGCGTGGCATCGTTTACACCAGAATTGCACAAAGCAGGCCTCGTGGACATCGCCGTTGCTTTCGGCAGGGTAATGAGTTCTGCAGGGGTCATCAAGGAAATAGAAAGTTCGGGTTGATGGAGCGTGGGTAATTTTTATAAGGTTTTCTCGTGACTCTTACCTGAAGTTTCAAAGAAGGAGACCGAGGGGTTGAATGGCCGTTAAAAGTTTGGTGCTCAAAAACGAATACCGAGATTCCATTTTTCTGATGCGGATCTCCAAAAAGCTTGAGGAGCTCGAGGGGGTACAGAAGGCATCGGCGATAATGGCGACCGATGCAAACAAGGATTTGCTCAGAGATGCGGGCATGCTCACTGACGAGATCAAAGGCGCGAGTTCCAACGATTTGATGATAGTGATCGATGCCGTGAGTTCCGAGCGCGCGGGTGAGGTGATATCGAGTGCTGAGGGGATACTGGCGGAAGAAGCAAAGAAGCGAGTAGAAGAAGCTGAAGTAATCTATAAAACACTCGACTCGGCAATCGGTGCAGAGGCCGAGTCCAACTTGGTCCTGATTTCGGTGCCCGGCGAGTTTGCAGCCAGAGAGGCCGAGCGTGCGCTGAAAGCCGGCAAGCACGTAATGATATTCAGCGACGGTGTGTCTGAAGAGGATGAGATACGGCTGAAGCATCTAGGGAAGGAGAAAGGCCTGTTGGTGATGGGTCCCGACTGCGGTACGGCGATTATAAATGGAATCGGTCTCGGATTCGCAAACGTTATCAAGCGGGGATCCGTTGGCGTGGTTGCCGCGTCGGGGACCGGAGCTCAAGAAGTTACCTCGTTGATAAGCGCTGGCCCCGGGATTTCCCACGCTATCGGCACGGGGGGTCGCGATCTGCACGACGAGGTAGGTGGAATCACTATGCTCATGGGGCTCAAGAGCTTGGCCGACGATCCGGAGACTAAGACCATCGTTCTCATCTCAAAGCCGCCATCCCCAGAAGTAGCGAAACGTATTTTGAAGGCTGCAAGCGAGGTCGGAAAACCCACGGTAGTCAATTTTCTTGGCGGTGACCCGAAAATCATTGAGAAAATCAATTTGATCCTCGCCGTCACACTCGAGGACGCCGCGGCGAAGGCGATTGCACTCCAGCGGGGGGAAAAGCCCAAAGGTGTGACATTTTCCGCTGATTTGAATGAGGTCAAAAACACGGCCGAGAAGGAATACGAGGGGATCGGGCCTAATCAACGCTACATCCGCGGCATTTACTCGGGTGGAACTTTCTGCAGCGAGGCCATGTTAATCGTGCGAGATTTGGTTGGTGATGTGTACTCGAACGCGCCGCTGAAACCGAAGCTGAAATTAAAGGATTCGAACAAGAGCAAGGAACACACCTTCGTTGACATGGGGGAGGACGAATTCACGGCCGAAATCGGCAAACCTCACCCAATGATATACCACGAGCTCAGGCAGAAGAGAATACTTCAGGATGCTTCTGATCCGGAAACTATGGTGATCCTCCTCGATGTCGTGCTCGGATATGGAGCTCATGAGGACCCGGCCGGCGCTTTGGCACCAACCTTGAGGGAGGCTAAGAAAATCGCGGAAAAAGAGGGAAGGTATCTCCCGGTAGTAGCATCGGTCTGTGGTACGGCCCAAGATCCTCAGAACCTAACAGCCCAAGAGAAAAAACTTAAGGGAGCTGGTGTGGTAGTCATGCCGAGCAACGCTCAGGCGGCGCGGATGGCTGCGCTGATTGCAACCAAGGGTGAGGCTTGGAATAAGATGGTAGGGTGATGACCGTGGAGCTTCTCCGTAAACCTAAGATCATTAACGTCGGTACCAGGAATTTTCACGATAGCCTCATAGCCCAGGGAGCTGATTCGGTTCACGTCGATTGGAAGCCACCCGCAGGGGGCGACCAAGAGATGATAAAGTTGCTCGATAAATTGGATAAACTTTGAATTAATCGAGGGGGTGACAAGTTGGGGAAAATAGAGAAAGCAAACGAGGAAGCCGTCAAAAAGATCCTTGAAGCTAAGCCAGTAGCAATAGGTGTCAAGAAGGCAAAGGATGTTATTCCGGGAATGAAGGAACGCATGCTCCTGCACGCAGGTCCCCCCATCGAATGGAAGCGAATGTCAGGCCCGACGCGTGGCGCGGTAATAGGTGCGACGATTTTCGAAGGCTGGGCCGATAAGGAAGCGGGAGCTGTTAAACTTGCTGAGAGAGGGGAGATAGAGTTCGCCCCCTGTCACGATCATGACGCGGTGGGTCCAATGGCCGGAGTAATTTCCCCCTCGATGTCAGTATACATCGTCGAGAATCAAACGCACGGTAATAAGGCGTATTGTAACTTCAACGAGGGGTTAGGGAAGGTCCTGAGGTACGGAGCCTACTCCGATGAGGTAATTGAGAATCTGAAGTGGATGGAGAAAGAAATGTCGCCGCTTCTCACGGAGGTCTTCAAGCGATCGGGCCCGATTGATCTAAAGGAAATAATCTCCAAGGCGCTTCACATGGGCGACGAGTGCCACTGTCGGAACGTCGCAACGAGCTTGTTATTCCTGAAAACCATGACTCCCCACGTGATTGAAACAGGCTTCGACGGGGAGATTATCAGCAGGGTAATGAAATTCATGGGCGACAACGTGTTGACCTTCCTCAACCTCTTGATGCCAGCCTGTAAGGCCATGCTCGACGCAGGTCACGGCATCGAGTACAGCACCATAGTAACGGCGTTAACGAGGAACGGCACCGACTTCGGCATCCGGGTCAGCGGTTTGCCCGGACAGTGGTTCACGGCACCAGCCCCAACGCCTGAAACCCTGTTCTTCCCGGGCTTCAAGAAGGGGGACGAGGGCCGAGATATAGGAGATAGTGCAATCGCTGAGACCATGGGTTTGGGAGGTTTTGCGTCGGCGAATTCACCGGCGGTAGTCCAAGTGGTCGGGGGGACGCCACAAGATGCGGCGAATTACTCGCGGGAGATGAGGGAGATAACCGTTACCAAGCACACGAGCTTCACGATGCCTTTCATGAACTTTGAGGGTACGCCGCTTGGTATAGATATCCGCAAAGTCGTTGAGACAGGGATTCTGCCTTTCATCAATACCGGTGTGGCACACAAGGATCCCGGGGTTGGCGGGGTAGGATTTGGCCTCGTACGAGCACCGATGGATTGCTTTAAAAAAGCACTAAAGGCATTCGCTGAGAAATACGGATAAGCCTAATGGAATGAAGTAAAGGGGATACCAACTCGGCGTGGATTGGGAGCTATCACCGTTGGCCCAAAAGGGTGCTGTTAGCGAAGGAAATCGCGACTAAAAAGAGTTACCTCGGTATTAGACAGGCGTAGCTCTATTTTCCGTGAAAGCGGCGGACAGTTTGATTCTTGATGATTTTAAAAACAATCAATCCCATTGTTGATTCTTCTTATAATTTCCAATCTTCTTTCCGGAGAATTGTCGTGTATATACTGCACCCATGTTATGGCGTCTCTTAAATTTTTATCGATGTTTTTCATTTCTTCCTCGGAAATTTTATCACAGACTTCCTCCAACTCGTGCCACTTCTTTACTCGGTCTATCCCTCCCACTTCTTTAAAAAGCAGCTGGATGGTTTGGGCAAAGGCCTTTCTCCACTTAGCGATGGAAGGAATATCTATGTGGGCTTTCTTCAACCAAGTTACTCCTTCTTTGACTTGTGGATCATCTATTAGATCAACTACTTCTTGAGGAGCTAGTCTTGCTATTGTTTCACACTTTTCGTATTTTTCTGCATCTGGAAGTTCTCTCATTTCCAGTTCTCGGATTAGCGTAGCTGCTTTTTCAGTTGGACTTTTCTTCTCAGAACTCAAAAAGTTTCTCCCCGTTGATTGGTTATTCTTGATGTCTCTTCTGTGTTCTTCTTAAAACATCTTTTTATTAAAGGAGAACCAAAAAAATAAAATTTCCACTGCAGCTTAAGCAGATGATTGATAGAGCAGCAGATGACGTGGAGGGCTTCTGGGAGGATATTGCTAAGGAGCTCCACTGGTTTGAACCTTGGGATAAGGTCTACGAAGAGGGAAAATACCCATTTTTCAGGTGGTTCGTGGACGGGAAGACCAACTTATCTCACAATTGTCTTGACTATCAAGTTTCGCAGAAAAACCGGGGGGACAAAGCGGCCATAATCTGGGAATCGGGTGAGAAGGGAAAACAAAAATCAAGTGAAATGACTTAAAATGTGATATCCTCGCTCTTAATCATCTTGACGAGCGTCTGCCTAGCTCCGGCATTAAGCTTCCCAAACGACTTGATCTTCTTCACGTGCTTCTCGATGAGCTTTGGAAGGTACAAATACATCGGCATCATCAAGGTCTCAAATGTTACTCTTTCTTTCTCGACCCCGGCTCGCTCGAGTTTCTCTTGGATACCGGTGACCCTCGATGAAATAATTTCGGCCTCTTTACCCTCCTTTTCGCACAGGAGAACGGCATCCGCCCCCATGCGAAGACATTCCAGCATGAAATTCTCGCTAAGCATCGCGGTCGAAGGCACTCTGATGATTTCCAAGTTGTGCAGATATTTGAGCCTCGAAGTCCCAGCGGTGTCGGCAGTTGTGTAACACACGGAGTCCTCGAAGAACCCCACGATTTTCACTTCATCGGTTGCGCGGCTCAAGAGCCCCTCGACCTCCGCTCTCAGCTGCTTTCGAGTATAGTGGGCAAGCTCCAACGCCTGCCGTTTGCACACACCCACACAAACCCCGCAACCGGCACACGACAACGGATCCACGCGAGGCCCTTCATCCGTCAAAGTGATTGCGCCGTAAGTGCATGCGTCCACGCAATCGCCGCATTTGTCACACGTGCCCACCAGTCGAGGTATGAGGGGGCTCGTCTCATACTCCCCCTGACCGATGAAGCTCACTGCTTTCATGGCGGCTGCCGTGCCATCAACGGTGCTTTCGTGCACGTCCTTGGGGCCCAAAACGGTTCCGGCTGCATAAACGCCCGGCTTTTGTGTCGCAACGGGGTCTAGTTTGAGGTGTTTCTCCGCCAAAAATCCATCGGGGCCAAGTGGAACCCTTAACTTCTCGGCCAGTCCCTTCGTCCCTGGATTCGGCTTGATGAGGGGACACGGGATGACCATGTCAAACGTCTTTCTCAACATCCCTCCACCATCGATGTCTTCGGCTATTATCTCGAGCTTGTTCGCCCCCTCGACCGAGACCTCGCCGGGTCTGCCGTGGACGAACACGACTCCGTGCTCTTTGGCTTTGTGATAGAACTCCTCCAAACCTTTTCCAGACATTCGCATGTCGGTGTAATAAATCCAAACGTCCATGTAAGGTAGCATCTCCTTCAACATTATCGCCTGCTTGACGGAATAAGGACAGCACACCCTGCTGCAATAGGGGGTGCCCCGCGCCTTGTCCCTCGATCCCGTGCACAGGAGGTAAGCCACGCTCCTCACCCTGCGTCCATCGTTCGTCTTCAAAACGCGTCCCGCGGCCAGCTCGTTCTCTATCAAGCGTTCGAGCTGCAGCGGCGAGATGCAGTTGGGGCTAGGTTTGTACTGCAAGAATTCATCGAGAGACGCCAACTCGTACCCGGTCGCGAGAATTATCGCACCAACGGCTTGTCGGATGGTTTTGTCTTCGTCCTCGAGATTTATCGCCTCCGCCGGGCAAACCTTGACGCACTTTCCACACCGATTACAGTTCTCGAAATCAATCACGTAAGCTGCCGGAACCGCCTGAGGGAAAGGCAGGTATATCGCCTTCCTTTTGTAAAGCCCTTCCTCGAACTCGTTTGGTACTTCGACAGGACAAACTTTCTCACACAGAGCACAGCGTGTACATCGCTCGATATCGACGCCCCTGGCCTTGGTCCTAACCTCCACCTCGAAATTACCCGGGCTGCCTTTGATGGCTTCGACCTCGGCATTCGTCAATAAAGTCACGCGCGGATGCGTTGCCACATCGACAAATCTCGGTGCGAGGATGCATGGGGAACAATCCAGAGTCGGGAATACTTTGCTTAGTTGTATCATTCTCCCACCAACGCTCGGCTTACGTTCGAGTAACACAACGTGATATCCCGCGTCAGCTAGGTGAAGTGTCGTGGTGATGCCCGCTATCCCGCCTCCGACCACCATGATGTCTCGGTTGAGTTTGACCTTTTGAGGCGAGAGCTCCTCGAGTTCCTTCGCGCGCTCGATGGCTGCTTTCATGAGGTCCACGGCCTTGGGGGTGGCCTCTTCTTTCCGATGAACCCACGAGCACTGCTCTCTCAAATTTGCGTGCGTGAAGAGGAACTTGTTGAGCCCCGCCTCCTCGAAAGTGCGCATGAATGTCTTCTCGTGCATGTGGGGGGAACATGCTCCTATGACCACACGTTTTAATCCATGGCGTTTAATCGCATCCTTCACGGCTTCAAGAGCCGGCTTCGAGCACAGGAACTTGTGTATTTCGACCGCGGAAACCTCGGGGATCTCCTCAACCGTTTTTCGAATGTTTTCTAGGTCAACGGTGGCCTTGATGTTGATGCCGCACTCGCAGAGGAAAACACCTATCATCCTATCCCGAATATAAATTAGTTTACTTGTATGTATTTAGCTGATTCGCTCCTTTGACTGTTGCGCCCACGTGCTTCTGATTGGGCACTAAGTGTAAGAACTAAAAAATAGTACATGTGAAAGAAATCCGCTACCGTAAAATTTATTTGGTCACCGAGCAACGAGGGGGACGATATCCATGGTCGGAATCAAAGAACAGCTGAACCCATTTTTCAACCCGAAATCTGTGGCGATAATAGGCGCCACCACGCGAACGGGACCCGGGAAATTCAACCCCATAGAAAACATGATGGGATTCGGCTACAAGGGGCAAATCTACCCGGTGAACCCCAAGTACGACGAGGTCCTGGGTTGGAAAGCGTACAAGGACGTTAAGGAAATCGAGGGAGATGTGGACCTCGCCTTGGTAGTCATCCCGAGGCAAATCGTGCCCGCCGCCGTGAAGGGTTGCGCGGAAAAAGGGGTGGAGGCGGCAATCGTCGTAAGCCAAGGGTTCGGGGAGGTTGGAGAGGAGGGGAAGAAGCTCCAAGACGAAATCGTGAAAACAGCAAAGGAAGCGGGGATGAGGATAGTCGGCCCGAACACGCTTGGGACCCACAACTTCTTCGATAACTTCACGTCTTCGTTCATCCCCATCAAGAAGAGGGAATACGACCCGATCGGCATCAGTTGCCAGACTGGGCTGTGGTTCGCTGGATTCCCGAGACTCAAGTTCGGAAAGATATTAGATGTTGGGGGAGCTTGCGATGTGGATCACGTTGATTCTTTAAGGTACTACACGGAGGACCCAGATATAAAACAGATCTTCATTCACATGGAGGGTCTCCGACCAGGCAGGGGAAGGGATTTCCTCGAGGCGACAAGGAAGGCAAAGGATGCAGGGAAGGACGTCATAGTAATGAAGACCGGGGGAACCGAGGCCGGGAGTAAAGCCGTTGTGTCCCACACCGGGTCCTTGGCCGGAGAAGACAAAGTATTCGACGGAGCCCTGAAGCAGGTCGGCGCCCATCGCATTAGGGATTATACGGAGCTCCAAATACTCAGCCACGCGTTGCTCAAACTCCCGAAGATGAATGGTAACAGGATTGCTATTCTGACACACCACGGAGCGTCTGGTGTGATGGCTGTTGACGCGGCCGAGGAGTTCGGTCTGAAGATCGCAGAGATTTCGGAACAGACGAGGAACGTCGTGCAGGAAAGGTCGCCGAAGTGGCTCCCGATCGGGAACCCGATAGACATCTGGCCTGGATTGATGAAAGATCCCAAGGGAATGCATATGGCATCCCTCAAAGCCGTGTTGGAGGACGAAAACGTCGATGGCGTGGTTATGTCACTACACATCGCCGACTACAGTCCCTGGGACGTGGGGATATATGGCCACGCAGAAGCGATAAGGGAACTCGCGCCTCAATACGGCAAACCCGTGATAGCGGTACCAGTGGGTTCCGTGCAAGACGGAACGAGGAGGGCCCTCGAATGGATCAAAAACGCGACCGTCTTTGACGATATAAGGGCCGCTTTCAGGGCTTTTTCCGCACTCGCCCCAAAAGGCAAGGAGGAACAAAAATGAAGTCCAAAATTTTACAAGAACTTTCGAAAAAGGGAAGAGAAATCCTCAACGAGCACGAGGCCAGAAAAATTCTTGAAGAATACGGCATTTCCTGCCCAAAAGAGGTGATGGTTGAATACGCGGAAGGTAAGAAAGCCAGCGACTACCTGAAAGATCTTAAGAACATGGGTGGTTGCCCCGGATATCCAGCTTATCTCAAGATCGTGTCCCGTGATATCACCTCAAAGACCGACGCCAAGGCTGTAAAGAGAGTCACCTCAGATGAAGAGGCTAGAGATGCGATAGATACAATCATGAAGAACGCGAAGAGTTACAAAGAGGGCGTGAAAATCCAGGGAATTCTCATGAGCGAGGATGTCTCAGCAGATGAAACTAGAGAGATATTTCTCGGATCCACCGTTAACGATCAATTTGGTCATGTGATTTCTTTGGGATTCGGTGGGATGCACGTAGCAGTTTATAAGGATGTGGAGTTCCGGGTAATCCCGATCGAGGAACCGGACGTGCACGGGATGATCGATGCGTTGAAGGGAAAAGAGATGCTCGGGAAGTTCAGGGGGATGCGCCCCGTGGACATGGATCTGCTCGTCAAAACAACCCTTAAGCTTTCAAAGATGGTTGAGGAGAACCCGGAGATAATCGAGCTGGACGTGAACCCCCTCTTGGTGGGACCCGACCGAGCCGTCGCCGTGGATACGCTAATCAGGATTTCGAGATAACCTGAGGTGGGACGAATTGAAGAAAATTCCCACCTATTGTTTCATGTGCGCCAACGGCCCCGACCCCCTCAACGTTGTGGTCGAAGACGGTGTCGCTGTTGGAATAGAACCCAACTCGGACGTGGCACCATACCACCCGGGCGAAGGTAAGCTTTGTCCGAAGGCGTACGGGCTGATACACAAGTTATACAATCCCTTTAGGATAAAGTCGCCGCTCGTCCGGACCAACCCGAGGAAAGGGTGGGACGAGGACCCCAAATGGAAGGAGATAAGCTGGGACGAAGCATTGGATTTGCTCGCCGAGAAGCTGAGCGAGATCAGGAAGAAAGGGAACTTGGATCAACAAGGGCGACCGAGGCTGGCGGTAACAACTGGATCGGGAGGGACGCCCGAAGGCCACTGGGGGAGCTTTCCGGCGTTCATAGTAGCATTCGGGTTGCTGGACCTGACCGTAGGCGGAGGGCAGGGCATAAAGTGCTACCACTGCGAGCACGTATATTCCGAAATCTGGCACAGGTCCTTCATCGCTGCCCCGGACACGCCCAACACGAAGTTTGTAATGGGTTTTGGCCCGAATGTCGCTGCCAGCAGGGGGGCTGCGGGGAATAGACGGCACGCGGAGGCACGAGTGAGGGGGTACAAGCGAATACAGATTGAGCCCCACATCTCAGCGACGGTCGCCGTTTCCGACGAGTGGATTCCAATCAAACCGAAGACCGATGCCGCATTCCTCTACGCCATGATTCACGTCGTGCTGCACGAAATGGATTGGCACGGGGTTTGCGATATCGACTTCCTCAAGAAAATGACGAACTCCCCATACCTGGTTGGTCCCAACGGATATTTTCTCAGGGATTCCGAAACGAAGGCCCCGCTGATTTACGACCCGGTAGATAACCAGGCCAAAGTTTTCAACGACCGAACGATCAAGGACTTCGCGCTGGAGGGCGAGTTCGAGTGTACCGGTGTCGAGATTGGCCCGGACAACGAGGAGCAGAGGCACGAGGACGTCAAGGTTAAACCCGTGTTCCAGCTACTCCTAGAACACACGAAAAAATACACGCCCGAGTGGGCTTCCGAGATATGCGACGTGCCCGCGGAGACCATAAGGAAGTGCGCGAGGGAGTTCGTTGAAAATTCCACGGTAGGGGCAACGATCGAAATAGACGGCGAGATCTTGCCCCTCAGACAGGCGGCAATCGAACTCGGAAAAACCGTGAATAACGGGTGGGGTGGATTCCAGGTGTGCTGGGCCAGAACCATCTTGGCTATCTTGACCGGGTCTCTGGAAGTTCCGGGTGGCACGGTTGGAATAGGTGCCCGACTCAATCCGCCCGCCCACGACAAGTGGCAGAGCATCATGCCTGGCCCCGATGGTTTCATGCTCCAACACTACAACCCCACGGAGAAAGGGAGGTGGCCTTCCCCTCCGCACTTCAGGTCGGCCCTCACCGAGCTAACGCCGCTCACGGGGATGCGCGGATGGGCCCAAGCGATTTCGGGGACGACGCTCTCGTGGATTTTCATGGACAAAACACCGGAGAACTGGCCCGAGGTCAAGCCCCCAGACGTGTGGATAGTGTACAGAACAAACCCGCTCATTTCATTTCCCGATAGAGAACTTGTAACTGAGGTAACCAAGAAATTCCCGTTCATCGTTTCGATAGGATATACGATGGATGAAACCACGTGGTTCGCGGATCTCGTGCTGCCAGATCACACGGATTTGGAGGGGTTGCAGTTGTTCAGGCTCGGCGGGCTGACGCACACGTTTGAGGCTTTCTGGGAACACTACGGTTTCGCGCTCAAACAGCCCGTGGTCAAACCCCCCTACAACACCAAGGATATGACCGATATCTGGACCGAGCTGGTAGATAGGCTGGGGATACTCGACCGCTACAATGGAGCGATCAACAGAGGCCTCTTAGGGGCCCCACTTAAAGATAGACTCGAACCCGACAGAAAGTACACGAGCGAAGAGATATGGGACCACGTCTGCAAGGGTGCGACGAGGGTCTTGTCGGGCGGCAGTGAAGAAAGGGACTTGGAGTGGTTTAAGGAACACGGGTTCTATTTCGTCAAGTTCCCGAAGAAAAGGCACTACCTGCATCCGATTATGGTTAAATGGGACCTGAGATATGAACTGCCCTACCAAGAAGGGATAAAACGGGTGGGAGAGGAGCTGGAAAGAAGGTTGCACGAAAAGAACATTCACTGGTGGGACAAACAGCTCGAAGAATACCCGGCGCTTCCCGAATGTGAGGATTTCTCGAAGATATGGGAGGAATTCTACGGACCTGGACACGACCTGTGGGCCATAAGCACGAAGAGCGCGCTCTACGCGCATGGGGCCAACGTGGCGAACCCGCTTTATTCCGAACTTAGCAAGCGCGTGCCCAACTTCCCCGGCGTGAAGATCCATCCAAAAACGGCTGAGGAGAGGGGAATCAAGGATGGAAACGTGGTGATTGTGGAGGCGAAGGGGGTGAAAGTCGAAGGTGTAAGCATGCTGTGCGAAGGGGTGAGACCGGACTGCGTGGTCTTCGCGGCTCAATTCGGTCACAGGGTAACGCCGTTTGCTAAGGATCTCAAAATACCCAACATCAACGATCTGACCTTCTTGGATTTGAAACTCGTGGACGCCATTGGGGGTGTGGCCGAGATCGCTAGGGTGAGCGTGAAGCCCAGGTGATGGTGATGGAGGAGGGTGTAAAACAGATCAACGAGCAGGTGTACATGATGGCCGTTCCCCAGGCCTACGGTCACCCGATTACCGCGAGCTATCTCGTTAAGGGGGAGAAAACGGCGCTCATCGAAGCGGCATTCGGGGCTTCGGTTCCCAATCTCCTGAAAGCGATTGAAGGGGTCGGTGTTGAACCCGCGGATATAGAGTATGTGTTCACGACGCACTCTCACCTCAGTCACGCGAGCGCCCTGGGAGCGTTGCTGAAATCATGCCCCCGAGCTAAGGTCGTCGCACACTCCGCGACATCCAAGTTACTGATGAAACCCGCCAAAATCATGAAAGGTGCGGGGAACGTGCTCGGAGACGCGGTCAAACTCTTCGGGCCCGTGGAGCCCGTGCCCAAGGATAAAATTTCGATGGTGAGCGGTGGCGAAGCTTTCGATCTGGGAAACGGGGTTGGCCTCGAAATCATCCGTACTCCCGGTCACGCGCCAGACCACGTCGCAATTTACGAAAAGCTAACGAGGACACTCTTCCCTGGGGATGGAGTCTGCATGTACAGCTCGGAGATCCCCGTGTTAATCCCGATTTGTTGGTGGGGCGCGTACGACGTCGAAGGAGTGAAAAAATCGCTGGGGCGCCTCACCAAGTTAAATCTCAACCACGTGTGCACACCGCATGCGGGAGTCGTACCGCTCGATCCCAAGGAGTTCCTCAACAAATGTATGGAGTCGATTGACAAGTGGCGCGATGAGATAAACGCGATGCTCGAACGCGGGCAAACCTACTCGGGAATACTAAGAACGTGCGAGGAGGAGATGATCGCCAGGCGTGCCGGGTACTCATCCCCCGACGAATTACCCGAGTATTTCAGGAAATACTGGCTTCCGATTTTGCCGAAGCTCGTGGTCCAGGGTTTCATGGCGCACATTTTATGGAAGTTCTAGTGGGGGAGTAGAGGATGGTCAGGTTTGGGATGGTTATCGATTTGAAAAAGTGCATAGCTTGCCACGCCTGCACGGTGGTTTGTAAACTCGAAAACGGGACCCCCCCCGGGATATTCTTTAGCAGAGTCTTGGAGAGAGAAGTTGGAACGTATCCCGATGTTAAGAAGGCGATATTGCCCGTGTCCTGTAATCACTGCAAAGAGCCGCCGTGCGAGGCCGTGTGTCCGACCAAGGCCATAACCAAGCGTGATGATGGTATCGTTGTCTCGGATTACGAGAGGTGCATAGGGTGCAAGAGGTGTATCGCGACATGTCCCTACAACGTACGAACCTACTTGGAGAAAATACACACGTATTTCCCTGGTCACACCACTCCCTACGAGGAAATCAAGTACAAGAAATTCAAGGAAGCGACGGTGGTCGGGTGCGACTTCTGTGTTGAGCGGGTCGAGAAAAGGTTAGAGCCGGCGTGTGTGGTGGCTTGCCCAACGAACGCGAGGTACTTCGGCGATTTGGACGATTCGCAGAGCGAGGTTTCGCAACTAATCAAGGACAGAGGAGGATTCCAGCTGAAGCCGGAAGCTGAAACGGAGCCGTCGGTCTATTATCTCCCACGGTGAAGGTGAAAAGTATGGATGAAGCGAAACTCAAGAAAATGATGAA
>JAUXAS010000040.1 GCA_030619825.1 Hadesarchaea archaeon
CTAGTCAGAAAGTCCAAAGCCAACCCTACCCTGATCGCGACGACCATTGAAGAGACATTGGTTAGCTTGAGGCGCGAGGGCGTGCGGGTGGAGGTCATCCAAAAAGCAGCGCTTGAGGAGCTCTTCGCGAGTGTGGCGAAGGGAAAACTTGTGAAAGAAGCAGTACCGGAGGTTCTGAGGGAGGCCGCGCGAGGCGTGAGCATTCGAACAGCGATCGAGAAGCTAGGGCTCGCTGTGATGAGGAGGGCCGAGCTCAGGAAACTCGTGATGGAAGTCGTTGCGAGCAATCGCGAACTCATCGAGCGCCGAGGGCGAGCGGCAATCGCCCCACTGATGGGGATTCTTATGGAGCGGGTACGGGGGCGAGCCGATGGCAAGCTCGTGCACGAGCTGCTGGATCGCGAGCTGAAGAAGTTAAAGTCAAGCTGACTTGCGCTGAATTTAATAATGCGCAAGCTCTAAATTGCGGAGGTAATGAGATGTGCGGAATAGTGGGTTATGTTGGTGCTCGACGGGCTGCCCCCCTTTTGCTTGACGCACTGAAACGGCTTGAGTACAGGGGATATGATTCGGCAGGAATAGCAACAGTGTTCAAGAAGCTTCATGTGAAAAAAGAGAAGGGCAGGATCCATGAGATTGACCGAAAGCTGAAGCTTGCCGATTTACCAGGCAATGTGGGGATAGCTCATACACGTTGGGCGACCCATGGAAAACCCTCTCGCGCCAACGCTCACCCCCACCTCGACAGTTCTGGCAAAGTCGCGGTCGTGCACAACGGAATAATCGAAAATTACATCGAGCTCCGCCAGTTCCTTCGAAGGCACGGCCATCGCTTCGTCTCGGAAACAGATACCGAGGTAATCCCAAATTTGATCACTTACTTTATGCGTCAAGGTAAAAATCTCGAGCGCAGCATCAGGGAAACTACAAAGCGCCTGAAGGGAAGCTATGCCCTGGCGGTCGTCTGCGTTGAAGAGCCAGACAAGATTATCGTTGTGAGGAAGGAAAGTCCGCTTATCCTCGGCATTGGCAATGGAGAGACGCTTTTAGCCTCGGATATTCCAGCGGTACTCTCCCACACCAAGCGCATCCTCGTGCTCGAAAACGGTGAGATGGCGGTACTAACTCCGGCCAAAATATTGATCAAGCGCATCGCATCGGGTGCGGTGGTCAAGAGGAAGCCAATGGTGGTGACTTGGACTGCCGAGATGGCCGAGAAGATGGGCTATCCCCATTTCACGCTCAAGGAGATATTCCAGCAGCCCGACGCGGTGCGCGATACCCTCCGCGCGGCCACGGGAGAACTAGAGAAATTGGTGAAGCTTTTGTTGAACGCAGAGCGCATTTACATCATCGCTTGCGGTACCTCCTATCACGCTGCGTTGGTCGGCAAGTACGCGCTGGCGAAACTGGCTGACTTGTCGGTCGAGGCGGTGATATCATCCGAGTTCCAAGAGAGCTGCAGGGTCGATGGGAAGACAGTAATCTTGGCGATAACGCAGTCAGGGGAAACCGCGGACACGTTGAAGGCCGTCCAAGTCGCAAAGGCTGGCGGCGCGAAGGTGGCGTGTTTGACAAATGTGGTCGGGAGTTCCATAACCAGAGAGAGCAACATCGTCTGTCACATATATGCGGGGCCAGAGGTCAGCGTGGTGGCGACCAAGACATTTGCGGCGCAGGTTGCCTACCTGTTGCTCCTCGCAATTCACCTTGCTAGGGAGAGGAGCTTGCCCAAATCAAAGGCGGACGAACTCATCAAGAGGCTTGGAGGAATATCGGACGTCATGCGGGCCGTGCTAACCGGCGTGGAGCCGCAGGTCAAAAAGCTCGCGAGGCAGTATCGCAGTGCTCAGCACATCTACCTAATCGGCCGGGGTATCGGCTACCCTCTGGTGATGGAGGGGGCCCTGAAACTCAAGGAGATAACCTACATTCACTCGGAGGCGATGCCTGCGGGAGAGCTAAAACACGGCACGCTCGCGCTAATTGACCAGGGAACGCCGGTCATCGCGGTGGTTCCACCTGGGGAGAGCCGGGTCCGGATGGCTGGTAACGTCGAGGAGGCAAAGGCCCGCGGGGCGACCGTGATAGCAGTTGCGGAGGAGGGCGACGATGTGAAGGGGCACGTCGATGAATTTATCCCGATCCCGCCGACCGAGGAGCTTTTCAGCCCCCTCCTCTACATAATCCCGCTTCAGCTCCTCGCCTACCACATCACAGTCGAGCTGGGCCAGGACCCTGATAGGCCCAGATCGCTCGCGAAATCGGTAACCGTGGAGTAATCAGACTTTCAGTTCCCCATCTAACATCAGAATTTTACCATCCAATCTTACCGTTGGTTTTAGGAGAATTCCGTCGACATGAATCCCTGCTCGAACCTTACCGCCAAAAGTCGAGTTATCCCCCAGGGCGATGTGACAAGTTCGCATCACTTTTTCGTCCTCGAGCACGTTGCCGATGAGCCTCGCATTTGGATTAGTACCTATGCCGAATTCAGCCAAGTTGTAGGCCCTTTTTCCGACCTTGTCTAACATTCTAGTCAGCTTTCCAGAATGTTTGCCCAGTATTTCGATTGCTTCCCCTTTTTTCACCCCAAGTTCGATTCCCCCGTGTAGGGCATCCACCATCGAGCCGTCAACGATCACACGTCCGTCGGCTGTGCCTTCAAGCGGGGCGATGAAGGCCTCACCTGCTGGCAAATTGCCGAAATCTCCAGGCTTGTGAAAGATGCCCGTGTCCGAGTGCGCCCTTCGCCCCCTGATGCCAAAGGTTAAATGAGTTCCAGCCCTGGTCCGAACCTCAACTTCGGATGCTTTATCCAAAACTTTTGCAACCTTCAGCGTCAACTTGCGAACCTGGTTATAATCGGCGAGCATCGCACCCCGGCGCATCATGTCCTCGGTTATCATGGGCATCGTTGCGACTCTCGCGCCGGCTTTGCACGCGTGGAGACGAGCTTGGGTGTGGGTGAGTGAATAGGTGGTGGGTGCAAATACGATGTCGGCGGTGCGCATGGCATCTGCCACGAGCTTTGGCGGTTCTTCGCCGTGCTTGGTTCCGGTTGGCATGCAGATGAGCATTGTTTTGCCCCCGACGATGCGAACGGCTTCGAGAAGGGCTTCGGCAATCTTTCGCCTCGGGGGATCTGTAACAATCAAGACGCGCTCTCCCGATTTGACGCTCATACAAGTTTTTACCGCTATCCGTGCACCTATTAACGAGCCGTGCATGCTAGGACCAGCTATTTAATCAGCCCGCTTTTGAAAAGTTCATCCCTGAAGGCCAGCAAGACCTCGCGGACGCTTCCTTCATCAGGAGCGTGGACCTCGATGTAGTGTGAGGGAAAGAGAAGAAGGTAAGTGCCCCGGCTGAGTTCAAATTTCACAATCTCCTTGTTTGATGTTTTCACCTTGCGCGTGCGGGGGATTCCCTCGAGGATTTTTTTGAGATTAACTTTTGAGCGAAGCGTTGTAGTTGATCGCACCGACGTGAGCTTCGGCATGTCGAAGACGTTATAGAGGCGCGGCATCTCGCTTACGCGCGGCTCGGCTTCGCTCAATCAAATCCCAGAAATCATTGGGGCGAGGAGAATTTAAAATTTAGCTAAATCCTTTTTGCGGCCAATCGTACGTCGACATCTCGAACGGTTCTTCGTCCAGCATGCTCCGCAAGTTTAGCTGCCTCGTTAGCAATTGTGATGGCGCGCTCTTCAAGAACCTCGGCTAGTGCGACGGCCGCTCCCTCACTCACCCGCTTGGCACCCGATTTCCGAATGATACGATCTATCGCCGCGACGGGCAATTCAACCATTTATCCGCCTCCTCGATTATTTCAAACCACTTATAGGGCAAATTTTCCCTTTATTTAGGCAGTATTTAAACCTTTCCCAAAATGGGCTTATAAAATGGTAATTTTGGTGAAAATTGAGTGTTTTTTGGCTCTATATGGATGAGAAAACTTTCGTGTATCGAGTCACGCTGATTGAGGCCAAGTTTCAAACTACGTGACGTTTTTCTCACTCATCTTAAAATGTACGCTTCGTGTTGGTGGGTTTCAATAAAAATTTAAGGCGGTGCTGCCTAGTGGGCAGAGGTGAGAGTTTGCCTTGCATGATTGTTGCGGGAGGCCAGTGGGGTGATGAGGGTAAGGGAAAAATCGTCGGATATCTCGCGCTTCATGACAAGCCGAAAATTGTCGCGCGAGCGGGGGTAGGGCCGAACGCCGGTCACACGGTGTACTCCCGAGGAAAGAAGTTCGGGCTGCGACAGCTCCCGTGTGGATTCGTTTACGAAGGGGCGCGCCTGCTCATCGGGCCAGGGGTTCTCATCAACCCCGAGGTTGTGCTGAAGGAGGTCGAGCTGACGGGCGCCGGCGATAGGCTCGGTGTGGATCGACGCTGCGCGGTCATCGAGTCCTCCCACATCGAGCAGGACCGCACCTCGACGCACCTGAAGGGCAAGATAGGCACCACGGGGACGGGCTGCGGCCCAGCGAACGTTGCGAGGGTGAACCGCACTGCAAAGCTAGCGGGGGAAATCCCTGAGTTTGAACGCTTTCTCACCGATGTTCCCCAGGAAGTTGGCGATGCTCTACGAGGGGGTGAATCCGTGCTCGTTGAAGGGTCGCAGGGTTTCGGCCTTTCGTTGATTCACGGCACCTACCCATACGTTACGAGCAAGGATACTTCAGCGAGCACGCTTGCGGCTGATGTGGGTGTGGGTCCGACTAGTGTGGATGATGTCATACTCGTCTTCAAGGCCTACGTGAGTCGGGTCGGCTCCGGTCCCTTCCCGACTGAGATGACTCAGGAGGAGGCAGAGCGACTCGGGATCGTCGAATACGGCACTGTTACCAGGCGGCGGAGGCGCATCGGGAAATTCGACTTCGAGCTAGCGAAGCGCGCGGTGATGATAAACGGGGCGACCCAGCTCACGATAACATGCCTGGACCGGCTCTTCAAGGGAAGCTCGGGCGTGCGAAGTTATGGGCAACTCCCCGCGGATGCAAAGGCGTTCATCGAGCGCATCGAGGGTGCGCTCAAGGTGCCGGTCGCTCTGATCTCGACGGGCAGGGAGCTCGAGAGCGTCATCGACCGGCGCTCGGAGAAACTCTGATGGCGCGCTTGGTGATAGCAGTTAGTGGCACCCCGGGCGCGGGAAAGTCAATTTTTGCCCGAGCACTCGCGAAAAAGCTTAATGCTCAAGTGATCGATCTCAACGCGCTTATCCAAAGGAAGAAAATTTACAGGCTCGATGTCGACGGCACGAAGATTGCTAATCTCCCAAAAATGCGGAAGGAGTTCATCCGCGCAATTCGAGCTTCTCGCAGCCCGATAATCGTCGAGGGGCTGCTGGCGCACCTGCTACCCAAAAAATACCTCACCCACGTCATCATACTCCGGACCAGACCAAGGGTCCTCGAGCGGCGCCTTCGTGCCCGCAAGTACCCGAAGGCCAAAATCCGCGACAACGTCGAATCGGAGGCCCTTAGCATAATCCTCTGGGAAGCCGTTCAAGCGCACGGCATGGGCAAGGTTTACGAAATTGACGTGACAAAACTGAGACCCGGTGTTGCGGTAAAACTGTTCTCGGATGCTTTGGATGGCAAAGTTTCGCTCAGGCCCGGTAAAGTGGATTGGTTGGAGGAAGTTTTTTTAACAAATAGTGAATAATCTATTTTGGCGATCGGATGGGTGGAACCGCGCGAGTCGCATTATTGATGGCTATGCTCACGGGGCTCTTGCTAGTGATGGGTCTCGCGGCAGGGTACCTCACCGGCATCAACCTAGTTTTCACCTTCACATTTGCCCTAATCATGGCCGTGGTACTGAACATCAGCATGTACTGGTTTGCCGACCGATGGGTGCTGAAGATTTACAAGGCAAAAATCGTGAGCGAGGCCGAAGAGCCGGAGTTGCATCGCACGGTGGAACACCTAGCATCGAGTGCACGTCTACCGAAACCCCGCGTGGCGATCATCCCCACAGACACACCAAACGCGTTCGCAACCGGGCGCAACCCCTCCCATTCGGTCGTCGCGGTGACGCAGGGAGCGATGCGTTTGTTGAACAAGGATGAGCTCGAGGGTGTGCTAGGGCACGAGCTTGCCCACGTGAAGAACCGCGACATGCTGATCAACACCATGGCGGCGATCATCGGGGCGGTAATAACCTATGTGATGTGGTTTTCGATATTTGCAGGCGGTGGACGCAGGCGCGGCGGGGGAGGAGGGATCTTGGCAATCCTGGCAATAGTCATGATACCATTTGCCGCGATGTTGATTAGGTTCTCGATATCCCGTGGACGCGAGTATGGGGCAGACCGCAACGGTGCCAGCATCTCGCGCAAGCCGCTTGCGTTAGCGAGCGCCCTGCGAAGCCTCCAATCGGCGGTCAGGAACAGGCCTATGCAGGGGGGCAACCCATCAACTACACACATGTTCATCGTCAACCCATTCGCAAAGGTCAGCATGAGGGGACTTTTCTCAACCCACCCACCCACCGAGGAGAGAATTCGACGGCTCGAAGAGATGGCCAAAACTGGGCGATACTGACACAAATGGACTAAAACATTTAAATAGGAAGGGTTCTCAAGGGATCCTCGGGAGCCCAATGGGCGAGTTCGCAAGCATGGAGGATGAGGAGTTCAAGAGGTACAAGATTGTCCGACAATGGGTTAACTACCTATCGAATAAGGGAACCGAGCAGTCATACCTAACTAAGCTCAAGCGTTTTTGCGATTGGATCGGAAAAGACCCGGATACCCTGATCGACGAGCGTTTCAAACACCTCAGAAGCGAGGACATTCGGGAGAACCACGAACACGAGGAGTTGATTACAGCTTTCCTAAAGGAGCTGGAGAGTTCGCTTTCCCCGTATTCATTGGCATCTTACGCTGGTGCCATTCGGAGCTTTTATCGGTACAACCGTGCGGACCTGAAGCTGCTAAAGTCCATCCGTGTCTATGGGGTGCGAAGGGAGAAAGTCCCAACTAGGGAAGAGGTGGCAAAGATGTGCCAAGTTTCAAGCACCAGGGATCGGGCGATCATTTTGTTCCAATACCAGAGCGGACTCCGCAACGATACGATCGCAAAGCTCCAGTACGGCGATGTCAAGGAGGATCTCGAGAAGGGACAAGTGCCCGTGAGGATACATATCATGCCAGAGCAGACGAAATGTCGGATCGAGTATGACACTTTCATCGGCCGAGATGCGATCGATGCGCTCAATGCGTCCTTGGACGAACGCAAGCGCGGGGTCGCGGTTCGAGGTGCTGGGCCTGAGGAGATCACTGACGAAAGCCCGCTATTCCGCTCTGGTAGGGGGGTTGGTCGCGTTGAGCTGGTCACTAGCCACACAATAGCTAAGCTAACCGTGCGGGTTGCGGTTAGGGCTGGCGTGGTGGAGAGATCTAAGAGCAAAAGGGGTGAGAGAAAAGGTTACACACCCCTACATGCGCATTGCCTCAGGAAGGCATTCCAAACGACGCTCGAGGCCTCGGGCGTGTCAAGCAACTGGGTCAAGTACATGATGGGTCACAAGCTCCCTGGAGTTGAGGGTGCCTATAGCAAGCCGAGCGTGAAACAGCTTCGAGAAGCCTACGCTAAAGCGGAGCCAAGCCTTTCGATCAGCGAGACCAAGCCAGTGCTCACGAGCGAGGAGATCGAGGAACTCGTCAATAGGCGGGTCGAGGAGAGGCTTCGCACGCTGTTGCCCGAGGATAGGTTAAGAGCACTTGAGGAACGGCTTGAGTTCGTCGAAAAGCTGAAGCGCGAGCACCCCGAGTGGATTGCTGGGGAATAGATCAATTTTTTGTCGATTCTCTCATTTTCGCGCCTCAGACCAAAATGTTTAAATGTTATCCGCGATGGGTTTTAAATAGAGAAATCATCGGGTAGCGGTCCCCGTCTTGGGGGTTAAACTGCTACCCGATAGCTAGAAATCATTTGCGTTTTATTTGATCAATTAATTCGTCTAAGCAGACGTAGTTAGCAGTTCCGACTTCTAATACCAATTCATCGGCCATCGCGTGTTTAAATCCTGCAACTTCTACCCATTTCCCCATTTCCTTTACCGCTTTTATTGCTGGCCTATAGTCTTTATCCCCTGTAACTAGAACTGCGACATCATAGAGATTTTTGTGTCCGTATAGCAACATATCGGTAGCTAGCGATATATCAACCTCCTTCTCCTTTGAACGCATTCCTGCACCGAACTCTCGTAGGGGATAAATCTTGACTTCCCAACCCATATATCGAAGCCTTCTGTGAAAAGCTTCTTGTTTGGGATTCTTTACCCCGGGCTCTGACCCATAAAAGTGAGCTCTGATTAATCTCCGATCATCTTTTGCTTTGGTGAGAGCATTTCTTAAAAGATCATAATCGATCCTTTTTCCAATCTCTTCACATGAATGGAAAAGATTGGATCCATCAACAAAGATCATTACCCTATCCATAATTATCACCACATGGGTAATCGCCAACATCCTAGCTTTAATGGTTTGTGCTTCTTAATTTTCACTGGTGGCCGAGGGATAGGTTCCCGGACTCTCATGACAT
>JAUXAS010000047.1 GCA_030619825.1 Hadesarchaea archaeon
TTACTTGGTCGGCTCGACGTTTTTATTCGGCGGTCTGGCGGTGGGTGAAATTCCAGTAGTCGGCATCCTGGCGATCATGGCGGCGCTTTCGACGGTCGGGCGGGAGCTCATCAAGGGAATCGAGGACATGGAGGGAGATCAAAAGCTCGGGCTCAAGACTTTCCCACTCCGCTACGGCGCGGGCAAGGCGGCCGCGCTGGCGATAGGCTTCATCGCCGCCGCCGTGGCCATCTCACCCCTACCCTACGTGCTCGAGATCTTCGGCTGGGCTTACCTCGCCCTCGTGGTCCCCTCTATCGTTGCTTTCATCGCTGCAGCCGCGATCATCATGCGGAACTGGAAGCCCGAGGCTGCTGGGCGGGCATCGCTCGCGTGCAAAATAGCGATGGGGTTAGGGCTGCTCGCGTTCTTGGCAGGTGTGCTAGCCAAGCTATGGTAATGCTCGTGCGAAATAATGTAATGCCGAATATTACGTCATATGCTATGAGAGGTGGCGAACGTTCGCCACTTGCGCCAAGTCAAAGCAGCAGCGATGTCGAATATTTCACCCAAATCAAACTGCATCAAAATAAAAATGTCGGATATTAGTCCCGGCACTGATCAGCGTGGCCGAGTCACCTGACTTTCCTTCGAGCAATTTCCTCGACGCGACTGATAACTTCGCGCAACCCGATACCAGTACGCTCGGCTATCTGCTTCGCATCCTCATACTCCGCGGCAAAACCGACTAACTTGCCCCGCTCCCGAGCCACCTTTACGCGTGGTCTAAACTTCCGCCCGGCTAGCCTCAGGTCGACCCGCACGACTTCCCGCTCGAGCGCGTAGCGGTGCACCAACGGCAGCACCCGCACCCCAAGCGTCCCGGTCTCCAACATCAGCAGTCGCGCGAGTCGTTCGGCATCCTTGGGTTTGGTGAGCACCTTGATCAAAAATCCGGGTCTCCCCTTTTTCATTAGGATTGGGGTAGCGCTCGCATCCAGCGCCCCCTCCGCTAGCAGTTTTTCAAGCGTGTAGCCGATGACCTCGCCCGAGATATCGTCGACGTTCGTCTCGAGCATCGATATCTCCTGGAGCTTGAGCCCGCGCCCACTCGCCTCGCCCAAGCACACACGTACTAGGTTCGGCGAGGGAAGCCTCCGTGCACCTGCGCCGTAACCAACCGCATCGATGCGCATCGGGGGGTAAACGTCGACGAACCGATCGGCGAGCGCGACCAGCAGGGCGGCGCCAGTTGGGGTGGCGAGCTCGACGTTTGTGTCCACGCCGCGGATCGGCTTTCCGTGAAGGATCTCAAGCGTCGCGGGGGCTGGTAGGGGCAGCCTCCCGTGGGCAAAAGTGGTAGTCCCCTTCCCAACTGCCACCTCGCTCGCCAGGACCTCGCGCTCCAAGAGCCCCAGCTCGTAGGCGGCAGTACAGCAACCCACGATGTCGGCGATCGCATCTGCAGCCCCGACCTCGTGCAGCATGAGTTGGCTGAGCGGCTTGCCGTGAACCTTGACCTCTGCGTCTGCTAACGTCTTGAGCGCATTAAAGGTCACCTCCCTGACCTGCTCAGGTAACATGAGCTTCCGGAGCCTCCCGGTAATCTCTCGGTAGGTTCGACCTCCCTCGTCCTCCGTCTCGACCTCGATGCGCGTTGCCTTGATTTCATTCACCCGAACTCGCTTGACCCCAACCTCGATATCGCCGAAAAGTTTACCCGCCCTTAGCATCGCCTTTTTAACTTTTACCGCAGGAGCGCCCGCATCGATGAGCGCAGCGGTTAGCATGTCGCCCGAGACGCCCGCGATGCTGCAGTCGATGAACGCTAGCTCCATGCCCACTCCACACCTTGCTGGTGCCTCAGCCTTAAATTTATTCACCTTTTTAGAACTGGATTTTCGCGTGTCGCTCGCAAGCTTTAAATAGGAAATATTTGTTATATATATAACAAGTGAAGAATATGCGAAAAATCCTGCTGGTTTGGGATGTCAAGACACGGGGTTCACCAGCAACGCTCTTCTACCGGGCGCTTAGTGGGTACGATTACCCGACGAAGGCTGGCAGGGGCCATTCGGCTGGGGTCCTTGACGAAATCCCCGATGACGTCTGGGAGTTTATAAATCGGAGCACCCTACTAATCGAGGAGGAGTACGCCATGGTAGTCGAAAAGATTTTCAATGAGTTCAGCAAACACTTGGTCTGGCACAGGTTTGAGGTCGAGATTTGAGAGGTGATGGGATGGTTGAGAAAGGGCTGAAGCTCGTAGTCGCGGAAAATCGTCATCAGGCCTACGTTAACAGAGGTTTTGCCCTAGTCGATGAAGGAGTAATGAAACGGTTCGGCATCAAGCAGGGCAATATAGTTGAGATAACTGGGCCCCGCTCAACCGGTGCGATTGCGATGAATGGTTTCCCGGAGGACAGTGGGCTCGAGATAATTCGGATCGACGGACTCATTCGCCATAACGCTGGAACTTCGATAGGGGAAAAGGTCACCGGGCGGAAGGCCTCGCTGAAGGAAGCTAAAAGTGTCACCATCGCTCCCATCGACCCCCGCGTCAGGTTCATGGCGTCTGGGGAGGTAATCAGGCGTAACTTGCTCGGGAGACCCTTAACTAAAGGGGATTTGATCGCCCCAACGCCCCCTGAGGAACCGGTGCGCATGGGTGGTTTCTTTGGGGAACTCTTCGGTGATGAATTCTTCGGCAAGATGGCATTGCCCTTTGGGTTCGGTGAGATAAAATTTGTGGTTGTTAACACCTCCCCCACGGGCATCGTACTCGTGACCGACATGACGAGAGTCGAGGTGCTCCCGCAAGCCGTCGAGATCAAGGAGCTAAAAGTGCCAGCCGTAACTTACGAAGATATCGGCGGGCTGAATGAGGAACTCCAGCGCGTCCGAAAGATGATCGAACTCCCGCTGAAGCACCCCGAGGTCTTCGATCGCCTCGGGATAGAGCCTCCAAAGGGCGTCTTATTGCATGGCCCACCGGGCACTGGAAAGACCCTGATAGCGAAGGCGGTGGCAAACGAGTCGGGGGCGCACTTCACAGATATAGCGGGACCGGAGATAATGTCGAAGTGGTACGGGGAGAGCGAGGCTCGCCTCCGAGAGGTTTTCCAGCAGGCAGAGAAGAACGCCCCCTCAATCGTTTTTATCGATGAGCTCGACGCGATAGCTCCCAAGCGCGAGGAGGTTACGGGCGAGGTCGAGAGGCGAGTGGTGGCAACGCTCTGTACCGCGCTCGATGGTTTGAAAGCTCGTGGGAAGGTCATCGTCATCGGCGCGACTAACCGCGTCAATGCCTTGGACCCGGCGATTCGTCGTCCAGGTAGATTTGATCGCGAGATAGAAATAGGCGTGCCTGACCGCGATGGGCGCAAAGAGATCCTGCAGATTCACACCCGGGGAATGCCGCTAGCGAAGGATATTGATCTCGACCGCTATGCGAATATCACTCACGGTTTCGTCGGCGCTGATCTCTCGGCTTTAGCCAAGGAGGCAGCGATGAGTGCTTTGAGGCGCATTCTTCCCGAAATAAAGCTCGAGGAAAAGATCATCCCGCCAGAAGTGCTTGAGAAGTTGCAGGTAACGAAGGAGGACTTCGACAACGCGCTGAGGATGACCGAACCCTCGGCTATGCGCGAGGTTTTGATTGAAATCCCGGATGTGCACTGGGGAGATGTCGGTGGACTGGAGCTCGCGAAGCAAGGACTGGTTGAGGTAGTCGAGTGGCCGCTCAAATATCAGGATGCCTTCAAGCGCGTTGGAATCGAGCCCCCGCACGGCATCCTGCTCTACGGCCCGCCCGGCACGGGGAAGACCTTGCTCGCGCGCGCTGTGGCGACCGAAAGCGAGGCGAACTTCATCTCGATTAAGGGTCCCGAGCTGTTGTCAAAATGGGTCGGGGAGTCGGAGAAGGGGATACGCGAGACCTTCCGCAAGGCTAAGATGGCCGCCCCCGCGATAATCTTCTTCGACGAGATCGACGCGCTCGTGCCCAGGCGTGGCTCCGGGTTCGGGGACGCCCACGTGACCGAGCGGGTTATAAGCCAGCTGCTTACCGAACTCGATGGGTTGGAAAAACTTGAAAATGTTGTCGTAATCGGTGCAACGAATCGCCCCGACCTAGTAGACCCAGCGCTGCTCCGTCCCGGGCGCTTCGACAGAATGCTGTTCACCCCCGCACCCGACAGCAAAGCCCGTCTAGAAATTTTTAAAATTCACACAAAGACCATGCCGATTGGGAAGGATGTTGATCTCAAACTGCTCGCCCAGGGGACCGAAGGTTACGCTGGGTCCGATATCGCTGCCCTCTGCCGCGAGGCCGCGATGCTCGTGCTACGAAAAGACATAAAGGGCAAAGAGGTTCGGATGGAGCACTTCCGCGAGGCGATGGAACAGGTCAAACCGTCGCTCAGCCCCGAGATGATCAAGGCATATGAAACTTTCACGGAGAGAAAAAGTAAGCGCATGGCTGAAGAAGCGACGGGAATGCACTATTAACTTTTATAAGGGCACGTGCAAAGTTAGGCAGGGGAGTTGATTTGGCTCAAGTTTTAGTGAGCAAGCTCCGGGCGATAGGCGTGATCTCTGACAGGGGTATGCAGGTGGGTAAGCTTCACGATATCCTTTTCGACGAGCGAGACGGAAAGATCCAATCGCTGGTGGTCAGACCCATCTCGAAGGAGGCGCTCGCGAACATCCCCCGAGACTCGAGCGGGAACGCCCTGATTCCCTTCAGCGCCGTTATGTCGATACGCGATTTCATCGTTATCAACGAGCGTGTTTTAACCATTCAGCAACTCAGGGCGCAGCCGGGATTCGGAGCCGGGCAAACCCAAGCGTAACTACTACCACCCGAAGAACAACCTCGTCGCGAGTTCGCTGGGCAACCCTGCAGTTTCTATCTTTTCGGCCGTGATTTTCACATCGTAGTCAACCCTGTGAAAACTTACCTTTACCTCCTTGCCTAGGTTTAGGATCGCGTAGCTAGCTCTGGGGTCTCGATCACGCGGTTGCCCCACACCGCCTGGATTAATCACGAGTTTTCCAAAAATTACACGCTCCATCGGCATGTGGGTGTGCCCGAGCATGACTATGTCAGCATCCAAGTCGCGGACAAGTTCGGCGAGCACGCGGTTCGGGGTATCTGGAAAGATGTACTCATTGAGCGGGTCGCGTGGGCTCCCATGCACCACGTAGAGCCTTTGCTTTCCGTAAGTTAGTGTGAGGCGGGTTGGGAGGTTCGACAGGTATTCGAGGTTTTCATTGTGTAGATGCTCAGCGGTCCAGAGCGCCGCTTGGGCGGCGAACGGGTTAAAACCCCGTACATCTCGCGTCACGACCGCATAATCGTGGTTTCCCATCACCGTTTGCATTCGCTTCGCTCTGGCCAACTTCACCACCTCGTTTGGTTCGGCGGCGTATCCTACGAGATCTCCCACGCAGATGAGCTGGTCAACGCGCGGCATGCCCTTGAGCACTGCCTCGAGCGCCGCGAGGTTCGAGTGGAGGTCAGCTATCAGGCCAACTTTCATCAGCACCATCAAGAAAATAAGGGGACCGAGATTTGTTTAAACCCCGCGATACTACAAATTCGCGATCGCGGGGCGCCAAAACTATCTGAACAACACCAATCCTGTACCACACAATTTTAAGTGAGTGAAATGAGTTATTTTGATCTCATATGGCCCGAATTATAACCTTCGCGTCGAGCAAGGGGGGCACGGGCAAGACCTTCGTGGTCGCCAACTTGGGGGTGGCGATGGCCCAGCTGGGGCAGAATGTCATGCTCCTGGATACAGACATAACGATGGCCAACCTAGCCATCATACTCGGTCTCGGAAGGCAGAAGACGACGCTGCACGAGGTGCTCGCTGGAGAGGCTAGGCTCTCGAAGGCGATTTACAATGGCCCCCATGGCGTGAGGGTCGTGCCATCTGGAATATCGCTGAACGGCATCCAGCGAGTAAGGCTCGATCGCCTCAAGAAGGTGGTCGATGAGCTGGCGAGGAAATCCGAATTTCTGCTAATCGATGCCCCCTCGGGTCTGGGCCGAGACGCGATCGTAGCGCTTACGATGGCGCAGGAGACATTCCTCGTGGTCACGCCCGATATAGCCGCCCTATCCAACGCGCTCAGGACGAAGATCGTCGCGGAGCGATTTGGCGTGAAACCAGCGGGAGTGATCGTTACGCGAGCCACCGGTGAGCATGTAGACATCCCGGGCGATGAGATTGCGTCGACGCTCGACCTCCCGGTGCTCGCGACCATCCCCGAGGACCAGGAGGTAAGGCGCTCCGTGGCGTTCGGGGAGCCAGTGGTCACCTTCCGTCCTGGCTCGCCGGCCGCACGGGAGTTCAAGAGGCTAGCGGCAGCGCTCGTAAAGGCTAGTCCCGCAAGCTGAGAATTTTATCAATAGCTTCCGCGACGCCTTTCCCATGGGGCTCCTTGGTCACGTGGGCGCATACGCGTTTTACCGCTTCGTCCGAGTTTGCTACCGCGAAGCTCAGCCTCGCAATCTTCAACATTTCGATGTCGTTCGGTCCATCCCCAACAGCCGCTACTTCGGCCAACGAGGCCTTTAGGAGCGAGGCGACCTTCCGGAGCGCATTTCCCTTGTTCACGTTTGAGCTTCGGATGTGAATCGCGAAACCTGAGTCGACGGCAACCAGGTCGAGTCCCTTGCGCCTGAAGAGCTCCTCGGCGACCCTCGCTTCAATCTTGCGCTTAAGGGTCAGGCCCGTGAGGCGTGCCGAAGAGCTCCGGGTCTGCTGCAGGGGACCGAATTCCAGCTCCAGCGCGGCCAGCCCGCGGTTAGCCTCGACACGGTCACCTAGCATATACTCCCGCTCGCTGGCCGGGTCGAACACGATTCCTCCATCCTCAGCTATTAGCGGTCCTGAGGTTCCGAGGAGGGTCGCGGCCGTCTCCGCAAACGCGAGCACGTTTCCCGTCGCGAGTACCACGGGCAGACCTGAATTCTCGGCCTTTCGAAGGGCACCCACGCCAGCGATGTCAAGTCTTCGATTTCTAAATGTCAACGTGCCGTCAATATCGACAGCAACAAACCTGATCAAACTTCCACCCAGCTCAGTCCCTTATCCCTTGCCCGGTGATCATGAAGACCGCCTCGGCCTCGGGCAGGTTGGGGCTGTCGAAGATCCGCGCGATCCGCTTTCCGCCCTTGGACTTTCGAAGGTAAACACGGGTCGTGGCGGAGTGGGCGAGCACGTGTCCCCCGATCGGTCGGGTTGGGTCTCCGAAGAAGATGTCGGGCCTCGCCAGCACTTGGTTCGTCACGAAAATGGCTAGGTCATTGAGATCAGCTATTCGATGGAGCGTCAGCAGGTGGCGGCTCAACTTCTGCTGGCGGCTGGCTAGGGCTTCCCGGCCAGTGTACTCGGCTCGGAAGTGTGAGGTAAGGGAATCTATCACCATTAGACGTACATTTTCCTCCTCGATCTTCTCCTCGGCCTTCTCGGCTATCAGGATCTGCTGGTCGGTGTTGTAGGACCTTATGTAGAGGACATTCTGGAGGGTCTTCGTCAGGTCGAGGTTGAGACTTGTCACCATATCCCGGATCCGCTCGGGCCTGAAAGTGTTTTCAGTGTCGATGTATATCGCCTTCCCCCCAAGCCCTCCCTGCTCCGGGGGCAGCTGGACGTTGACGCAGAGTTGGTGCGCAAGCTGAGTTTTACCCGACCCGAACTCGCCGAAAACTTCGGTCACCGCTTGAGTCTCGACCCCGCCGCCGAGCAGCGTGTCGAGTTGCTCGCTGCTCGTGGTTATGAGCCCGA
>JAUXAS010000022.1 GCA_030619825.1 Hadesarchaea archaeon
TGAGTTGTGTGCTAGGATACGATTGGCACAGCAGCGGTACCACTACGGTAACAATGGGGGCGCTCAAGGAAGCCTTAAAGCCGGAGGAGCTCGGCATAGTGGTCTGCGGTGGAAAGGGTAAAGTTTCAAGGCGGACACCAAGCGAGATTGAAAAATTTTCAGACGTTTTTTCCTTATCAGACAAAAAAATTGGGGAGCTAAAATATGCCAGTCGGATGGCCGCAAAGGTCGACAACACCTGCCTGCAGGACGGTTACCAGCTCTACCACCACTGCTTCGTGCTGAGCGAGGACGGCGATTGGGCGGTGGTGCAGCAGGGCATGCACGAGCGATTGGCACGGCGCTATCACTGGCTCTCCGAGGACATTCGCAGTTTCGTCGAGGAGCCCCACACGGGCATCGCGGGTGATCGGAGAGAAAAGGTGGTCCTCGACATGACCGCACGCGATAGTGAGGAAACACGAAAGACGAGCCTTGACTTTGTGCGTGACGACCCGAGGCGGTTGGGGGGCTACGTTCGGGAAGCTGAGCAGCGGACGCTCGACGATTACCTAGCGCGCTCCCCGCAGGTGCTCACCCTGATAATGCCTACCCGGCACACGATCTCGGACCTCACCGAGCGAACGATGGCGGCGCTTCGCAAGGCCTACGAACTCCAGCCCTCGAACTACGAAGAACTAGTGGCAATACGGGGAATCGGCCCAAAAGCCGTGCGAGCGCTCGCGCTGGTCTCGGACCTCATCTACGGGAAATCACCTTCCTGGCGAGATCCTGCCAAATACAGTTTCGCACACGGTGGCAAAGATGGAGTGCCCTATCCCGTGGATAAACTAACCTACCAAAAAACCACAGAAATTTTAGAGGGAGCGATTCAGGAGGCCAAGCTCGAGCGAAAGGAGAAGCTCAACGCGATCCGCAGGCTACATGAGTTCCTCTGAAGATTTAAGAGATGAAAAATCTAAATTTTAATGGTCCCCGCGGTAACTCAGCCTGGTTAGAGTGGTCGGCTGTAGACCCAAGCCGAAACCGACATGTCGGGAGTTCAAAGGGGTTTCAAGCCCGGAAATTCTCCCCCGCGGGACCACTTAAACAAGCTTTTTAATTCCAAAACCAAGAATTAATCGGGCTGGCGGTCACAGCGGCGGGGAAACTCCGGCACTCATTCCGAACGCCGAAGATAAGCCTGCCAGCGATCTAGACTGTACTGTGTTCCGAGAGGGCCCGGAAACTCTAGGACGCTGCCAGCCCACTTAAGTAAAAACTTATTATTGGCGTGGTTCAGTTTTATTTGGGCCCTGGTGGTGTAGACCGGTCTAATCCGGAGTAATAAATGACTCCGGAGGCTAAACATGTAGGCCTGTCGAGCCTACGCCTCGGGTTCAAATCCCGGCCAGGGCGCCTCCTTTTAGGGTTCTCTATCAAGTCGCCCCAACCATCATTTAGGTTCAAGTTAGCGACTAAATATCAAGCGATCAACAAGAGTAATGGTGAAATAAGGACGGGAATGGGGTGAGAAACGGTGCCATTTGCTGCAACGAGAATTGCGTGGAAGGCGGAGAAGAAGTTCAAGAAAAGAAAAAAGAAACGCTCGAAGAAAAAGGTGAGAATGAAACGGCAAAGCAAAAGATAACTGTAGAAATAATCTAGGCCAAATAAGTTAACATAACCCCCTTTGAGCAAGCCTTAAATGAGCTTCCGATGATTTTAAATAGCGAAAAGCATAAAAAGGAGAGTCAATAGCCGCTTTCTGGGGGCCCGTAGCGCAGTCTGGCTAGCGCACCGGCCTTTTAAGCCGGGTGTCGAGGGTTCGAATCCCTCCGGGCCCGTTGCGAGGCGGCGCGCGGGGAAAGGTATGTCAGTCGGGTTTGATATCGGGCAGCACGTGCTTGTGCCAAAACATGAGATCTTATCGAAGGAAAAGGCGCGAGAGGTTCTTGAACGCTACAAAATTTCCCCCCACCAGCTCCCACTTATCAAGAGCTCCGATCCCGTTGTCAAAGCCATCGGCGCAAAGCCTGGCGACATCCTCCAGATCACCCGCGATAGTCCCACTGCAGGAAGAGCTATCGCGTACAGATTCGTGATCGAGGAGTAGGTGATGCGCACGCAGGACACTTGGCCGTTGGTCGAGGCTTTCTTCAGGGAAAAAGGGCTCGTGAGACAGCACTTGGACTCTTACAACGCCTTCATCGAGCACGGAATCCAGCGAGTGATTGATGAAATAAGCGGCATAAAACTTGACATAGAAGGTGTCGATGTCAAGTTCGGCCAAGTGAAGCTGGGCAAGTCCTCGGTCAGGGAAGCCGATGGCTCCCGCCCTGAAATATCTCCCAACGAGGCGAGGCTGCGCAACTTCAGCTACACCGCACCGATTCACCTCGACATGGTCCTCGTCAGGCGGGGAAAGGAAGGGCCGCCAGAGACGGTCTATATTGGTGAGATGCCGGTGATGCTCAAGTCGGATCTCTGCAACCTGAGCGAGAAGAGCGGGGATGAGTTAATAGCTGCTGGCGAGGACCCGCTCGACCCCGGAGGCTACTTTATCACCAACGGCTCGGAGCGCGTAATCGTGACCCAAGAGGATCTTGCGTCGAACTCAATCTTGGTCGAACGCGACGAGCGCATGAGCACTGAGGTTGCAAAGGTGTTCTCAACTCAGCGCGGTTTTCGAGCTCTCGTTGTGGTCGAGCGAAAGCGCGACGGCCTGCTGCGCGTTTCGTTCCCGGCCGTTCCAGGGCAAGTACCGTTCGTGGTCCTGATGCGTGCCTTGGGACTCGAGAGTGACCGCGAAATCGTTGAAGCAGTTTCCGACGACCCCGAACTCGTCCGAGAACTCTTCGAGAACCTCCAGGAAGCGATCGAAGTAAAAACACGTGAGGATGCTCTAGACCTTATAGGAAAACGGGTGGCCATCGGGCAAACCAAAGAATATCGGTTACAGCGGGCCCAAGAGGTTTTAGACCGATACCTTTTACCCCACATAGGCTCCCGTCCGACCGACCGCATCAGCAAGATGTACTACCTTGGCAGAATGGCTGAGCAGGTGATAGAACTGGCGCTTGGGCGGAGGAATGTGGATGACAAGGACCACTACGCGAACAAGCGTCTGAAACTTGCGGGCGATTTGCTCCAGAACGTGTTCAGGTTGGCCTTCCTCAACCTCACCCGAGACATCAAGTATCAGCTGGAGCGGGCAAATACAAGAGGTAGGGATCTCAACCTCAAGACTGCCGCGCGCGCGGACGTGCTGACCGAGCGGGTCCGACACGCCCTGGCCACAGGCAACTGGCCTGGCGGGCGAACCGGGGTGAGCCAACTCTTGGACCGGACGAACTACATTTCCGCCATCTCACACTTGCGCCGCGTCGTCTCCCCGCTGAGCAGGAGCCAACCCCACTTCGAGGCACGTGACCTCCATCCGACACACTGGGGAAAGATATGCCCGTGTGAGACCCCGGAGGGCCCAAACTGTGGACTAGTAAAAAATCTCGCGCTGACGGCTGAGATCTCAACTGGAACCGAAGAGGGAAAGGTCGAACGACTCCTGTACAAGCTCGGCGTTACAAAGATTCAGAAGGGTAGCGAGCGCAAAGGCAAGGGCGCCTCCTATGTCAACGGGCGGTTAATCGGCATAGTCGAAGACGGAAAAAAGCTCGCGGAGGAACTCCGGCGGCACCGTCGCAAGGGGGGCATCGACGAGCAGATCAACATAGCGTACAGGGAGGGCACAAACGAGGTATGGGTGAATACGGACGCCGGACGAGTGCGCAGATCGCTAATCGTCGTCGAAGGTGGAAAAATCCTCCTGACCGATGAACACATCGAAAAAGTTAAGAGTGGTGAGCTCACTTGGCGTGACCTAATTCGAGAGGGTGTAATTGAGTATTTGGATGCCGAGGAGGAGGAAAACTCTTACGTCACGGTCTCGGAAGATGTGCTGACGCCCGACCACACTCACTTGGAGCTTCACCAGCTAGCGATCTTGGGGATAAGCGCCGCCCTCATCCCCTATGCCGAACACAATCAATCCCCACGAAATACCTACGGTGCAAACATGTCCAAACAAGCGCTCGGAGTCGGAGTAATCAATATTCACAACCGCGTGGATACGCGGGGTCATTTTTTGCACTACCCGCAAGTCCCACTTATTATGACCAAGGTGATGGACGCGGTAGGCTTCGACAGCAGGGCTGCTGGGCAGAATGTTGTGGTGGCGATTGCGACCTACGGCGGCTACAACATGGAAGATGCCCTCATCGTCAACAGAAATTCCATTGACCGCGGCTTCGGGCGAACGACGTTTTGCAGGGTTTATGAGGCCGAGGAGGGCCGGTACCCCGGAGGGCAAGAGGACAAGTTTGAGATCCCAAGCGAGGAGATTCGGGGGTACGCTGACGCGAGCCTCTATCGGAACCTCGGGGACGATGGGATAACTGAGGTTGAATCTGAAGTCCGGGGTGAGGATGTCTTGGTCGGGCGAACCAGCCCACCGAGATTCTTAGAGGAGATAGATGAGTTTGGCATAGCAGTCGAGCATGGACGTCGGGAAAGTTCGATGAGGGTCAGACACAGCGAGGAAGGAATCGTCGACATGGTCCTCCTGAGCACGACATTGGAGGGAAACAAACTCGCGCGGGTTCGGGTCAGGGATCTGCGCATACCCGAAACCGGGGACAAGCTTGCATCCAGGCACGGTCAGAAGGGCGTCATTGGGATCATCCTCGACAGCGCTGACATGCCGTTCACTGAGAATGGAATAGTGCCTGATGTCCTAATCAACCCGCACGCCATCCCCTCACGCATGTCAGTTGGACAGTTGCTGGAGATGATTGCCGGCAAGGTTGGAGCGATGGCGGGGCAGCGAGTCGATGGCACCCCATTTAAGGGAACGCCAGAAAAACAGCTGCGCGAGATGTTGCACGCTTACGGGTTCAAGCACACGGGTAAAGAGGTCATGTACAATGGGATCACGGGCGAGATGATCCCCACGGACATCTTCGTTGGCGTCTGCTATTATCAGAAGCTGCACCACATGGTAGCGGACAAGATTCATGCTCGCGCTCGAGGGCCGGTACAAGTTCTAACCCATCAACCGACCGAGGGTAGGGCGCGCGAGGGTGGGTTGCGCTTTGGTGAGATGGAACGTGACTGCTTGGTCGGCCATGGCGCGGCGATGTTGCTAAAGGAACGCCTCCTAGACGCCTCGGATAGGTACACCAGCCTAATCTGCGGCAAGTGCGGCAGCTTTGCGGTTTACGACAGGCGGCGAGATCGTACGTACTGCCCGGTTTGCGACGAGGATTCAGAGATTTACGGGGTGGAGATGTCCTATGCGTTCAAGCTACTCATTGACGAGCTGAGGTCGATGTGCATGTCGCCACACTTGCGGCTGAAGGATAGGGCCTAGGTGATGATTATGATGCGCATCCCCAAACTGATCGACCACGTGGACTTTGGCATGACGTCGCCCGACGAGATACGCAAAATATCGGTAACAAAAATTGTCACCGCCGACACCTACGATGAGGACGGCTACCCAATAGAGAGGGGGCTCATGGACTCCCGACTAGGTGTGGTCGACCCAGGCCTGAGGTGCCGAACCTGCGGCGCGCGGGCGGGCGATTGCCCAGGCCACTTCGGCCACGTCGAGCTGGCGCGCCCCGTCGCCCATGTGGGCTACATCGACGCCATCTACAACTGCATTCGCGCGACCTGCAGAAAATGTGGCAGGGTGCTGTTACAGGAGTCAAAACTTGAGGAATATCACAAGTGGATCACGGAGATGAAGGAGACCGGACAGAAATGGTGGGAGATGACAAACAAAATCGTCAAGAGCGCATCCACCACGGAGAAGTGTCCCCACTGCGGCGAAACGCAAGCCTCGCTGAAGTTTGAAAAACCCACCTCATTTGTCGAGGGCAAAAACCGCCTCACACCCAGCGATGCGCGGGAGAGGCTCGAACGCATAACAAATGATGACATAATGCTGTTGGGTATAAACCCGAAAGTCGCTAGGCCGGAGTGGATGGTTCTAACGGCTTTGCCCGTTTCTCCGGTGACCGTCAGACCGAGCATAACCCTCGAGTCTGGGGTACGATCTGAAGACGACCTCACTCACAAGCTAGTGGACATCATACGGATCAACCAACGCTTGAGTGAAAACATCGAAGCCGGTGCCCCCCACCTGATCGTCGAGGATCTCTGGGAGCTACTGCAGTATCACGTCACGACCTACTTTGACAACGGAGTTTCCGGTATCCCTCCGGCGCGGCACAGGTCAGGTCGCGTCCTGCGTACACTCGCACAGCGCCTGCGCGGGAAAGAAGGGCGTTTCCGGGGAAACCTCTCAGGCAAGCGTGTCGACTTCTCCGCACGCACGGTCATCTCCCCGGATCCGAACATCAGCATCAACGAGATAGGCGTGCCCGAATACATCGCGAGGATCCTGAGCGTGCCCATTCGCGCGACCGAACATGATATCGAGGGGCTCCGCAACCTCATCCGCCGGGGACCCGACATTTACCCAGGCGCGAACTGCATGATAAGTCCCGATGGCAAGCGCTACGACTTGCGCTATGCCGACCGCGAGGAACTAGCGAAAACCATTGAGCCGGGATTCACCGTCGAGCGGCACCTGATGGATGGTGATATCGTGATGTTTAACCGCCAACCCTCCCTCCACCGCATGTCGATAATGGCCCACGAGGTTAGGGTCCTCCCCGGACGAACGTTCAGGCTTAACCTAAGCGTCTGCCCACCCTACAATGCCGACTTTGATGGCGATGAAATGAACGTGCACGCCCCCCAGCGCGAGGAGGCCCAAGCTGAAGCTCGCATCCTGATGAGAGTTCAAGAGCAAATCCTCTCGCCACGATTCGGGGGCCCAATCATAGGAGGCATCCAGGACCACATAACGGGTGCATATTTGCTCACGCGTAAAGGTACGCTGCTGACGAGGGAACATAGCCAACAGCTCTTGGCGGCTGTGGGGATATTCACCGACTTGCCTAAACCAGCGGTCAAAGAAAAGGGCACCGAGCATTGGACCGGCAAGCAGATCTTCAGCATGCTCCTCCCCAAGGGGCTGAATTTGACGTTCAAGGCCAAGATATGTGAGAACCGCACCCGCTGCAAGAAAGAGGAGTGCGAGATCGGCGCATACGTGGTCATACGGGATGGTCAGCTGCTCCACGGGGTTATGGACGCGCGGAGCCACAAAGCGCTTGACCGATGTGAAGTGTTGGACAGAATTGTCAAAGATTACGGCACGACCGCTGCTCGGGAATTTCTGGATCGCATTACAAAGCTCTCGATAGCTGCCGCCGCCATGCTGGGATTCACAACGAGCATCGACGACGAAGATATTCCTCCCGAGGCGAAGGAGCGGATAAGCGAGGTGCTCGATAATGGGCGGGAAAAGGTGAATAAGCTGATCAAGATTTATGATGCTGGAGAACTCGAGCCATTTCCCGGGCGATCCCTTCGAGAAACGCTCGAGATGCGCATAATGGAAGTGCTGGCGGGGGGCAGGGACAGAGCGGGGGAGATCGCCGAGAAATATCTGGGCCTTGACAATAATGCCGTTATCATGGCCAGGACCGGTGCGCGAGGCAGCATGCTCAACCTCACACAGATGGCGGCTTGCGTGGGGCAGCAGTCCGTCCGGGGCGAACGCCTGAGCCGAGGTTACAGGGGGCGCACCCTCCTCCATTTCAAATCGGGGAACCTCGGTGCTGAAGCCCGCGGATTCGTAAGTTCCAGCTATAAAGACGGTCTCCGACCACTTGAGTTCTTCTTCCACGTTATGGGTGGGAGGGAGGGCTTGGTCGACACCGCAGTTCGAACCGCGCAGAGCGGCTACATGCAGCGCCGCCTGATCAACGCCCTCCAAGACCTTCGTGTTGAGTACGATGGGACCGTACGCGACGATCGCGGTGCGGTGGTGCAGTTCGTGTACGGGGAAGATGGCGTTGACCCAACACACAGCGACAACGGAAAAGCTGTTAACGTTGAAAAAATAATCGAGCGAGTTGTGGGGGAATAGTGTATGGCGGGTGTCTCTCCTGACACAATAAAGGCCGAAGTCCGCAAGCTGGATGAAATGGTCTCCGAAGCGGTGGTCAAGGAGTTAGAGGGAAGCTTGCTGCGCGTTAGTAAGGCGGGGGCGATAACGCGCGAGGAGCTCAGCAAGATAATCGAGGGCGTCAAGCAGGCATACGTAAATGCGATGGTCGAGCCCGGGGAGGCCGTCGGTACGGTGGCCGCGCAATCGATTGGCGAGCCCGGCACCCAGATGACGTTGCGAACTTTCCACTACGCGGGCGTAGCTGAACTGAACGTGACTCTGGGGCTCCCCAGGTTGATCGAAATCATCGATGCGAGGCGGGTCCCCTCTGCCGCCCTAACGACGATTTACCTGAAGGAAAAGTACGCTCGAAGCAAGGAAAAGGCACGCACGTTCGCCCAAAAGATTGAGCTGACCACGGTTGAGGATGTCGTCCTACAAACCGAAACGGACCTCATCAACGTGGTGTTGGGCCTCACCCTCGACCGTTCCCGTATGCAGCGAAGAGAGCTAACCCCATCAAAGGTGGCCTCCGCTATCAAGGAGGCGCTGAAAGTAGATGCGCTAATCGAGGGGTATAAATTGCGTATAAAACCGACGACCCAGAGCTTGTCCGAGTTGCGCAGGCTCGCTGCGAAGGTAAGGGCACTGCCGCTCCACGGCGTTAAGGGGATCAATCGGGTGGTCGTGAAGATGGAGGGCAATGAATACGTTGTTTATACCGAGGGCTCCAACTTCTCTGAAATCTTGACGATGCCTGAAGTAGATCAGACGAGGACCGTGACCAACAACATCCACGAGATCGAGGATGTTCTGGGCGTGGAAGCGGCGCGCAACGCGATAATCAACGAAGCGGTGGAAACGCTTGATGAGCAAGGACTCGATGTCGACATACGGCACATCATGTTGGTCGCCGACATGATGACCACACGGGGCACGATGAAGCAGGTGGGTAGGCATGGAGTCAGCGGTGAAAAGACCAGCGTGCTCGCGCGGGCCTCGTTCGAGATCACGACCAAGCACCTTTTGGATGCGTGTATCCATGGTGAAACCGATAGACTCGACGGCATAATCGAAAACATCATCGCGGGGCAGCCGATTCCGCTGGGCACGGGTTCAGTGGAGCTAACGATGCGGAGGGAAGGTGAGGGTGGACATAAATAAGGCAATACGTCAAGCGGTCGATACAGGTAAAGTCATTTTAGGCAGGAATAAGTCACTGAAAGCGGTTAAACTCGGACAGGCGAAATTGGTGATTGTTGCATCGAACTGCCAGCCAGAAGTTTTAGAGAATATCAAGCGTTACGGTGGGTTGGGCAACATCCCAATTCACATTTTCGAGAGGGATAGCACGGAGTTGGGGGTTGCCTGCGGTAAACTGTTTTTGGTAAGCGTGCTCGCGGTTCTGGAGCCTGGGCACTCAAATATCCTAAGCTTGGGGGAAACGAGATGAGCATCAAACTCGGGGCTGACGAAATGCGCTACATCGCCCTTTTCGAGGGTCTGACCATGGCGAAGGTTTACGATTGTATAATCCACGAGAACGATACCAAGCTCACTTTCGTCGTGAAAGCAGGAGATATCGGCCTCGCCATAGGGAAGGGAGGAAATACGATTCAGAAGGCAAAACGAGTAATCGGGAAAAGCGTTGAAATCGTTGAACACTCCGCGGATCCAGTAGAGTTCGTAAAAAATGCCCTAGCGCCCGCGAGGGTCAGGAGAGTCAACATTGTGGAACGTGAGGGCAAGAAAATCGCGTTTATAGATGTCGAGGAACAAGACCGGGGGATAGCCGTCGGCCGGGAGGGCAAGAGGATCCGATGCGCAAAGAAACTCGTCCTCCGCCACCACGGGATTCAAGATATCTCACTTGTATGATTTTTTAGGTTTGAATGGAAATACTATTTTAGGTGGGTAACGTGAGTAAAGGTTCTAGAGGGGAATTCGCGGCTCGAAAGCTGAGTTTCAGACGACAGCGGTTCCGATGGAAGAGCGCCGGGTACAAGCGGCGGATGCTCAAGCTAGACGAAAAAGCTGATCCCCTCGAAGGGTCTCCACAAGGCCGAGGGATCGTCCTCGAAAAGGTTGGGGTCGAAGCCAAACAACCAAACTCCGCGATTCGGAAATGCGTTCGCATTCAGCTCATCAAGAATAGTCGCCAAGTCACCGCATTTACCCCGGGTGACGGTGCAATTGGATTCATCGACGAGCACGACGAGGTTACCATCGAGGGGATAGGGGGTTCGAGGGGTGGTTCGTACGGTGATATCCCCGGCGTTCGCTACAAGGTAATCAAAGTGAACGATGTTTCACTAAATGAACTCGTGAAGGGGCGAAAGGAGAAGTCCACGCGGTGATGGAATGGCGTCCAAGTATTTCGACAAATGGTCAGTCGATGATATCGCAATAGAAGACCCAGGGCTGAAGCGGTACATCTGGCTGGGGCCGAGCAGAGTTCTGCATGGCGGCGGAAGACATTCCCGTAAACAATTTGGAAAAGCTGGCGCGCCTATCGTCGAGCGGCTGATGAATAAGATCATGCGTTCGGGGCCGGGCGTGAGGAAGCTTGGGGGCAGGGTGATCCGCAGCGCCAAAGCCTGTGGCAAGAAATACAAGGCGTATAACATCGTGCGCAAATCATTTGGGATTGTCGAGGAGCGGACGAAGAAAAATCCCATTCAAGTTTTGGTAGATGGCATACAGAATTCAGCCCCCCGCGAGGAGACGACCCGGATAAGCTACGGGGGGATAAGTTACTATATCGCCGTCGATGCCGCTCCCCAGCGGAGGCTAGACACCGCGCTCAAGAACCTTGCGGCTGGCGCCTTTGCGGCCTCCTTTTCGAACAAGAAACCAATTGAGGAGTGTCTGGCCGAGGAGCTAATCATGGCAGCTGACAACGACACGAAGAGCTTCGCCGTGGCTCGCAGGGAAGAAAGCGAGCGGATAGCGAGGGGAGCAAGGTAGCGCAAGCCTTTTTAAATGTACGTGTGAAATGGAATTAGCTAAAAGGAGGAGGAAAGAATGGCGAAACCGCACTTGAATCTCATAACGATCGGGCACGTGGATCACGGCAAGTCCACGTTGGTAGGTAGGATGTTCTACGATAAGGGTTTGGTGAAGGAGGCGGATATAAAGAAGTTCGAGGCGATGGGTGACAAGGGTAAGACCTTCAAGTTCGCCTGGATTATGGACGCCCTCAAGGAGGAGCGCGAGCGGGGACTTACCATCGACCTCGCACACAAGAGACTTGAAACTGCCAAGTACTACTTCATTGTCATCGACGCCCCCGGGCACCGGGACTTTGTGAAAAACATGATCACGGGTGCCAGCCAAGCTGATGCTGCGATACTCGTGGTCGCGGCGGATGACGGGATTATGCCCCAGACACGGGAGCATGCGGCGCTCGCTTTCACGTTGGGGGTGGGGCAGCTGGTAGTGGCGATCAACAAGATGGACCTCGTTGGATACAAGGAAGACGTGTTCAACAAGCTCAAGGCCGAAATAATCGACCTGCTGAAGACGGTCGGCTACAAGAACCCGGAAAAATTCACGTTTGTTCCAACCTCGGCGTTCCACGGGGACTCCGTGGTCAAGCCCAGCGAAAAGATGAAGTGGTACACTGGGCCGGTCATATATCCATCGTTGGATACCTTCACTGTGCCCAAGAAGCCAATCGACAAACCGCTCCGACTGCCCGTGCAGGATGTGTATTCGATCACCGGTGTGGGAACCGTGCCGGTGGGAAGGGTCGAAACGGGTGTGCTCAAGGTCGGTGAAACCATCGTCTTCGAGCCGGCCGGGGTGAGCGGAGAGGTCAAGACGATCGAGATGCATCACGAGACGATACCCCAAGCCGAGCCTGGAGACAACATAGGCTTCAGCGTTCGCGGCATCGATAGGACCGCCATAAGGCGAGGCGACGTCGTGGGGCACCCGAAAGCGCCGCCGACCGTGGTCAAGGAGTTCACCGCGCGAATCGCCGTCCTGCAGCACCCGACGGCATTAGCTGCCGGCTACACCCCAGTTTTCCACGCCAACACGGCGCAGGTGGCGTGCACCATTTCGGAGATCATCCAGAAGCTCGACCCGAAGACCGGCGAAGTGGTCCAAGAGAAGCCGGAGTTCATAAAGAAGGGGGACATGGCGACGATCAAGGTGACGCCCACTAAGCCCATGGTGCTCGAGAAGGCGGGCGACCTCCCGCAGCTGAGCCGCTTCGCCGTGCGCGACATGGGCATGACCATCG
>JAUXAS010000074.1 GCA_030619825.1 Hadesarchaea archaeon
TTTTTTAAGTCGTTCTAGATCCGGCTCGATCACCGGTGGCTCCTCGGCTAGCTTCATCGCCGTCCCAACATCCTTGAGCCCGCCCCCCGTCACCTCGACCACGACGACTTCGGAACGATCGACAATTCCGGCATCGAGTAATTTGCGGAGCCCAGCAAGTCCGGCGGCGCCCGAAGGCTCGGCGAAGATCCCCTCGCTTTTAGCCAAGAGCTTCTCCGCATCTAGGATTTCAGCATCGCTCACCGCCTGCGCGGCACCCTTCGAGCGTTCGATTGCGGAGATCGCGGTATCAGCATCCCAAGGATAGGGGTCCACTAGCCCCCCCGCCACGGTGTTCGGGTTCGGCCAAGTCGGAATTTCGTACGGTGGCGTTCCATGCCTGAACGCTTTGACGAGAGGGGCGCAACCTTCAGCCTGAACCGCGGCAAGGTGCGGCACCCCTTCGACCAAGCCAAGCTGTTCGAACTCGAAGTAGCCCTTGGCGTTCCCCGAAAGCAAGGTTCCTGCCCCGACCGGAACGACGACCCAATCCGGCACCCGCCAGCCCAGCTGTTCGCAAATTTCGTACGACATCGTCTTGGAACCCTCGGGTTGGTAGGGGTTGAAAGCGCCGCAGCTCGGTATGGGGTGCCACCTGAATTTTTTCCACGACGCGCGCATGAACTCGTAGGTCGAGTCACCCACCCCCTTGCTGGCCACCTGGACCACATGGGCCCCGTACATCGAGAGCTGGGCTAACTTGCTCGCCGCTGCCCCCGCTGGGACGAAAGCGTGACACTCGATCCCCGCCTTTGCTGCGTAGGCCGCGAGCGCGATCGCAGCGTTCCCGCTCGACGCCGTCACGACTTTTCGCGCCCCGAACTCTACCGCTTTGGATAAACCAACGCTCATCGGGCGATCCTTGAATGACGCCGTCGGATTCTTGGTCTCATCCTTAAGGAGGAGCTGCCTCACCCCCAGCTCACGGGCTAGGTTTTTCGCCTCCAGGAGCGGCATGCCTCCCTCGTCTAGCGTCACGATGTTTTTCCTGCTGGCAACGGGCAGGAGCTCGAAATATTTCCAAACGCCCGCGCGCCGTTTAGCGAGTTCCTTCTTGTTGATTTTCTCGGCGATCGCGTCGTAATCATAAAGGATCTCCAATTTCCCCCCGCATTTTTTGCAGGTGTAGAGTCCCTTCGTGGGTGCGTGCTTTCGCCCACACTTTAAGCACTTGAGCTCCTCGACAAACACCAAAGCACCAGGGTAATAGTTGGGCCCCGAAAATAAGAGTTTGGGCCTCTCAGGTGGTTTTCAGCTTCTTGAAGATCCCCTTACTAAGAGCGCTTGCCCGCGTCCATCGCCCCGAACGAAACTTTGAGCTTCTTGAAGATATCCTTGAGTTCCTCCGTATGGTTGGTGGTGAGCTCGACGCCCTTGGGGTATCGGATAGCGTAGAGGATTCTCCCCTTCATCATCGTCAAGAGCATAACCCCAAGCGTCCCCAGCAGGAGCCTGACGACTGCCGATCCGCCGGTGTAGTTCACTATCACTTCGTCTTTCTTCGGGTCTATCTCCTTCAAGACCTTCGCGATGGCCTCCCAGACCGAGGTGGGGTCGAAAACGTCGCACTTTTGGAAAATCACCTTGGTCTTACCCTTCCTCACCGCTGCCTTTATCACCTGCTCGTTTGGTTTGCCGTAGCCCGCTCTCTTGGCGACGTACTTCATCTGGTAGTCCGAACAAATCACGTATGAAACATCAGGCGTTTCGCGTTCGATAACGAGCTCAACCGTTGTCGGGATTTCGCCGAGGCCTTGGATCGCTATTTTCATTTCAATCGTCTGATAATTGCCCACCCATCTTTTTAAGGTTGCCGACTCCAACGGTTTTTAAATCTCTGAACGCGTAAATGGGGGCGGTGGTAACGTGTGGGTTGAGGCGTTGCTCGTGGTCATCATCCTCCTGCTCCTAGGGATAATCCTCTTTTCTGGCGGCGGCATCGCCCGAAGGCGCGTACTCTCGAGGCAAGTCGGTTCCCTACACAAAGAAATACAGAGATTGGAAAATGCAAACGAGGCGCTCCGCAGCAGTATGGGTGTAGGGGCGGAAACGCGGGTAAAGCGTTTTGGAGATCTATTCGAACTGGTGAGGGATCTCGAGGCCCTCAGGGGCGCGATAGCTGGGTCGAGCACCTGCAAGCGAGTGCTCACTCAGAAGTACAGCATGGATCCGGGGCCGGAGCTCCTCAAGCGCATCCTCGCCGCGCGGCTATGGATGGATTCCGCAGTCAAGTGGAGGCTCGCCGACGAGTTACTCGTGGGTGAAGTCGGCAGGAACATTCTCCAGAGCCTGGACTCGGGGGCTCCCTTGGATAGGGCCGCCAGCAAAGCGGGGGTGCCCGTAACGGTGGTGCGGGGACAGGTCAGGAGGCTACAAGTCCTCGGTTATCTGGACAACCGAATAGCGCTGACCGAGCGAGGGCGGGAAGCCTTGATCTGAAAAATCTCAGCGGGCCACGTTTTCAAAAAATTTAGGTAACACCTGTCACCGATATTTCAATCATTATTAAAAGTGCGATCGGGACTGCTTTCTGAAGCGGTTTACGAAATCTTCCACAACCTTCATTCTCTCTTCATCGCTCCCTTTCAGGCAAAAGAAGGATCCCACAACAGTGCCTCCCTTTTCCTCCACCCTTTTTGTGAGGATGTCAACGGTTCGTTCAGGAGAGTCGTCTGCCGTGCCAAATATCACCACATCTTTCCCCTTTATATCAAGGTTGTCTAGAAGGGTCATTATTGCTGGGGTGGGGTTGGACCACTAGACCGGGGTTCCGAGGCAGATCAGGTTGTATCCTGTGGTATCGATCGTCTTTGGCTCTATCTCTGTCCTCTTTTTGCCCCTGGCGTCTCTTGCGACCCTTAGGCATGCTATCCACCCTATCCGCTTTTTCAAATCTGATATCTCGAGCACTCTGCAACCCAGTGCCTTGGCCAACTGTTGTGCCACAAACCTTGTCTTTCCAGTCCTAGAATAGTATGCTACAACTCCGGTCATTATCCCATCTCCAGATGACATCAAACATCAACCCAAAACTTTTTTAGCCGCCCGCCCCACCCGGGCCACGCGCCTGGGCTCGGTGACGACCCGCAGCAGGTAGCGGGGGGCCTGTCGCTTCTCGATTGCAGACGCTATGGGCGAGAGCTTGGAGAGCTTTTCGAGCTTCCCCTCCGCGAGCACGGGAATTTCGACCTTCGCCAAGCGGGGCTCTGAAATTATTATGTCGACGATTGGGACGTCGAGGATGACCTGGCCGTGGGGCACGCCCGCCTCATCCGCGATTTCATCCTGAAGCTTGCGGGTGCTGCGCCATCGGCTGTAGCGCCGGATGTATCCACGCTTCTCGGCGCGCGTTAGGTCGCGGCGCTCCTCGACGTATGCGGGCTTGAAGAGCTGGCGATATCGGAGGCGCATGGCGATATCTTTAGGGTATCCTTCCATCGAGTAAAGGTGCTCCATCAGCTCGGAGTCAGCCATCGAGTAAAAATTATTTTTGGTGATCGGCCCATCCTGCGAAATCGCGAAATCAACGGCGTTCGCCAGCATCATCTCGGCCACGCGCACGGTGTGGTGAAAGTAAACTGAGGTGTACATCAGGGCCCGCGCGGTCAGCAGCCCCTCGACCGCCTCGATCCCCTTGCTCAGGATTGCCATGCGCCCGCGATGCACGCAGAGGGTGTCCATCAAGCGGTCGATGTCCACCATCCCGAGGGCCACGCCCGTGAAGTGGGCATCGCGGAGCAAGTAGTCCATCTGGTCGACATCGATGTCGCTGTAGATGAGCTGCCCGAGGTATGGCTTGCGGTGCTTTCCCAGCAACAACTGCGCGACCTCCTTCGGGTTTATGTCGTGGCGCTCGAGCACATCGACCACGCTCGGCACCCGCAGCTCCCGAAGGCGCTCGAGCTCACCCGGCGGGCAAAGGCTGAGCTTGCCCTGCAGGATGTCCCCGGTCAGCTCCATGTGGTCCTTCCCCACGTACTCCTTCATTAGGTACTCGAGGGTGTGAGAGTAGGGGGCGTGGCCGACATCGTGGAGGGTTGCAGCGGCTAGGAGGAGGTTCAGCTCAGGCCCGCGCAGCTTGAGCTGCTCGTTCATCCGCTTCAGAAGGTACGCGACGCCGAGGGCATGCTCGAAGCGGGAATGGTTTGCGCCCGGGAATGCGAGGTTGGCGAGGCCGAGCTGCCGGATGCCCCGAAGGCGCTGGACCTCGGGGGAGTCGACAAGGTCAAGCACGAGGCCGCTCAGGCGCATGCTGCCGTGCACCGGGTCGTG
>JAUXAS010000046.1 GCA_030619825.1 Hadesarchaea archaeon
TTACTCCCACAGCGCGGGCACTTGAAATCGTTCTCCGCCGCGAGTTCGAATGATACCTTGGGGTCTCCGTTCCCGCAATTGAAGAACATCGTGTCCCGCTCCGTCTCGAGTCGGTCCTCGAGCTTTTGCAGGAGGAGGCGCTTGTTGTTGTCGAAGTATTCCCGCGCTCGCTCAGGCTCGATCCGCCAGTAATAGACGTACCACCCGCTGTGCTCGTCCCGGACCCTTCGGTAGCTCACCACGCGGTTCTCGTATAGGTCGTAGAGGATCTTCCGCACGAGGTTCACTCGCATGCCCATTCGCTTCGCCACCTCGTCGTCGGTGACCTCCTCATCCACGAGCACCTTCGCTACCTCGTATCCACGCTCGCCGGCTACCCGGGTAAGAATCTCCCTTAGAACGGGGTCCTCCGACGGCTTCTGCCGGGTTTCTTTCTTCTTTTTGACGCGTTTCTCAACCGCTTTCTTGCCCTTACTAATTTTCTTGCCCTTGCTAACTTTTTTGCCCTTGGTAATTTTCTTGCCCATTCCACCCCCACCTCCTCCGTGGGTCAATAATTCTATGTTAAAAACTCATAAATAAAGTTAACGTGCCGAAAAATGCAGTAATAACGGCTTTCAACCCAGTTTTTCGGCTTTTTTGCTTTTATTACTTTGGATTATCCCTAATTTCCCATTAAAAAACTATTTTTAGGTTCTGAGCCCCAAAAAGAAGCCTAACGAGGAAAAATGAGGCGCAGCTACCTCCGAATGGGACTGATGCGCGATATCGACTTTCTCAAGCGAGCTTCCCGCCCCTGAACACGTTCGTCCTTATCATTTCAATAAGCGAGCCCAAGTTCGTGCGCTCGAGCGCCGAGATGGGGATGGCAGACGTTGTCAAATAGTTAAGGGCCTCGAGCTTGCGCTCAAGTTCCTCCTGTGGGATGAGGTCGACCTTGTTTAATGCCGCGACCACCCTCACGGGATACTCCGCCAGCACCTTGCGGGACGCCCGGAACTTCCGGATGATCTCGGGCAGGGGGTCGGCGACATCGATCACGAGCACCACGAGGTCGGCTAGGTATATCTCCTCGAGCGTAGCCTTGAAGGCCTCGACCAGCCAGGGGGGCAGACCGTCGATGAAGCCCACGGTGTCGGTGAGCAGGGCTTTCCGGCTCGCCTTCAGGGCGCGCGTTCGCGGCATGAGAGTGGTAAAGAGCATATCATCAACTTCGGCGTTTGCAGCGGTTAGGGCATTCAGCAAGGTCGACTTCCCCGAATTCGTGTAACCAGCGAGCGCCACGAGCTTGAAACCCTGGCGATGCCTTCGCTTGCGCCGTTGCTCCCTCGCCTTGGCAACCGATTTGAGCTTCCGCCTCAGGTTCGCGAGCTTCCGCTTGATCGCGTCGTAGCGGACATCCACATCATACTCTCCGCCTCCTCGAAAGCCAGGCTGCTCTACCAAGGTCAAGGCGCGCACCTGTTCCCGAACGCGTGGCAGCTCGTAGCTAAGCCTAGCGTACTCGACCTGAAGTTTCGCCTCAGGGGACCCTGCGCGCATCGCGAAGATCTCGAGGATGAGCTGAAAGCGATCAATCACCTCGACCCCCGTGAGCCGCGAGAGCTTGTAGGCTTGTGAGGGGGTGAGTTGGTTGTTAAAGATAACGCGCTCAACCCCGTTCGACTTGACCAAATCCGCGAGTTCCTTGACCTTGCCCTTGCCTATGAGGTAAGCGGGATCCGGCTTCCGTACTTGCCCGAGCGTGCCAACGACCTCGTGGTTTAACGTTCGCGCTAAAGCGGCGAGCTCGCCTAGACTGGATTTTTCGCCAGGTGATCGACGTTCGACAAGCACGACGCGCATGGCCACCATTTAAAATATGGTGGATAACGACTTAAGAATTCGTGAAATATTTTCTTTTAATTGTATCTTGGGGGGGCACGTGGTACTTGCAGCTTGTTAACTTTTTGAAGCGGCTGGGGAAGCTAAATCACCCAGCTGACCAAGTATGCAAGCGCGAATAGATAGAATAGACCGGGACGAGTTGGTAATCCTCACTCGGCCTCCCCGGCCACGCGCAAAGGGTTGAGTACCCTTGGGCCGCAAGCGCCTTGAACCGACCAACCTGTCTTCAGCTTTTTTACTTCTTTAAGACTTTGATGAAATCTTCTATGGGTATGGCTGGTAGGGTCATAATTTGAATGGTTCCGCGAGCCCCCAGCTCCATAGAAACACGGGTGATGCTTTCGTTGTCAGGCGCCTCAACGATGTTGACGAAGTCGTACGGACCGAGCACCGCATATTGGGCGATGACCTTTGCGCCATGGGCCTCGATTTCCTTGTTGACTTCTAGAATCCTTTCGGGCTTGGTACCGAGTGTTTTCTTCCCCTTGGCCGAGATGGTTGAAAGAAGAATGTAGGTCGACATTTTCCACCTCCCATTTCTATTCATTATTCTTTCATAAACATTTATATTTTTGCCCCGGATTGCTTGAAAACAACAGTTGCATCTCCTCAAGCGCTGTTCAATCGACCCCAATTTCCACTGAAAACTTAAAAGCACCTCGACAGAGTATTCCAAGGAAAGAAAATGTCAGATGCAGCCAAACCCAAGGGGCCGAGGACCAGCACTTTTGATGAGAGCTACGTCACGGATTACATCCACAGCTTGGAGCACCGTATCCGCGATTTGGAGAGCGAAAAACGCTCACTCGATAGCCGATACGTGCGCATCGAGCGAGAGCTCCGAAGCCTCCAAGCCGAGTTCGACCGCATCCGCGCGCCACCCTTGATTTCCGCAACCCTCCTTGATGTGCTCGGGGATGGGCGCGCGATCGTTCGGAGCAGCACCGGACCGCATTTCGTCGTCACCGCATCACAATTCATCAAGCCCGAGCAGCTCAAGCCGGGCACGCGGGTCGCGCTCAACCAGCGAAACTTCAGCATAATGGAGGTGCTGCCCTCGAGGAAGGACCCGCTCGTGTTGGGGATGGAAATCGAGGAAGCGCCCGATATCAGTTATGAGGATGTTGGCGGGCTGGGGAACCAGATTCAGGAAATTCGGGAGAGCGTTGAACTTCCCATGCTCAAGCCGGAGCTTTTCAAGAAAGTGGGGATCGAGCCGCCCAAAGGGGTACTCCTTTACGGCGCTCCGGGTACAGGAAAAACCCTGCTTGCCCGAGCGGTTGCCCACGAAACCCGCGCGACGTTCATCCGCGTGATAGGCTCCGAGCTCGTGCAGAAATACATCGGCGAAGGGGCCAAGATGGTGCGCGAGATGTTCGAACTGGCCCGGGAGAAGGCGTCCTCGATCGTCTTCATCGATGAGCTGGACGCAATAGGGGCTCGCCGCCTCGACACCTCGACGAGCGGTGACCGCGAGGTTCACCGCACCCTAATGCAGTTGCTGGCAGAAGTGGATGGATTTGAACCCAGAGGCGATGTCAAAATCTTGGCCGCAACCAATCGCCCGGACATCCTCGACCCAGCGTTGCTCCGTCCTGGGCGCTTCGATAGGCTCATTCACTTCCCTCTGCCAGATGAAAATGCACGAGTTATCATCTTCAAAATTCACGCGAAGGGGATGAACCTCGCGAAGGATGTGGACGTGAAAGAGTTCGCTAAACGGACCGAACGAGCGACGGGTGCCGACATCAAGGCGATCTGCACCGAAGCCGGCATGTTCGCGATCCGCGATGGGCGGGAGGGGGTCAAGCGAGGGGATTTCGACCGAGCCATCGCGAAGGTTTTGCCCCCCATCAAGATGCTCGAGATGCTGAAGCCGGAGAAGATGTTCGGCTAGTTAAACGTTTAGAAAGAATTTTTCCTCTCGCCACGTGCAAGCGCGCAGGCTCGCTGTAGTTTCACAATGACAGTATGAAATATAAAAATCAAGCGCCAGAAGTAGCTACATAAACGAACCCGTTTCATCTCCACAAAATTCTTATCCGAGGAACCTCACTTTTAAATTGGCACGGATGATGTCAAAACATCGTCTGAGCTTTGGCGATGATACTGATGATGGGCGAACTGACGTGCCATTATAAATAAAAATTTTTTAGAACTCATACGTGATTACTCGGGTGCCGTAACCGCATAGTTTTAGTTGTTTTCAATTCCTGCAGAGCACATAGAGAGTTTTCACGTCCCTTCGCTGCGCCAGCCCCTTCACCTGCTCGCATATATCGGTTCTCATTTTATCTTCGGTTTTACCTTCGGCAACTTCGCCAGCGCTTTTTTGACCAATTTGGCCGGGTATTCGTAGTCAATCAATTTCTTTGCAAGGTATGCATCGTAGGACGCCAAGTCAAAGTGCCCGTGACCGCTGTTTGCGAAGAAGATCGTTTTTTCCTTGCCAGTTCGCTTGCACCTCAATGCCTCGTCGATCGTTGCCTTCACGCAGTGTGCAGTTTCTGGAGCCACGACAATTCCCTCTGTTCGCGCAAATGTTATGGCTGCCTTGAAAACCTCTGTTTGGTGAAATGCAACCGCTTTCATTACGCCCTCTTTGGTTAATTTGCACATAAGTGGTGCATCGCCATGATAACGAAGCCCGCCCGCGTGAATTGGTGGCGGAATAAATTCGTGACCCAACGTATACATCTTCAGCAATGGGGTTTGTTTGGCCGTATCACCAAAATCGTATGCGTAAGGGGCTTTCGTTAGAGTTGGGCAAGCTTTCGGCTCACACGATACCACGCGCAAGTCCGGCTTCTTCCCGGTTAGCTTATCCCCGACGAATGGGAAACAAGCGCCAGCGAAGTTACTCCCGCCCCCCACACATCCGAACATGACATCGGGATAATCCCCTGCCATCTTGAATTGTTTTTTGCACTCCAGGCCCACGACAGTTTGATGCAGCAAGACGTGGTTGAGCACGCTCCCGAGCGAGTACTTTGTGTCCTCGTGTGTTACTGCATCTTCAATGGCTTCAGAAATTGCAATCCCCAAGCTACCTGGACACTTCGGATCTTTCTTCAGCATCTTCTTCCCAAATTTCGTTCGCTTACTCGGGCTAGGGATGCACTCGGCCCCCCAAGTTTCCATTAGGATTTTACGGTAGGGTTTCTGTTCGTAGCTGACCCTGACCATGTAAACCGTGCAGTCTAGGCCGAACAAACAAGTGCCGAAAGCGAGAGCGCTTCCCCACTGGCCCGCTCCGGTTTCCGTGGCTATCCTATTCACACCCTCTTTCATGTTGTAATACGCTTGCGCCACGGCCGTGTTCGGTTTATGACTCCCGGGTGGGCTGACGCCTTCCCATTTATAATAAATCTTCGCCGGAGTTTTCAGGGCTTTTTCTAATCTCACCGCCCGATACAGCGGTGTTGGCCTCCAAAGTCGGTAAATTTCTCGGACCTCCTTGGGAATCGGGATCCATCGCTCTTGGCTGACCTCCTGCTTTATCAACTCCATCGGGAAAATCGGAGCCAACGCTTCCGGACCTATAGGTTCTCCAGTCGCAGGGTTCAAAGGTGGATCGAGAGGCGTCGGGAGGTCAGCTTGAATGTTGTACCACGCCTTGGGGATTTCTTCCTCATCGAGCATGAATTTAGTCCTTTTCACCATCAATACCCTCTTTTTATTTTTGTTGTACTAATTTAAGTCTTTTTAGTACATTTTTGTACATTAAGGGAGTGCAGGAATTCGTAGGTCCGCGTGCCTAGGCCTAGGGTCTCGACGCTCAGCAGGTCTTCGGGCCCGTCGATGTCAAGGGCGACGGTCGTGGAGCGGTAAACTCGTGGCCTTACCCCAGCCTGAGAAGCTTCCTTCACGTGCAGCGGAAAACTTTCCCCGCCGAATCTGAGGTTGATGAAGTCGGGTGGGCGTAGGAAGAGGGCGTTGGTGCCCTTGGCCTTCGAGGGGGCTATCATGACATCCTTTGGTGCGGACGCCGCCGCGATGAGATTTTCGACATCAACACTTTTTAGGAGCGGCAGGTCAGCGGGCAGGATCAGCACCGAATCCACGCCCTTGGAAATCGCATGACGAATCGCAAGTTTCAACGCCTCGTTCAACCCCAAGCTCGGCTCAGCGACACCCTCGGCACCGTGGAGGCGAGCAAAACTCAGCACCCTCTCGTCAGGCGAAACGACGATGGTATTGGCGATGGAGGGAGCTTGGTGCACTGCACCCAGCACATCCGCTAACATGGAAAGCACAAGTCGGCGCCGCTGCTCGGGGGCCAATACTGCGCTGAGGCTCGACTTCGCTTCGCTCAGGCGCTTGACCGGGATGATCGCCCAGGTCGGCATATAGATCAAACACATTTATGGCACCACACATCTTTATGATGGTATTCAGGTGAACCCCAACCCCCAGTCCGGACGGGAGATCAGCTACTCCCGCAACGTCTTTCTACCCATCACGAACCTCTGCCGTAACAGCTGCTCCTACTGCGGATTCAGGCGCGACCCTAACGATGGCGCTTGGTTCATGTCGCCCGAAGAGGTCCTTGAACTCGCCGAGCGCGCGAAAGCTGCTGGCTGCTCGGAAGCCCTACTCACGCTTGGCGAACGACCCGAGGTTCACGCCGAGGCCAGGGAAAAGCTAGAGAAATTCAGATACGAAAACACGGTCGACTATCTCAAAAGCCTCTGCGAGCGCACACTTGAGCTGGGCTTGCTCCCCCACACAAACGCTGGCTTGCTGAGCGAGCGAGAACTCCAGCGTCTGCGGCGATTCAACGCAAGCATGGGGCTGATGCTCGAGTGCGCTACTGAGCTTCCCGTGCATCGGAACAGCCCGGGTAAGAACCCGAAGCTCCGCCTAGAGGTCATCGAGGTTGCGGGGAAACTTCGAATCCCATTCACGACGGGGCTACTCATCGGCGTGGGCGAAAGCCCAGAAGACCGAGCGCACTCGCTACTCGCAATTCGGGAGTTGCATGAACGCTATGATCACATCCAAGAGGTCATCATCCAGCCATTCGTGCCCAAGCCCAACACACCCATGACAAATTGCGCCGGCCCGAGCGAAACCGAGCTGCTCGCAACGGTCGCGATGGCACGGTCGTTGATGCCCGAGATGAACATCCAAGTGCCACCCAACTTACTGGGAGTTGTACAACGGGAAGGTTATGGGTTCAAAAAAGCTGTCGAAGCTGTCCTTCTAGCTGGAGCGAACGATTTTGGTGGCATCTCGTCGCTCACGCCTGACTTCATCAACCCTGAGGACCCATGGCCGAGCGTTGCAGAGCTTCGAGCCGCGATCGAGCGCGTTGGATTTGTGCCGCGCGAACGTTTGCCGATCTACCCGCGCTACGCGAAAGATGAGAGATTCATGTCAAGGGAGGTTAGAAAACGTGTCCTCGAGCTTGCTGACGAGGACGGATATCGAGCAGGGTGAACTGCGGGCTGGGCTCGACTCTGACTTCAGGGAGATCCTAGACCGAGCGCTCTCCTGCGAGGAGCTAAGCGTTGCTGAGGGCGAGCGGTTACTTCGAGCTGAGGGTGAGGAGCTTCAAACGTTGGTTGGCATTGCGGATGAAGTGAGGCGCCGAAGGGTGGGCGACATCGTGACTTACGTGATAAATAGGAATCTCAATTTTACCAACATCTGCGTGGGCTCTTGCAAGTTCTGCGCTTTCAGACGTTCACCTGGCGACCACGACGCCTACGTGCTTGCACTCGAGCAGATAGCGGCGAAGGTTCGAGAAGCGCTCGCCCTTGGGGCAACTGAGGTCTGCATTCAAGGTGGGCTGCATCCTAACTTTGGGCTAGGAAATTACCTCGGGATACTTCAAACCATCAGAGAAATCTCACCCGACATCCACATTCACGCATTCTCCCCAGCCGAACTGACCCACATCGCTCATCGGGAGGGATTGGGTATAGAGGAAGTGGTCAAAACGCTTCGTGACGCTGGGCTGAACTCAGTTCCCGGAACCGCAGCCGAGATTTTAGTCGACCGCGTGCGATCCATTATCTGCCCGAAGAAAATCAC
>JAUXAS010000049.1 GCA_030619825.1 Hadesarchaea archaeon
CAAGCTTCTCACACTTGCCCCTCATTTGATTTTCTAGAATGGAGGAGTACTTACCTGGTTTGAACGCATTCTTATAATCTCTTTTCATAACGGCCTCTCGGTCAATGTAATCCTCGATGTTCTCCGGTGTCCTGAAAACAGCTATCCGATCTGGATTTGCCGTGGCAACAAATGGCACCACGATATTATGACTCCTTTTGTAAATTGCAGCGTAGCTCATAACCTGCCCAACGACCGAAACGTCGAGGGGGTCGAAAAGGGATACTCTTTCCTTTCCCTTTCGCTTGGTTTCTATAAACATGAAGGGGGTTTCGCCACGCATGAAAAGCACGATATCTGCTTCCTTGTTATCCACAGGGTAATCCCTGTCCACATGCGTTATCTCGAGCCCCGCAAACCTAGATTTCTTAGCAATGCGCTCTATCAAATTCTTAAGAGCATCTTGAATCTCGGCTTCTCGATTCATTTGCTAGCCTCTTTCAATGCTGATAGAGGTCCCGCTGATTATTAATTTATGTGTAGAAAAGAATGAAAATTTAAGGCTTGATATGTTGACTAATCAAACGTTTGATAGAACTTTTTATTGCTCTAAGGCGCTCCTCAAATTGAGCCTCCACTTTTTCCCAATAGGGGAGTTCCTTGAAAGATTCCTCATATCCTTCTAACCATGATTTAAGTTCTTCATCTGACGGCGGGGGTGGAGCAAGGCCACTATCCTCCATAAATTTATCTAACTCATAGAATTTAGTTCGGATTGCACTTTTGAGTTCCGCTGGCAAAAATTCTGACTCAAGACCCTCCAGAAAAGAAGACACCTTTGCCTTGAACTCTGGGTAGGTTTTATATTCTTGATTTGCCAGACGAAAAAGCTCTGTTAGTGCCTTTTTCTTATCTTCGTAAATGAGCTGTGTTCTTAGTCCCTTCTCTGCTGCTTTAATGCTCTTAAGTGTGCTCCACCGGATTGCTATTAAGGTCAAAATGCTGCCTGCAAGACCACCGACTATTGCCGCTAAAATTATTTTGACAATCTCATCCATTTTTGCACCCAACTAACTTTTTTACTTTATCCTATTTATCTTGCGTAAACTAATTTTTGTGCAGACTAAAACAATTTTCGTCAAAAGACGAATTATTGTGCAAAGCCCCGCCGACCAAAACCTTTATAAAAGGTTAAACAGCGATTCTGGGAATCCACGTTTTCCTTTCATAGGCTTATCGCAACATCGCCACGTAGTCGCCCAGTTTCACCCCCAGGCTCCTGGCCACCGGGGGGCACTTGGCCCTGAAGATGTAGAAGAACCGCCCCTCCTGGGGGAGCTCGGAGAGGGTTTCATAATTGCCCATTCCCTTAGCCACCACAAGGTCCGCTCGTGCGAACCTCTCCCTAAGCTGGGGAGAAGCCCTGTCCAAGTAAAAGCCCACGGTAGCTGAGGAAGTGATGATCTCGGCCGGAAGACTGAGCCCCGTGAGTTGGAGGTCCCCAAGGGCAATGTCGTTCTGAACCGGGCTTTCCTTGACCACATACCCCACCCTCGCCTTCCCACTGAGGAACGTCAGCAAGGGCAGGTCGAATAACACCTCGGCAGCGTTGTCGGCCAGATATAGGATGTCCCTGGCACCCTCCAGCTTACCTTCGAACTTCACTATATCATCTATGACGAAATTTGGCCTGCCTGAAAGTTCACGGTCGAGGCTTTCGGGATCCACGAAGAAGTCGATGGCGTTCCCCTTGGCGGCGATTTCCACACAGCTCCTTAAATCCTCTCGAGGTCCGATCTTCGAAAATGCCAGCCTTGCAGTCTCGATCTCCCGCAACTTTCGCTCACGGTAGGGGTCGGGGTTCTTGGAGATTTCCCTGATGGTCTGGTGGATTTGGTTGCCGAAATCCGAAGGAACGATATCCTCGGAGAAGCGCCCTAGGATGCGCGAAACTTCCCTCTCGATCCTGGATTTTACCTTGGGGTCGGAGGTCGCTAGTTCCGTGGCCTGGCGCGAGAGCTTCCTCAGACAATCCAGACATTCAGGTCCCGCTTTCATGAGGTTCACAACAGCTGACGCGAGAACTCCTTCAGGTCCCTCACCACTGACTCCCCAGATTGTTTCCCATCGCGGTCTAGGAAAAATGCCCGAATGCCGGCCTCCCTCGGCGCCAGGTAGTCGAACACCCAGTTGTCCCCCACGTGTACCACCTCCGCGGTGGAAACGCCAACCTCCTTCAGGATATCCAAGTAGAACTCGCTCGTCTTCTTTACGAGCCCGAAATCCGAGGTCGCGGAGAACATCCGGTCAATGTAGTCGTTTAATCCGGCCTGCTCGGTCTCCACCTCGACCAACTCGCGCGCCCCGTTCGTGATGACTATGAGCTTGAACCTCCGATGGAGTTCATCCAGGACTTCGTGGACCTCCGGATAGGCCCTCACATTCGAGCGGAGCTCATCGACAAGGTCCCTCCAGCTCCCGCCCAGCTCGAACTCCTTCCACCAGTAGTCGATATCGTACCACTCGAGTCTTTCCATCCCGACCCCCTCGTACCTGCGCGTGATCTCCTTCAGCGCCTCCTCCTGACTAACTCCCCACCGCTCGGCGTAACGCCTGGAGAAGCCCTCGAACCAGAGCGAATCCATGAACGTCCGGTCGATTAACGTCCCGTCCAGGTCAAACGAAACGACCTTTGTCATGCGATCACGTATCTTCTCCTCCTTGTAATTTAATTTATATAAAACCCGAACGAACCGAATTTGCTGGGGGGCGCATGAGGGAGCAATCGGGTACTTCAAGAAACTCCGGAGGTCCTCTCATCTTGGGGGAGCGCTTCGAGTTCCGTGAAAACGGGTCTCTGATGGTCGACTTCGACGAAAAAGTTATCGAGTTCGACCCAAGCAGCCCGAACCACCTTAATCGGCTCGAGCGGATTCTGAAGCGAAGGCTCCTCGATGAACTTGAACCCGCACTTGCTCACTACAGCGGGAAGCTTGGCGTGAGGTTCAACCGGATAACCATAAGAAGACAGCGGACCAGGTGGGGGAGTTGCTCGTCCGATGGAAATTTGAACTTCAACCTCCGGCTGGTATATCTCCCTCCAGATCTCATCCGGTACATCGCATGTCATGAGGTAGCGCACCTTAAGGAAAAAAATCACCGCAAGGCTTTCTGGAGGCTGGTGGGGATCGAATTCGGGAATTACAAAGAGATGGAGAAACGCTTGTCCGAGTACTGGTCCCTCGTTCAGAGACTACCCTTTTTAATGCCCTAGGTAAGCCCCCGAACCGTAGATTAAAAATCGCCGGCGCACTCGATAGGATGCTAAAAGCTCCATTTTATGGTACGCGTATCATAGCAAAGTTAAATTATGCACCCAAACTTAGATATTGATGGAGTTAGATTTGAGGAACTGTCGTATGTGGGGCGGCATTATCAAAATAAAAAGGGCCCGAAAACTTTTACCGTTGATTATTGCAGCCGCTTTGGCAGTTTCCGCGGTAAGCTACATGCTGCTTCTCCGACTCCATGAGGAAAAAGTTTTGTCGGAGTCAGAGATTGAAAGGATGGTTAAAGAGGACCCCGGCGACCTTCGCTTGGGGGTACTGCCGGGGACGGTCGAGATTCTAACCGCGGAACTGATGGATTTTGAACAGCTCCCTGAAAACGAACGGGAGTTCATAGGTCGATGGGATGCGAGTAAAAGAGAGTACGTAAGTGGAGGTCATGAGAAAGTGTGGGTGATCGTGTACGAGTGCGTGGGCAGTGAGTCAGGACCGGGCAGGGTTATTTATTCGGGAAAAATGCGAGTCCGGCGAGTCCTTGATGCATTTACCGGCGAGAGGCTCCTACGCCAAGTACTCAATTTGAGTTTCGAAACAATTTCACGTTCTATCGATAGCGGATATGAAAACCACGAATACCTAGTTATCGAAAATTCGGAAGAATGGGAAAGAATTTGGATGCCCGAATGGTCTCCGCCATTAGAAGTAGACTTTTCTACCCATCTGGTTATTGCCGTGTTTATGGGCGGGCGGGCGACTGGCGGGTACGAAATATTAATTGAACAAATAATCGACACGGAGAATGAAATAATAGTCGATGTTAAGGAAACTTATCCGGGAAGGATATACGTCACGGAGGCATTTACTTCGCCCTTCCACATCATCAAGGTCGAGCGCGTACAGAAACCGATAGTGTTTGAAGTTCAACAGTTTCTAGCCCATGCTTGGGATGAAAATTGGAATCCATATGATGAAATTATGTACGAGCTTGTAGGAGAATATCGCGTTGACCCAGGTAGTGGTCCTCCAGAACCTTCAATTTAATATCTAGGGTTGTACTTTTTGACCATTTAGGTCCAGTTTTTTTAGCCGCATAAGCTCAAAAGAAATAGAAATCATGTAAAAAGTTTCGAAATTTACCATCCAACTTAAGTCACGAATATTTACCAGAACGGGTAAGCCTAACCCCTTCCGCCATAATCCAAATCGACGCGACGAGCGCTGAAATCGCCTCTGGAATCGCCACACCATCCCAGCTAAAGACCCAGGGAAGGACGGCGAGGGCTCCGTCCACGATCGTGAAGGATCCGAACTTCTTGGACCCAGCCATGACCGCGCCGGCGCCGAGTAGGAAAAGCGAGAGGGGGAACAACACGAAGAACGCCACCGAGAAGTACTCATGGATCGCGCCAGCTGCCTCAGAGAACAACCCTATGCCGAACAGGGCGACGGCATCAATGAAAAGTAATATCGACCCCACGCGTCCTAGGACCCGCCCCCTAAAGGCCACCCACAGGCCAGCTGCAAAGGACGCCGCGAGCACCCCGCCGACCATCAGCCCCGAGTTGAAGGCCCAAGCGGCTTCCCCTACCCCCAGGTCGCTCAGCGCGTTCGCCGTCCAGCTGAACCACGGGGACAGTGATATGGCGAGAAAAATTAACGAGAAGGCCACGGCCGGAGCTGCTATCCCGCAAAGCCCGGCAATCCGCAACATCTTTTTCCTATCGAGCATTGGGTCCGGGATAAACGTTCGGTGCATTCCCTTTATATTCCTCGAACCCCACGATCTTGTCCAGCTTCTTCTTTCGACGGATAAAGTGCACTATCTTCGCCATCAAGTCAGGTTTCTTGCGCGGGTAGCCCACGGCCAAGAGCGCGACCACCTTCAAGCGTTCCGGGATCTTCAACAGCCTCCTGACCAATCCTTCGTTGAAGCTCCCAATCCAACAGGTCCCTAGGCCCTCTGCGGTTGCCGCCAAGACCATGTTCTGCATGGCTATGGCGACATCGACTACGTGCCATTTTGGCGAAGCCTTCCGGTCTCCGCATCCGACGATTACGACTGGGGATTCCTCCAGAAATCCGGCAAACCTTCCGCTCTTCGCGATCCGCTTCCGCTTCTCCGGGTTCGTCACGACGATGAAGTACCAGGGCTGGCGGTTTTCGGCCGAGGGTGCCAAACGGGCCGCCTCTAAAATTCTTTCCAGCTTTTCCCTCGGCACTAGGGTTGGAGCGTACGCCCGGACCGACTTCCTCCTCTGAATGGCCTCGAATACTTCCATTTCCCTCTTTACGGTGATGGTTTTCGGTGAATTAGGAGTTTTGGTTGCGGCTTCCCGTTATCGCTCAAAATTGGATTACTAGGATTCCCCACAGTAAATATTGGTATTTAGCATTACACCATCGAGCCTAAAGACAACGCCCCGCGTCTGCGCTTCGCGGGGCAATGCTGGATTCACTCGCTTAGGAATGCCACCGTTCGGCACCAGGCCGACTCTCCGCCCTCGAACTTCCACGGGAAGCAGCTGATGACGAGTCTCTTGTTTTGAATCTCCGGAGCCGCGATCTGACCGCCGAGATTCTCGAGGTGGATGCAGTCACGAGGGAACAGCACGTTGTGGGTCAGCTGGTAGTCCTCCGCCGGGAAGAGCTTGTCCACCGCTTCCTTGCCCCCGAACTTCTTCTCGCAAATGGCCCTGACCTTATCACAGGTTCCGAAAGTGCCTTTCCCCAGAAATCTGCCTATGGGCAAGTTCATCGGGTGGTCTGTGGAAACGCAATCCATTCCCCAGATGTGTATCTTCTTTTTTATCAGCCAATCCACCATCCGCCCGTCAGCCCCTGGATGTCGGAGTATGTAGCGCTCCTCATCCGCTTCCGATCCACACCAAGTGTGCTTCTCCCAGCCCGTGTGAAGGATGAGGATATCTCCCTCGTGGACATCCACCCGCTTCTCGATCATCTCCGGGGTGTAGATGGCTAAGTCGTCCATTTCATCGGTGAGGTCCACCACAACTCCCGGACCGCACATCCACTCCAGGGGTAGCTGATCGATGGTTTTGCCTCCGGTCATAAAGTGCCTCGGGGCGTCGAGATGGGTACCGATGTGAAGCGAGCTCTGAATGTACTGGGCGTTCACTCCGTGCTCGGGCTTTCGCTTGAAGTACTTCACCTCAAAGGGCGGGTAGTATGGCCAGAATGGCGCGTGGATTCCGAGCGGCTGCGAGAGGTCGTACATCTTCACTTTCTTTCCTTCAAACAGTTCGAGCAATTTGTCCGCTTTAGCCACCATTTACAAACCTCCGGGTGAAGGTGGGTTCTGGAATTAATAAGGATTGTGGGGACTGCAGGAATTTTCCCCATTAAAAAGAACCTCCGCGCAAAGGCTAGGCGGCAGGTTTGGGGGCGTAGGCTAGTCGGGATAGGTTGTGAGTATCGCAGCTCACGACCCGGGTTCGAATCCCGGCGCTCCCACGATCAAGCCGCGCGCGGAGAACCCGAAAATGTCCTGCGTAAGCGCGCGGGCCTGCCACTAAACACATTAAAACAAAAATGCCCGAGCTTTATGAGGCTCGGGCGATCGGCTTCAGCTAGCCGATAGGTGAGTATCGCAGCAATTATTTTTCCGAGTTTCTTGCATAAATAAATATCTTTGGCATGTTTTCCGCTCCACGATGAGGTATCCCCATCATCAAAACCTAGAGTTAAAAAAGGCTCGGACAGCGTGGAACTTCCGAGCGCGTTCACGCCGTAGCAGATAAATAGGTAACTCTCGAAAGCACCAAGTCCAAATGGTTTATGCTTTGTTATACACTAAAAGTTTCGAGAGGGATAGTAGATGAAGCTCTTGAACGATCTCATCCGCTCAGTAGGCAAAAACGAAGCCCCGGTGAGGGATGTCCGAGTCGGGATTACGTGGACGGGCGTGTGGGGCAAGCGCTGCGGGCTTTCTAGGACCTATGCCAGCCCGGCCACGGCCCATTGCAACATCCGAGGTTTCGGGCGATTGACTGAAAAAACGACCCTGGAACTGGCGGAGTACGCGAGATCTTGGCATCTGGTGGAAGCGGCTATCGGGGTGGCCGCGATAAACTCGATGATCAAACCAAAGGGCAAGCGGGGCGTCAACGCGCTCGACCTCATCATAGAGCAGGGCAAAAACAAGCGGGTCACGATGGTGGGGGCTTTCCCGAGAACCTCCGAGCTAAGAGCGGTCACGAAGGAGCTCTGGGTCTTGGAGCTGAATCCCTACTTGGTCGACCCAGAGGCCGGGATATTGCCCTCGACCGCGGCCGAACACAAAATA
>JAUXAS010000078.1 GCA_030619825.1 Hadesarchaea archaeon
ATCCGTGCCAAAATTTTAACGGCTTCGGTGGCAATTTCAGCGCTTTCCATCTCCCCTTTACCCGTGCCGAATTCGCCCGTCACCCGATTGGCGTAGACCGCGCAGATGCTCCCGGCGCGAAAACCATAAACACTTGCAATCGTGAATAACGAGGATGTCTCCATCTCAAAGTTAAGTACGCGCGCGGCCCGAAGGTCTGGCACGATTTCCTTCGCGGACGATTGGGTATATCCTTTCAAGCCGGGTCTGCCTTGGCCGAGGAAGAAGGAATCGGTCGAGGCGGTTATCCCCACGTGATATCGGTGGCCAAGTTTCTCCGCAGCCTTGATGAGCGCAAGCAAGACCTCGTAGTTGGCTGCTGCTGGATACTCGACGCGCACGTATTCTTTGCTCGTCCCCTCGAGGCGAACGGCAGCGCTCGAGATCACCACATCGCCCACCCTAACATCGCGCTGGATTGACCCCGAACTCCCCACGCGGATGAAGGTATCAGCTTCAATTGCAGCAAGTTCCTCGACACCGATCGCTAGGCTGGGGCATCCTATGCCCGTAGAAGTAGCGGAGATGGGGATGCCGCCAACTTCGCCCGTGTAAGTCTGATATTCCCGATGATGAGCGACCTTCTTCGCTTTATCCCAAAGCTTCGCGATTTTGGGCACACGATCCGGGTCACCAGGCAAGAGCACGTAGCGCGCAACTTCACCCGGGGTACATGCGATGTGATACTGGCGTTTCCTCTTCGTCGCGGGACGCTCGGTCGAGACAATCTTCACCTACCCACCGTAAGGGGTTAGGCAGACTGATTAATAAGCGTCGCGAAAGGGGCCGCCGCAAAGCGTAAAAAATCCCACCTGTAGGTACTAGCGGGATGGAATGGTTAGGCTCGGTCGGGATTATACAAATTGCCTCGTTTTCGACTACCTGGGTGAAAAAGAAAAGCGAAGCCTTGAGAAAGGCGAGCTCGGCTTGGAATCAATGAGTGCTCTCGCGTTCGTCAAGGCGAAACGGGATATCGAACGACAAATCGAGGTCACGCGCAAGCTGGGGATGAACCATATTGAGCTTGACGCCGATCCACCAAATCCCTACTTGAATTTTGACGATAATCGAAGACGGGAAATCAAAGAGGCGGCCGAGGCGAATGATGTTACACTTTCGCTCCACCTGCAATACAGCTACGTCGGCGGGAGCGTCTGCAGCCCGCAGGAGGACGATCGGGGGGTAGCGGTCGAGTTGCACAAGCGTTGCATTCAATTCGCGGCTGATGTCGGGGCGAGATATGTGATCATGCACCCCGGCAGCGTACCATTTTACCACAGGCTCGGGAGGTATCACAGCTTCATTCATGATTCCCTACTCCGGAGCCTGATCGAGCTGGGGGGATTCGCCGCCGACCGGGGTCTCGCGCTCCACCTCGAGAACAACACGGCTTTAGACGGCATCTACAGCGAGATCGAGGACTGCCTAGCTATCATCAAGGAGGCTAGGGCCCAAGGCGCCGAGGTATACTTCAACTTTGACATAGGGCATTGGTTCACCCGAGCCGACTTCGGTAAGCAAATTCCAGACCCCCCTGAGAAGGCGCTTGAGCCCATCCCGCCAGATTATCTAAAAGAACTTCACCTCAACGATTACGTGCCGGGTGAAAAAATGTTTCACCCCCCGCTACATCTCGGGTGGGGCCTGCTCCAGCGGGGCAACCTCGAGCGCTACGCCAGGCTTGTGAAGCGAAAGGGTGTAGAGACAGTTGTGCTCGAGACGGCGTTGAAGAGCATCGAGCAGCTGTTGGATCGCGAGGAGCTTCTGAAACGAGAGAGCGAATACGTGCGGGATATCTTTGAGACCGCAGGCTAGGATAAAAAATGCTTGGGGTTTACAATAGGGAGGTTGAAGCGTGCCTTACTTGTATTGTGATGTAATGAAGTGCACGGGATGTAGGATATGCGAGCTCTACTGCGCATTCATTCGTGAGCATGCGTTGAACCCCAAAAAAGCGCGCCTCCGGGTCGAACGAAGGGAGCCAGCGTTTGACAAGGCGATCGCATGTAGACAATGTGCCGACCCACCTTGCGCTAAGGTTTGCCCGACGGATGCGATCGTGCGCAATCCGAAGACGGGGATCGTGGTCGTTTACGAGAAAAAGTGCACAGGGTGCGGCGCGTGCGTTGAGGCCTGTCCATTCGGGGAAATATGGCTCCACCCTGATCGGAAAAAGGCGTTAAAGTGCGACCTGTGCAGGCAGTGTATACCGCGGTGCCCAACGGGCGCGCTTCGGGTCGAAACGTCCGAGGGTTCCACAGCCAGAAATCGCTCGAAGTTGGTCGAGTCGCGGAGACCGGTCATGCTCGAGCGAACGCAAGTTTCGGGGAAGTAAGAGTTAAGGAAATCGCGGCGAGAGTAAGGGCGATGATTGCCACCAGCATCGGCTTAGGCAGGTACCAAAATATTGTTAAAGCCCTTCGGGGGCTCAAGGCGAAGCCAAAGGGCAAGCTTCTGCTCAAACCAAACCTCGTCGCGGGTGGTCTGGCCGCAAGCCACATCGACGCAGTTCGCGCGGTGCTCGACAGTTTGGACATTGCCTGCATAGCCGAGGGGAGCGGCGTTGGCACCGATGAACTGTACTCAATGTTTGGCTATCGCCGGCTCGCTCAGGAACACGGCGTCGAGCTGGTCGACCTCAATCGAACTGATGAATGGAGTGGAATCGTAGATTTCGAGCTCATTGATGGGCGCAAGGTCAAGGTCAGGGTTTCGGACTACGCCAAGCGCTACGATATTATTTCGCTGGCGCTGCCCAAAACCCACGACCACGCGATCGTTACCCTCACGCTCAAGAACATGCTGGGGTTCGTGCACCCCGAAGATCGAGGGCTCGTCCATGGCTACTCAGCCACTTTCGGAAGGGCGATGAGGGTAGCGCTACTAAGGAAAATCGCTTCTTATTTTTCCAGGTACAAGCGGCTGAGCAGGCTTTATTCGTCGACAGAGGTGGAGGAGGCAAAGTACGTGCTCGGAGCGAAAGTGGTCAACAAAAATATCGCCGCTTTGTTGAAGCTTGTAACACCTCAACTGGGTATCATCGATGGGTTTGTGGGCATGCAGGGCGACGGGCCTGTCGGAGGGGAGCCGCTCGAGTGGAATATCGCAATCGCGGGTGACCCCTTGGAGTGCGATGTGTACTGCACGCACCAAATGGGCTTCAATCCCGTGAATGTGGGCTACCTACGGCACTTGGGGGCTCCAAGAGTTGAAAAGATTAAACTATTTGGCGATGAAATTCCGGTGAAAAAATTCAAACCCCACCGAAAATATGAGCTTCAACTCATGTGGAAAGAGCTTTCACCGAAAGCGGGTGAAGTCGCATCTAAATGCGTTTCATGATATTTCTCAATTGGAAATATTTCCGTTAAGATAGACAAATTATTTATAGAAGTTCAGCTCTTACAAAGAGCGGCGGGGATAGAAGCCCGCAGAGGCGACCAAACCGAAGCCTACGGGCAACGGGGAGCCGCAAAAAAACGTGGACGAGAAACCACGGACGGTTGCGGATAAGCGCCCGGAAGCAGGGTGCAAGGCAGCGACTGCGGGAGAAAGGCCCCCACGTGAAAAAACGGCGAGTAACGGAAGTGGTCGAGACTCCGAAGCTCGTCGAGTGAGTATCGGACGGGCCGAAGTCCCCGCCTTTTCGCTTTTAAGGTCAACTTTTATCTGAAAAGTGCCGAAATTACCGCCCACTATCGGTTTTTTGAGCTTGCCGAATACCACTCTAACATTAGAAAAGCTTCGCGTTATACCCTCCATTTTTTGTTTTAAGTCCAAGAAGCACAAGCCTATCGATGCCTTTTTCAGTCGGTTCATTTCATGCTACCACATGTATGAAACGGTTGTTACAGTGGATCGTAAAGAAGGATGGGGGTTCGGGGGTTCGAATCCCCTCCCCCGCACCATTTACCGGGGATATATACAGCGTTTCAAAATCGGACACTTTTTATAAAAAAACTAGAGTGATCTTGATAATTTGGAAAATCGGCAAAAAATAAATGGTCATGAGATTAATTGGTTGGACTCT
>JAUXAS010000023.1 GCA_030619825.1 Hadesarchaea archaeon
ACCATTTGTGGCATTCAAAGAGCTTGTGGAGAAGTATATTTTAAAGAATGAAAACAGCCTGAAGGGGTAAAACTGGATCGGCTTAAACACATCGCTGCGGAGCTCAAAGAGCATGCACCTTTCACCGCCTTTGGGGCGGGCTTGGGAGTAGTCGTAATGGCCGTTGTGTCCCTAGCCGGGCTCGACCCAGACATCTCTCAACACACCTTCCACATTCTGCACCCCGCTCACATGCTACTTAGCGCGACCGTGACCGCCGCGATGTTTAGGCTGCACAGGGGGGGCATCGGGGCCTCGATAGCCGTCGGACTCGTGGGGGCGGCTGGGATATGCGCGATAAGCGACATAGCGTTCCCCTACGTGGGAGGTACGCTACTTGGAGCCACCATGACCTTACACGTATGCCTTTTAGAACACCCGTGGCTCGTGATCCTACCTGGGCTCGTCGGCGCGACAATCGGCACTTTGACGGGGCGCTGGACCAAGTGTCCACATGCGGCGCACGTGCTGATAAGTACTTTGGCGTCGCTCTTCTACCTCATGGCATTCGGGGAGCTTGACTGGCTCCCGATGTTCCCGCTCGTGTTCGTGGTGCTATTCATAGCGGTTTGGGTTCCATGTTGCACTAGTGATATAATCTTTCCCCTTCTATTTACGAGGAGGATAAAACGTCACTAGCCCTTCAACTTTTTCCAAACTCTTCCCTTCGTCGCGACAAGCGCTGCAATTCGGGCCGCCTGAGCATTGCTCGGCATCACCAACACGCCGGCCTTTTCCAGCTTTTCCTTCTGTAACACCAAGCCCTGGGCATCCCGGGGCGTCCCCGTCACCGACGCCACGACGCTGAGGTAGCCTCCCCCCCGATCGGTTACGCGCTTCGCCTCCTCAACAGCTTTAACTAGTTCCCCCGCGGGGTCGGGGTGTGCCCCCTGCCCCAGCACCACGTCCAACACAATTACCGCAGTTTCCCAGTTTCGAGCCTCCTTCAACATCCGCTCGCATCGCGGACCTAGGTCGACCACTGGGTGCCGCCCTCGAGCGAGCTCGGCTGCCCCGAAGTCAACGCAGGCATGCCCCCTGCTTGAGTGCGGGTCGGGCAGCCGCAGCCGTGGCTTCAGGGGAACGTTCGAGCGCACATCACCGATCAGCCCTTGCATGACCACCATAGCTTCCGCGCAGAGCATCTCTCCCGAATAGAGCCCGCGAATGTACTTCTGCCCGTAGCTGAAGTGCCGGTGCTCCCGCTCCGCAATTTTCCTAACCTCCTCGGGCGAAAGGGTAGAAGTCACCTCGCGGGGTTCACGCTTCTCGACGAGGGCAACCGCGTGGGCTGCCGCATCCTCGAGCGTTTGAGCAGGAACCACGCCCTTCGGGAACTTGGCCCCGCGCCCCACCCCCAGAAAACAGACAACCGCGGGCTTTCCCACGGCTTTGACGGCCTTGAGCATCCGCCGCGCGACGCTGGTAGTGGGGGCCAGAGCAATCACCACGATTACCTTTGTGGACTCATCCTCCCCTAGGAACTTCAGTGCCCCCATCGTCCCCATACCATCGACCCTTTGCGAGAGGTCTCGGGGCCCCACGCCCAAAGCATGGGATACTCCAACCTCATCCACCAGACACGAAACTTCCTGAATCCCCGTCCCGAGGGTGCCGACTATTCCCACTGGACCCCGGCGTACGGCGTTGGCGAACCCGTAGCCCTTGCCCTCGATGATGGTCGTGCTGCACCCCGGGCCCAAGAGCAAAATCTCGCGTTCAGCGGCCGCTTGCTTGAGCTCGATCTCTTCCTCCAGTGAAACACCGCCGCTGAGGAGCACCACGTGCTTGCCAGCCCGCAGCGCCCGCATCGCATCCCGAGCCGCGGGGGGCCCGGACACGGAGATTACAACAAATTCAGCCATCTATTCCCCAGCCGATAAATTAGACTTTAATTCAAATAGACATGTGCTAGGGATGGGAAACTAGGCTTCCCCTTTTCATTTATTAAGAAGGCAAATATCTTAAGCTAAAGCGCAGATATGGGTTGGGACGATCATGCAATCCACAAGTTACAAGCTTGGCAGATTTTTCTTGTGCAGGCTCAAGCACGATTCGAAGCTCACGCGATCGATCGTAAATTTTGCGAGGGAGAAAAGGGTCAAGATGGCGTTCTTCACCGTAGTCGGTGCGGTCAAGCAGGCGCGGCTTGCCTACTACGACCAGGTGGAGCACGAGTATCAAAAAATTAAACTCGATCAGCCCCTAGAGATCGCGAATTGCTTCGGCAACCTCTCGCTCAAGGACGGCAAACCATTTACCCATGTCCATGCCGTGCTGGTCGACAAGGCTGGCAAGACCTACGCGGGGCACATGATTGGGGCGACGGTATTCGCGGCCGAGCTTCACTTTCAAGAGCTGCTGGGCAAAAAACTCGAGCGGGAGTACGATCAAACAACTGGCCTAGCGCTGTGGGAGTTTGGGGGGTTATAAGGTGGACCTGCTGATAAAGAACGCTCGAATCGTCGGGCGAAAGGCTCTGAAGGACATCGGCATCGAGGGTGAACGAATTGTCAAAATTGGAAAAATTCGGGGCCGCGCGCGAAGGGTGATCAATGCAAAGGGAATGCTGACATCTCCGGTCTTCATCGACCCACACATCCATCTCGATAAGTGCATGATAGGCGACGAGGTGCGGCCGAATATCTCGGGCACCTTGCAGGAGGCGATCGAAATCATCTGGGAGCGAAAGCGTCGCTACACCGTGCCCGATATCGTGCGCCGTGCGGGTGAAGTTATTCAAATGGCTGCACTGAACGGCACCACCCGTATGCGAACTCACGTCGATGTCGACACAATCAGTGAGCTCAAGCCCCTCAAGGGCCTGCTCGAAGCGCGCAGAAAATTCAAACATCTGATGGATATTCAGATCGTCGCTTTTCCTCAGGAGGGAATCCTACGTGATCCCGGGACCGAGGAGTTGCTCTACAAGGCGATGGAGCTGGGAGCCGACTTGGTTGGCGGGATGCCTCACCACGAGCGCCCGTACTCGAAGGCGAAACCCCACATCGATATCTGCTTTGAGGTGGCGAAGCGGTTCGACGCCGACATCGACATGCACGTGGACGAGACCGACGACCCCCGCTCGCGCTCGCTCGAGTACCTAGCGGAAAAAACAGTCGCCGAGGAATACCAAGGTCGAGTCACGGCGGGCCACACCTGCGCGCTCGCGGCCTACCCGGACGATTACGCTCGCAAGGTCATCCGGAAGGTGAAGCAAGCGAACATCAACATGATAACCAACCCAGTCACAAACCTCGTGATCCAGGGTCGCGGGGACAAGCAACCGGTTCGCCGGGGGATAACGCGGGTTAAAGAATTACTGGCGGCGGGAGTTAACGTCACTTTTGGTCAGGACTGCGTGAACGACGCCTTCTACCCGTTCGGCCGCGCGGACATGCTTGAGGTTGCGAACATAACTGCCCACGCTGCGCACCTAAGCACGCTGGATGAGATTAGAACTGTCTTTCGAATGATGACCTACAACGCCGCCCGCACACTAGGGGTACTCCATGATTACGGCGCAGTTGGGAAACGCGCGGACCTCGTGGTGATCGACGCAGTTTCGGTGAAAGATGCGATTCGGATGCAACCAGACCGGCGATGGGTAATCAAGGGCGGCAAGATCATCGCGGAAGGTAGGTCAATTCGGAGATTGGTTTGACTTCGCGTGGTCACATACACAATGCGTAGCCCCCCTCAAGAAAGTTGATCGTATTGAGATCCTCCATCAACTCATCGGAGGATAAGATGCAATGTTTTAAACTCGTACAAAGAAGGCTGATGGTTGGAACATGACCAAGAAATTTGCTGATTTGCACGTTCATACCCGCGCCTCCGATGGAGGGATGCTTGCGGAGGAGGTCGTCCGGCAAGCGGGAGAAGTCGGGCTCGCCGCGATAGGGATAGCCGACCACGACTCCGTCAACGGCATCGAGGCAGCGTTCGAGGCGGGGAAAAAGTGCGAGGTAGAGGTCATCCCAGGCGTAGAACTCAGCGCATACCTCGATGATTCTGAGTTACACATTTTGGGTTACCTCATCAATTGGTGGGACGAGAGATTCAGGGCAACGCTCCAGAAGTTCATAGAGGTGCGCCTGAACCGAGCCAAGCAGATGGTCGAGAAGCTCCGCGGGCTCGGCTTGGATATATCGTATGAAGACGTGTTGGTCGAGGCTGGCGATGGAGTGGTGGGCCGGCCCCACGTCGCGCGGGCGCTAACCAAGCGGGGTTACGTTGAATCCACCGACCGTGCGTTCGAGCTATACATAGATGCGGGAGGCCCAGCTTACGTGGACAAATATCGTCTATCCTCCGCTGAAGCGATCGAGATGATTCAACGAGTCGGCGGGGTTCCGGTGCTCGCCCACCCGCTCTACGTCTTCCGCGAGGAGATGTTGCCGGAACTCCTAAAGCAGGGACTCGGGGGCATCGAGGTCTACCACACTAAGCACGATATCCTTGCAACACGACGCTTCGAAGACCTAGCGCGCCGGCACAACCTGCTGGTGACGGGCGGCAGTGATAGCCACGGCTTCGATGTGCCCATCGGGACGGTTCGAGTGCCTTATGAGCTCGTGGAGAAATTGAAAGCTGAGCGCAAGCTTTATGAGCGCCCACGCTATTTTAGGTGAAGCAACAGCTGTATCGTAACCAAGGGGTTCTAGTTATGATTACCGCAAAAGCTGCAATATTCGACCTCGACTGCACGCTGGTCGACACCCTTAAGCGATTTTATGATGTCTTCAACGAGATGCTCGAGGAGCATGAAAGCCAACCTCTCGCTTGGGATGAGTTCTTCAAAGGCTACGTTGCGGACACGCTTGACGATGTAGTCGCTGTACCCTCGGACGAAGGGCGAGAGCGAAAGCTGCACGAGTTCTGGCTAGAGTTCCTCCGAAGGTACCGAGCGAGCGACCCGGGCGGCAAGCTGATCCCGGGCGTGAGGGAAGTTTTCCAAAAGCTCCACGACGCAGGTGTCCCCATCGCGGTCATCACGAGCTGCATCGCCCCAGCAGCCAAGGTAAGAGAGGAGCTGGCGAGTTTCGGGCTCGATAAATTTGTGAGCGCGATCGCCACCGGGGACGACGCCATTAGGGACTTGAACGAAAAGCATCACTTCTCCAAGGTTGAGATCCTCAAGCTAGCGGCCGAGAGGCTGGGGGTCGACCCCCGGGAGTGCGTGACGGTGGGGGACTACTGGAATGATGTAACGGGTGGAAAGGCTTTGGGCGCGAAGACGGTAGCAGTGCTGTCGGGCCTGATGCGACGGGAGCTCCTAGAGAAGTTTGAGCCTGACGCGATCGTCGAGAGCGTTCGCGACCTGCCGAAAGTCGTAAAGTTTGAAAGTCAGAGTTAGCTTCTGGTGAAGGATGTGGTCCGAATCGATGGCACCAGCTTCGGAAGCATAACCGTAGATGGCAAACGCTACCCTCAAGATGTTTGGATCTTCACCGATGGCTCAATCAAGCGACGGGATCGGGACCACGAGGTCACGCTGGATGAGCTCGACCTCCTGTCCGAGGGAAAGCCTGAAATCGTGGTGGTTGGCACGGGACAATCGGACTGCGTTCGAATAGACGAGGATGCTGCGAGGGAAGCTAGCAAGCGAGGAATAAAAATGATCAGCGATGCCACTCCCAACGCTCTCAAGCGATACAACGAGGCGGCAAACGCAGGGCGCAGGGTAGCTGGCACATTTCACGTTACATGCTAGGTGTCAAAATGGTGCGAGCTTTCATCGGAATTGATATCGACGAGGCGGTCAGGCACAAGTTAGTGGCTGCCCAAGAGCAACTCCAGGCGACCGGGGCGCAGCTCAAGCTCGTCGAACCACCCAATATCCACGTGACGATGAAATTTCTGGGTGAGGTTCCCGAAGATAAAGTTGGTGCGATCGCTGAGGCGTTGAAAAGGGCCGCTGCGGGAACAGGGCAATTCGACATCAGGGTTAAAGGCATAGGTGTCTTCCCGAACCTGCGCTACATCCGAGTCGTGTGGGCAGGCGTGGCCGAGGGGCGTGACGAGGTAATCGGTCTCTATCAGAAAATCGATCGGGAGGTACAGCCACTCGGTTTTCGCCCGGAGCGGGATTTTGTGCCCCACATGACCGTCGCGCGAGTCAAGACGGCAAAACAAAAGGAGCGGCTGGCAGCTTTTGTTAAAGAAATGAACGACGCTGAGTTTGGAGTGACACGCGCCCAAGCAGTCGAACTGAAGCAAAGCACGCTGACTCCGAAAGGGCCAATTTACAGCACCCTAGCGCGGATCGAGCTAAGCATGTAACTCGTACTTATCGACGTCGGTTAACGATACCAAGGCAGGCAGCGTGTTAAATATTCGGAGATAAACTCGCGAACTTTTTCATTCTTGCAGAGCTGGACTATATCCTTCCTTCTGTAAATCTGATATCTCCTTGCGATGGCTTCACCCACGTGCTTGCCTAAGGTCGTGCGCTCCCCCAACGCCTGCTCGAGTACTTTCTTCGCCTTCGCTTGCTCGCGCTCGATCTCAAAGACCAGCCTTCCTGTAGTGTCGACGAATGGGCCGGCGAATTTTCGCTTCGATTTTAGGTGAGTGTGGATGAAATCCCCCACCTCAATCGAAATTGGAGGTCCGAAGCGGGTGCGAACTCGGGGCAGCTTCTCCACCGCCAACTCGAGTAGGATGAGGGCCTGAGAATTTGACCACACGTCGCTCCGCATCACCTCAAATCCAGCCCGCGCCAGCCGCGTCACAAGGGCTCGCTCGGCCTTCCGGAGCTGAGGGTAAAGCACGTCAGGGACAACATCGGGTGGGGAGAAGGTAACGCAAAAGAGTGTTGTTCCCCTCCGCTCCAACGTCGCCTGAATCTCTCGCACGCTCAGCCTTTGCACGGGCCTCGGGAAGAAAAACAGTTTTCCCGGCTCCTGCGCGAAATCTTGACATGCCCGAACGAAGGTGGCAAAGCTCTGTGTCGACACCGCGGCACCCACATTCCGGCTGGCGTCGACGGGATCGATCACAATTAGTGGCTGCCCCTCGAAGAGCGCTCGGGGCTCGGCCTCGTCCGCGTAGCTTCGTTCTGGGTCGATGACGACACTCGGCCTCCACCGACTTGCCGCCTTGACGAGTTTTTCAAATGAACCGTAGTGCAGTACTAACAGCTCACAGAGGTAGCCCGAGAATCCCTGTACCCTGAGCTCGGCCCCGTAAATCCCGGTACCCAACATGAACTGCTTGAGCAGAAGGACCTCATCCGTGAGCCCGGGCGTCAGCTGCTTCTTCACGTAGCGCTGGTGGTGGGGGGAGCGGTCGACTGCGCTGCGGATCTCATTCGGCTTGGTGATATCGTAACAAGGGACGAGATCGACATCGAAGCCCTTGAATCGCATCGTCACGTAGGGGTGCTCGGCGAAGCTCTCCTTCCCGCGCTTACCGGCCACCTTCCGCGCCACCGCTAGCCCCTGGCGCTCGAGCTCCTCCCTCGAAAGCCCCTCGGGAAGGAGGATGAAGATATCGATATCGCGCTCGGAACGGAGCTAAGTGTTGCGGGCAGCGGAACCCACGAGCATCGCTTTCGCTTCGACACCCAGCTTGGAGCAGGCTGCGTTCGTCCGATTGATGAGCTCGGTCGCCACCCGATCGAGACGCTCCCCGTCGGCTGGGGTTGGCTTTTCCCGCTTTAGGATTGATTTCAAAATTTTATCCATTTACTCCCGAACACCGATTTATGGCTGGCGTTAAATGTCTAGCGCTTTCTCAAGATGACTTCACAGTTTCCAATAGCTCGCGAGCCCCCGCTTGAGCTCATCGATAACGTTGGGGCGACGAGGTTCGACGGGCGTTGGATGTTTCTCTCCGGCAAGGGTTTTCACAACATTTACTACTCCCTCCGCCAAAGCATCGAGCACGTAGCCACCTTCGAGCACAAACACCACCCGCCCCTTGCACAGCCTCTCAGCTTGCTCGACGACAAAACGTGTGAGCCATCCATAAGCGAGTGTTGATAGTTGCAGCTGTGTGAGCGGATCATCGGCATACGCGTCGAACCCGGCGGAGACCGCGAAGAGCTCGGGCTTAAATTGCTCGGTAAGCGGCACGAAAATTTCTTCCATGACCCCCATGTATTCAGCATCGCCGCTCCTGGGAGGCATGGGCACGTTGACGGTATATCCCTTACCACCCCCCGAGCCCAGCTCGTGGACGAAGCCAGTTCCGGGGTAAAGCGTGAGTGGGTTTTGATGTAACGAGAGGAAGAGCACGCTCGGGTCCTCGTAGAAGATGTCCTGAGTGCCGTTGCCGTGGTGAGCGTCGAAGTCTAGGACGAATATTCGTCTTAGCTTGAACTCCCGCTTCATGCGCTCGATCATCACCGCGAGGTTGTTGAAGTAGCAGAATCCCCCGCCCCGCGCTCGGGAAGCGTGGTGGCCCGGGGGGCGGACCAAGGCAAACGCGTTCGAGGCCTCACCCGAGAGCACCGCGCGCCCGGCATCTATCGTCCCTCCCGCGGCGAGCAGCGCGAGCTCGAAGGTGTTCCTGCGCACCGGGGTGTCGGCATCGAGGGGTCGCTCAGACTTGCTCAGGTGTTCGACGAGTTTGACGTGCTCGGCATCATGAACAAGCTCGATATCCTCACGTTCAGCTGGCTTGGGCTCGAGTACTCTCACGTTTGGCGTTCCCCAGAGCTTTGCCCGCCTCAGCGAATCCACAATCGTCTTCAAGCGCTCGGGCCGCTCGGGGTGCCCCCCGCTCGGTTTGTGCTCGAGGTATTTCTCGGAGTAAACGAGGGTAGTCGACATGGTTCATTTCTCCACGAGCTTTGCTTGCTTGATGATTAAATATCCGTTGGTCCCCCGCCAGACACGCTCTACCTCGACGGGCTCGATGCGCTTCTTGAAAAATGGTGCATCTAGGACGAGGCTCTCGTACTCACCTCCCTCCCCGCTCAAGTTGACCTTGTATTTACGATTGAGCTCGAGCAAATCGCGTACCGCCGCCTCGTCGAGCTTCCTTCCCAACCAGTTCTCATCGAGGCCTTCAGCAGAAACACTTGTCACGATCGCCTCGAAGCCCGCTGCGATGAACTCCCGCAAAAGCTCGAGGGGCTCCCTCCCCCAGAGGGGTGCTATCGACTTCAAACCGAGTTCCTCGCAGATGCGGTCTATGCGGCTCTTTTGATAGTTCGAGGCTATTGCGCCGCTTACCACGCCCTCAACGTCAAGCGTTTGAAGCACTCGTTTCAGATCCTCCAGCTCTGCCTCACGCTCGCCGCTCGTTTCGGCCTTGATGAGGGGTAAACCCGCACACTCGGCAAGCAAGTCAATGAGCTGAATGTTGGAGAAGTGAAACATCCAGGAGTCCTCTCGCATCGGAATCATTGCTACTACTTGCGCGACCTCGTGTTCCTGTTGCATTGCGAGCCAGAGCGCATACACGGAATCCTTTCCGCCTGAGCAAAGAACTGTAACCCGCATTCCCATCAAAGAAAGCTATGCCCTTAAATCAGATAAACTCCAACGGTTTTTGGGGGAATATGAAAACTATCAGAGCTTTCGCCGCGTTTATCGCTCTCGTGATCGGAGTGTACCTCTTGCTCGAGGGGGTTTACCCATCCCCCCAAAGCTTGGTCGATGCGGCCTTCATGGGGCTGGGTGCGGCGCTCATACTCGGTTATTTCCAGCTGATCGGCGATTATTTCCAGCGCCGGCTCAGGATGCCTCCCGAGATGACCTTCATGCCGGTCCTGCTTGTGCTGGGGCTCGTCGTGCTGGGCTTCGGTCTGGTCCGACCTGGGCTGGCCTCGATTGAACTCAGGCTTTCGCTCGCGATCCCAGGGCTCGTGCTCGCCGTCTATGCCATTTTCAGGACGTTGAAGGCGATCAAGGAGCGGGGCTTATAGGCTGAGCACAGCATCCGCTCAAAAGGATTATCTTATAACAGCAAAGAGTTTGTGGGAAAAAGTGTAAATTAAATTGGAGGTTAAAAAATGGAAAAGGCCTGCGAAAGCTGTGGAATGCCGATGAAAACAGCTGAGGAGCACGGCGGCGGGGATATAAACAATCCTTATTGCAAATATTGCACTGACGCAGAAGGCAAACTCAAAAGTAGGGAAGAGGTTAGGGAAGGGATGATTCAGTTCTACGTGAAGAGCCAAGGAAAGCCCAGAGAGGAGGCAGAAAAATCCGTTGATGAGAACATGCGCAAAATGCCTGCGTGGAAATAATAAATTGTTTTAGATGTTGGTAAATGGGAGCTAAAAAATCCATTGGTCGGCGTGGTTGGATATGTCAGCAAGGAACAGAACAGCTATGATAATTGCGATTATGGCGGGTATATTGCTGTTCGTAGCAGGTGTGAGCGGTGTAGCAGCATGGGAAGCGATCAAGACGTTTGTCACTATGCATATAATCGATAATATTGCGGTGCAGATCGTTTTTGTGATATTGATTTTCATCGCATCCCTTGGCGGCATTTCTGTCATTATTGGAGGTTTGCTGATCGGAAAAAATAAAGTAAGGACTGGAAAGTTTACCATTTCTCTCGGGGCAGGAATGGGATTAATTGGATTGATAGTCTCTATTGTGATGGCTGTTGTGGCAAACTCTCTCATTATTGGCGAGTTTATGTCAATAGGTGGAATCGGATTGTTTCTCTCGATTGTCGCAAGAGTTGTTGCTAAGTAAAGAAGAAAATCTCCCTCTATGGGTCGGAAAAGTGTCAAGGCCAAAGCTTGGCTATCCTTGTTTAAAAAATATTAAAATATTATAATCCAAAAGCTGATAGCACGACATCCTTCAGGCCTGCGAAATACAGGATGCAGGGCAACATGATAACTCCCATGCAGTGGGTGCGCTTAACCTTGGCCACCGCGGGGAGCACTCCAATCGCGGTTGCAGTTGCTAAAATGAGCAGCCCGAGCAAGCCCGCGTAACAAAACGTCATCACCGCCATGCCCGATATCACCGTCAGGCACATTCCTCGATAGGGCAGCCCCCCGATGTGGCGGGCCGCGAGCCTGCCGAGCCTCAGATGAAGCACCGTCGCGATTCCTCCCGCCACCAGCGCCACCCCGATTAGAAAAAGCATCTCGTTGAACCCGACCTTATCCACGAGCTGGTCAACAGCCACAGCCGCGCCGCTCCGGGGGCGGGCTATCGCGTAGAGTGCCACGAAGGAAAAGAGGGCCTTCGCCGTGTTCACCCCGCTCACCCCCACCAAGAACTCACGCGTGCCGCTCGAGCGGGTCACCAGCTGGGCGAGCACCGTCCCCTGCGAGGGGCCTATGCCCGGGATGATGCCCGTCAGGACGCCAGCCCCAGTTCCCGCACACAAAGCTCTCGCGTTTTCACGGAACTCGAGCGGCTCCAAGTTATCAACGTTTTGTTTGGGAAGGCTGCTATTGCGGACGGCGCTGAGCAGGAGAACGCTCACCCCGAAGAGCCCGCTGAGCAAGGGCAGGAGGGCCACATCTCCCCTAACCAGGTTGGTGTCTAACGTGAACAGACCCATCAAACCGGAGAGCAGAAAAATTGCCATCGCCCACAAGATGCCTGAACGCGAGCGCTCGAGCGCAATCATGACCACGATCACCGCGAGCAGTAGCAAGTGCATCTGAGGCTGGATGAACATGTAGGCGGGGGCGAATACGAGCGAGAGGGGCAGGGCGAGCGCGGCGCTCAACATCAGGGCACCTAAGCAACCGAACGCGGTGAGGCGGATGACCTCGTACCCTCGCCCCTCGAGCAGCAGGCGGTGGGCGGGCAGCACCGAGAGCTCGGTCCCGGGCTCGGGCGCCCCCAAGAAGGTCGCCGGGATGTAGCTGATTATAGGTGAACTTTATCGGTATTTATTTTTGGGCATCCGGCGACTCGGCGAAAAGCTCTTGGTAAGGCGAACTTCTTTATTTTCTCTCTCTGCAGCGCTTCGTGGCTATTCTTTTGAGGATAAAGTCCGTTCGTTGTTTTTGAGTCATCCCCTTTGTTTTCTCAGTCCATTCTAGCGCCAATGCGCGATTTCTTAAAAGTGCCTCTCGATCTCCGCATAGTGTCCAAATCTCATCAAGCCATTTCCTAGCATCTATGTCGCCAACTACACCTAATCCTTCATAGATA
>JAUXAS010000067.1 GCA_030619825.1 Hadesarchaea archaeon
TGTGCGGCGGATGTTTGAGTTGCTCAGGGTCACCCCTGAAAAAATTTCTGATAAATTCATCGCCTCAGTTTTCGAACGAGTGACGACGGTCGAGCGGGAGCTTGGAAGGAAGCCGAGTTTTGAGGAAGTAAGGGAAGCGATGAGCAAGGGTTTCGAGAAGTCACTTGATGTCAAGCTTTCTGAAGGCGAGCTGACGAGCGATGAACTCAAACTTGCAGCCGAACTTGAGCCCAAATATGCGTCAGATAAATGGCTGAGGAAACGTTGATGGCTACCAAAATTCAACGCCGCGCATTTTCAATAAAACTTAAACATGACCCCACTTTCTGGGCCTGCTACCCCCACCCGCGCTTCCCCACACTCTCAATCACTGGTGGCGAATGTGTGTTGAACTGCAAACACTGCGGCGGGCACTATCTAAAACACATGCTATCCTGTTCCTCACCAAGTGTCCTATTTAGGACATGCTTAAATCTGGCCGCGAACAGCGCGCGCGGGGTGCTCCTGAGTGGGGGCTACAACGAGGAGGGCTGGGTCCCGCTCGAGGGGTTCATCGACACGATCGCGAGTGTGAAGCGCGAGACGGGGCTCTTTTTTAACGTCCACACTGGCTTGGTCCCACCCTCGCTGGCAAAGGAGCTTGGGAAAGCAGGCGTTGACATGGCCTCGGTGGACTTGATCGGGGCAAATGAGACAATAGAGCATGTTTTGGGAATCCAACGAACAACCAAAGATTACGAGCAAACGTTGAAGGCTCTCGTGGGGTCGATCCCCCGCGTCGTCCCCCACATCTGCATCGGGCTCCATGGGGGGCAAGTCAAGGGAGAGTTTAGGGCTCTCGAAATGGCGGCCGACATTGACATCGCTGCCCTAGTTTTCCTCGTCCTCATTCCGACCAAAGATACCGCTTTTGAAGGTGTCGAGACACCCACCCCGCCCGTGGTTGGGGAACTCATAGCTGAAGCTAGGCTCAACTTCCCAGAAATCCCGTTGACCCTCGGATGTATGCGACCCAGATCGGAGGGAAGGATTGAAACGGAACTCCAAGCCCTTAAGTCTGGTGTCGACCGAATCGAAGTTCCAAGCGCTGAAACAATCAGGGCAGCTGAGAAGATGGGGCTGGAGGTGAAGAGGCTTAACGCGTGCTGCGCCGTTCCAGCGGAGGATGAATTCGTTTCAAGTGTGAAACAAAATTTAAGTCCGAGCTAGCCAGACCCTATGCTGGGAAAGGCATGCGCATATACGTTTGGCTTCTCGCATGTTTGCTGATTTTCATCATGCTGCCAGCAGTTGCGGCGGATCGTGGCATGGTTGTCCCTGGAGGTGTTTCAGTCTATGAGCCCGGGCAAAAGGCGATTATAGCATGGGACGGGGAAAATGAGGTGCTAATCCTTTCGACCGACGTTTGGGCGAGCGAGAACACTTGGGTGCTCGAACTTATCCCTATTCCCTCTCGGCCCGCTACCCCTGAAGCCGGAAGCTTTGACTCGTTCATGATTATCGAGTCCATGCTCGTCAATTTCACGACGGACACATATAGCACGCGCGGTTTAGGGCCGCCCAAAGGTGCACCGCTTGAGATCCTCTTTCAAGAAAACATAGGCGCCCACCACATCACAATTCTAAAAGTCAGCACTTCTTCGCAACTCATTGATTTTGCGGAAAACCTGTTGGTGGAGAACGCGGGAGAGGTTTCTTGGAGCAGGCTCGAGGATTTGGCAGCGATTTACCTACAGCGGGGAATGAATTACTGGGTTCTTGATATAATAGACTTGAGCAATCGGTGGAAGAGCGTCCAGCCAATCATTTACACCTTCAAGAGCGACTACCTCTACTTCCCGCTTGAGATTTCCTCGCTTGCATCAGGCGCGACCGACATAACCCTCTTCACTTTAACCAACGACAATCTTGACGCGAGCTCGGTCGAAGCTGCTGGCTTCTCCATTGCATCCTTCACCGCCGGCGGGGGAAATGTCCCGATCGAGTTTGAGGTGAACAAAAATGAGTTGCAGCAGATAAGCCCGAATGTGGCCGAGCTTTTCGATGACAATGCGTGGCTGACCGCACTTACCTATTCCGGGCCGTTAAACAACTTGAGAGGAGATATAATGTTTTCAGCTGCGGCAGCGCCCACGGTAGGGGGGGCCGATCAGTTGCTTGCGGCAGCATGGGCGGCAGCTGTCGTCCTTGTGCTATTGGTGATTTTTGCCCTCATTTACAAACTCAGCCCGTACTACAAAACCGGTCCACCCAGCTGATAGTGAAAGTTGAGTGAGTTGATGGGAAATTTGAAAGGCCTGCAAGGGCAAGGGCAGCGAACTTCGATTGCTAATGTGAGGGTGGCTTTTGGCACCGGGGTCTTACTCGGCCTCTGGAGTGGGCAGCTTACCGTAGCCCCAACGACCGCCCACTTCCTGACCTACCACGAAGGCCGCTGCAGCGCGAACTGCAAGTTCTGCCCCCAAGCGCGAGAGGCCACGGCCGACCTGCGAATGCTGTCGCGCGTAATTTGGCCGCGTTTTGAGTTAGAAAAGGTCCTCATTGCACTAAAAAAAAATTTAGATAAATTCGAGCGCGTTTGTATCCAAGCAGTCAACTACCCGAACGTCGTTGATGACCTCTGTGGGCTCGTGGCGTGCGTGCGCAGCGCCTGCGAACTTCCGATTTCAGTCTCTTGCCAGCCGCTGACCAAACAAGATATCGAGCGCCTCGTTGAATCCGGAGCCGAGCGGGTGAGCATTGCTCTTGACGCAGTGACGCCCGAGCTCTTCGAGGGTATCAAAGGCGGCAGTTACACATGGCAGGCACATCTCGAGGCGCTGGAACACGCTCGAACCATCTTCAGCAATCGAGTTTCGACCCATCTCATCGTGGGGTTGGGTGAAAGTGAGCAGGACATGGTGGAGAGGATCCAACTTTTACATGATCGAGGCATCATCGTTGCGTTGTTCGCGTTCACCCCCATCGCTGGCACCCCGCTCTCGGGCCACCCTCAGCCGGATGTTGCCAGCTACCGCAGAATCCAGCTCGCTAGATTTTTGATCGTTGACAATCTGAGCAGGAGCGAGCGAATGCGTTTCGAAAATGAGCGGATCGTGGACTTTGGGGTGGAACAGGATGTCTTACGTGAAACAATCGAGTCGGGCGCGCCCTTCCGCACGTCGGGCTGCCCGGGCTGTAATCGTCCGTTCTATAATGAGTCACCAAGGGGGCCGATTTACAATTATCCAAAAAAGCTATCTTCTCAAGATATCTTGACTATTTGGGGCCAGTTGGGTGTAACCTGAACTGTAACCTTTAAGTTTTGGCACGCGAGTTTTAGCTGGCGAGGTGAGCATGGTGAAAGCAGGTAATTATGACGTGCCCGATGGTCTTTACTACAGCCGTGAGCACGAGTGGGTCAAGCTCGATGGCAAGCTAGCCCGCGTGGGGGTCACCGATTATGCACAGAACAAGCTCGGAGATGTTGTCTACGTTGAGTTGCCAGAGGTCGGCAAGCAAGTCAAGCAAGTAACTGAGCAAAAAACCAAGGAGATGGAGCTTGGGGCAGTTGAGTCGATCAAAGCTGTTTCAGCCGTTTATAGCCCGCTGAGCGGCACAATTAAAGAGACAAACGCGGTGCTTCAGGAGCGCCCAGAGCTCATCAACACGAGCCCCTATAACGAGGGCTGGATCTGCGTGCTTGATGCCAGTGCTCTCGAGGCCGAACTCAAGCAACTGATAGACGCCAAGGCGTACGCGGAATATCTAAAGAAACTCTAATGAGCTGGTGCGGATGGGCCACCCATACATCCCGAATACGCGGGAGATTCGAGAGCAGATGCTGCGCGAGATCGGCGCCGCAAACATCAACGAGCTCTTCGCCGACATCCCACCCCAAATTCGCCTCAAGCGCAAGCTGAAGCTCCCCCCCGCGATGTCTGAGCTCGAGGTCAAACGCCACGTGCAAGCGATACTCGCGAAAAACACACCATTCACCCAAATGCTCTCTTTTCTCGGGGGAGGTGTCTGGCCCCACCACGTACCTGCACACGTCCGCTCGCTCGTGCAGCGTTCCGAGTTTCTCACCTCCTACACCCCCTATCAACCCGAGACAAGCCAGGGCATGCTCCAAGCGTTGTTCGAGTACCAAAGCATGATCGCCGAGCTCGTTGAGCTAGAGGTCGCGAACTCCTCTATGTACGATTGGGCCACGGCGCTGGGCGAGGCGGCGCTCATGTGCGCCCGGGTGACGAGGAGGCAAAAATTCATCGTCCCAAAACTCATCTCCAAGGATCGCCTTTCCGTGCTCCGAAACTATGCATCGGGTCCGGGCCTGGAGGTGGTAGAGGTCGGATACGATCGCCGCACGGGACAGCTTGACCTCAAGCAGCTTCGCGCAGAACTCGGTGGGGATGTCGCAGGAGTTTACATCGAGAACCCCAGCTACCTTGGTTTCCTAGAGACGCAGGGTGACGAGATAGCGGCAGCAGCGCATAAAACTGGGGCGCTTTTTGTAGTCGGGGTTAATCCCATTTCGCTCGGCTTGTTCAAGGCCCCCGGCGCCTACGGTGCCGACATCGTCGTGGGTGAGGGACAGCCTCTCGGCAATCCAGTCAGCTTTGGGGGCCCATCGCTGGGGATCTTCGCGTGCCGCGACGAGCTAAAGCTCATGCGGCAACTACCGGGCAGGGTGATAGGCGCGACGACGACGCTTGACGACAAGGCGCGTGGCTACTGCATGGTCCTACAGACGCGTGAACAGCACATCCGTCGCGAGCGAGCAACCTCGAGCATTTGTACGAACGAAGCACTCTGCGCGGTTGCGGCGGCGATTTATCTTGCTTCGCTCGGCCCACGAGGATTGCGCAATCTCGCTGAACTCTGCGCCAGCAACGCAAGCTATGCGATGAAAAAACTCAACACGATCAAAGGCTTGAGGGCACCTATCTTCGACGCTCCTCACTTTAACGAGTTCACGCTGAACTGCGATGACACACATGTATTAATACAAAAACTCAACGCCGGGCTGCTGAAGCGCGGCATCCAAGGGGGCAAACCCCTTCGCGCGGAGTTCCCAGAGCTGGGGAAGACAGCTTTACTCTGCACGACCGAGCTGCACTCGCGCGATGACATCGACCGTCTGGC
>JAUXAS010000027.1 GCA_030619825.1 Hadesarchaea archaeon
CCACGTTCTCCTTAATCTGAAGCATCTCGCGCAGTGGTTCGAGCACGAACTCTTGGTCGCAGCGATACATCCTGATGGTCACCGGTTCAGGGGGCTCGACCCAATAAAGCTTGATGTCGGCGATGTCCTCACGCCCGGCCACGTTGCCACAAAATATGGCCATCCCGTTCGGAGGGGGGCGCCTGTGGGCGTCGGTGTAGATGCGCAGGAACTGGATGATCCGCTCGAGGGCGCTTATCACGTTCTTTCGGGTCGTCTTTGATTTTATGTTGGCCGCCGTCCCCTTTTCATCCCGAAGTTGTTGGACGACTTTAGTGAGCTCGAAATCTGGAGTAATGTAGACCGAGATGAGCTCAGTCCCTCGGCCGCGCTTGCCAGCCAGATCTTCGAGCATCCGCTTGAATTGATAACGCGCTTTGGTATCGATGGGCATTCACATCGCCGTCATAAATTTCGACCGCGAGTGTTAATAACATGCTGCCGACTTTATTTTGGCGAATGGATGCGGGTGACTCTATGCTTTGGCGGCTCGATCTTGGCGCCCGAGGATCTGGATGTGGATTGCATTCGGGCGATAGTTCAGATGCTGCGTGCGCTCAAGTCGCAGAAGCATGAAATCCTCGTCGTCACGGGTGGGGGGAAGCCCTCGCGCAAGTACATCGAAGCGGCACGAAAATTGAAAGCCTCAAGCACCAACTGCGACATCGTGGGCATAGATGTCACGCGCCTGAACGCCCGCCTGCTAATTACCGCCCTCGGCGATCTCGCGGAGCGGGAACCCCTCACCACATTTGAATCGGCGATCAGGGTGATGCTCAAGGGCAAGGTGCCCGTGATGGGCGGCGTAGTGCCAGGGCAAACCACCGATGCGGTCGCCGCGATGTTGGCAAGCTCGAGCAAGTCCGAACTTTTGGTTTTCTTCATGGATGTGGGTGGGGTCTACATGGCCGATCCTAAGCTCGACCCAAGAGCGAAGAAGCTCGAGTTGATGACCGTGCGGGAGCTCATGAGGTTGGTGGCGGCCAAAAAAATGAAACCGGGGGTTAGCATTGTCATCGACCCCGTGGGCGCGAAGCTCATCCAGCGGACAGGCATCCGAACGCTTGTGCTGGGGAGGCGCGAGATCAAGCGCTTACCGGAGATTTTAAGGGGAGCGAAGCATAGTGGCACCACGATTGTGCCTGGATGATAAGATGCCCGAAGACCATCGGCACTGCGTTGTTTGCGGAAAGGCGATAGAGCAAGATAAATATTTTTGTTCACTCTCGTGCGAGGACATTTTCAAAAAACAACGGAAACGCATGGCGCGCAGTAGGTTAATCATGATGCTGATCTTCGTCGCGCTCTTCGTGTTGATCTTGTTCTCCGTCTAACCAAACCGCTTCGTGGGCTGGTTATCAGCAGGGTTAGCGCAGGCTTTTGGATGTCGATGACCTCAACCTTACGCCCGGCGCTCGCGGTTTCCTTTATCACCCTCACATCTTCGGGTGCGAGTTCGAATCGCTTTCCACCCGCGCGGAGCTTGAGTTTCCCTTTGGCCAGTTGCTTAGCAAGATCCTCCGGCTTCGCCTCGCGCAAGGCTTGTACTATTAGCCTCACGTCTGCGCGTAGGCGTGGGCCTAGCTTTGCCATTTCGGGTTCGACTGCAAGCACGCGTTCAGCCAGCTTCGGCTTTCCCACTTTGATGTTGAGCTTGCCCACGCACATGGTACCGGCGATGTCGTCCCCCACCTCTTTGAGCTGCTTCGCCGTCTCCCTACTGGAAGTGTAAATCACGACCGATGGGAGCTCCCTGCTCAGCGCCATCTTGCGCTCGGACTTGAACTGCCGGAGGGTACCCACGATCAAGTTCGCGAGTTCGCCGGCTCGCTCGGCTGATTCATCGATAAGCTTCTTGTTTACTTCGGGCCAGCTTGACATGTGAACGCTTGGGTACGGGTGATCCTTGTCAAAGTAGGTCTGATAAATCTCCTCGGAAAAGTGCGGCGTGAAGGGAGCGAGCAGTTTGGCGGCGGTCAGCATAACGTGGTAAAGCGCGTAACGTGCGGCGTCGGCAGTGAGATCGTCACCGTAGAGGCGATGTTTGACTTCCTCGATGTACATGTCGCAGAGCTCATGCCACACGAAGGTCTGGATCGCGCCCATCGCGTGGTTGAATTGGAAGTCCTCGAGCCAGCCCGTGGTCTGCCCGATCAGGCGGTTGAGGCGGCTCAGGATCCAACGATCGATGGGCCTGAACTTGAGCTTCTTCGGGTCGAGCTTGGCAATTTTCGCGTTCAAGTGGGGTCCGGCGAAACGCGCGGCGTTCCAGAACTTGCGCATAAACCGGTAGCCGAAGTCTACGTCCTTCCAGTTGAAGGGGATGTCAGAACCTGTGGAGGCACCTATCACGGCCCACTGACGGAGGGCATCTGTACCGTACTTGCCTCGCGCCATGGTCGTGTCGACGTAGTTGCCGAGCGACTTCGACATCTTTCGCCCGTCCTCGCCAAACACCATTCCGTTGATGAGCACCGTGCGATAGGGTGCCTCGCCCAGCAGCGCTAGGTGCCGGACGAGCAGGTAGTAATCCCATGTGCGGATGATGTCGGTCCCATTGGGCTGGAGGTCCGCCGGGAAGAGGCGTCGATCGAGCTCGGGCCAGCCGGCATGGACGGCAATCGTTATCGAGCTATCCATCCAAGTGTCGAGCACATCTTGCTCGGGTTCGAAGCTTTCGCTGTTGCACTTCGGGCATCGCTCGACCGGTGGTTTATCCTTCGCGGGGGTCACGGGCAGCTGTCTCTCCTCGGCTACGATTGGCTCCCTGCAGCTCGTGCAGTACCATGCCGGAATCGGAGTTGCGAAGATTCGCTGCCTCGAGATCACCCAGTCCCAGTCCATCGATTCAGCCCAGTCGATCAACCTCTGCCGCATGTGCTCGGGAACCCAACGAACTTGCTTGGCGCCTTCGATTACCTTGTCTTTCAAATCTAGCACGCGCATGAACCACTGAGGCTTCGTCAGAATCTCGACCGGTGTCTTGCACCGCCAGCACGCTCCGACGCTTTGAGTCAGCTTCTCCTGCTTCACGAGCAGTCCTGCCTTGCGGAGGTCATCGACGATCGCACGCTTGCACTCCTCGAGCGTCAGCCCAGCATATTTGCCAGCCGCCTCGCTCATGTTCCCTTTTTCATCGATGAGCTTGACCACGGGTAGCTTGTGGCGCTTCACCCAGCGCACATCGGTTTTATCGCCGAAGGTGCAGACCATCACTACTCCCGTGCCGAACTCGAGGTCGACCTCGTGGTCCTCGATGAGCTCGACGACTTGGCCGAATGGAGGCACCTCGACCTTTTTTCCAACTTGCTTCTCATAGCGCTCGTCCCCGGGGTAAACCGCCACGACCACGCACGCGGGGAGATACTCGGGTCGGGTGGTGGCGATGGTGAGGTACTCGTCCTCGCCGTGGCGCTTGAACTTGATGTGGCTGAGCGTCGCCTCCCGATCTGCATACTCCACTTCGGCATCCGCTATTGCTGTCTCACATCGAGGGCACCAGTTGACAGGGTGCTCGCCCCGATAGATCAAACCACGCTTGTAGAGCTGCACGAAGGAGAGCTGGGTTCGCCTGTAGTAGTCCGGGTCCATCGTCCGGTACTCGGTAGACCAATCGATTGAAAAGCCAAGCGAGTTCATCTCCTCCCGCATGTGGGTAATGTTCTTCTCGGTCAGCTTGATGCAGAGCTCGCGGAATTTTTCAGGCGGGAGATCGCCTTTGCGGATTCCATAGCGCTTTTCGACTTGAACCTTAGTCGGCAACCCGTGACAGTCCCAGCCCTGCGGGAAAAGCACGTTGAAGCCGCGCATTCGCTTGTAGCGCGCGACAATATCGAAGTAGGTCCAGTTTAGGGCGGTACCCATGTGGAATTCGCCCGATGGGTATGGGGGAGGGGTATCAATTACATAGGTAGGTTTCGTCTTGTCCTCGCGGTCGAAGCCATAGATGCCTAACTCCTCCCATCGCTTCTGCCACCTAGGTTCGACCTTAATCGGGTCGTAGTCCTTCGACACTTCCACTTTGATACTCCCCTTTGGCTTTTCTCGATAGCCTCATCAAAATCTAATTCGAACGATATAAAGCAATTCGGCTATTCTGCCCTAACGGTGGGCTCCGGGGGTAATCGCACAAAAGTTTCCGAACTAGGCTGCTTAGTGGGGCGCTTGAATTTCATTTCTTTGTCAAGGTTAACACGTAGCCCGGCGTGGCCCAGCACCGTTTTTATGCCGGTTGCAGCCTCAATCCGAGTCGCCTCCTTCTCGGGTGGATGTTTTAAGAAAAGCATACCCATGTGGACCATCACCGCGAGTTCTGGCTTTACTTGCTTCAGGAGCGCGATTAAGTCGTCAGAGCAGAGGTGCCACGGGATTCGCATCGCCAGCGGGCGCGTGACATTTGCTATTAGGACTCGACTATCTTTGAAGTGCTTTGCGAGTTCATCAAAGTACTGCGTATCGTTGGTGTAGCCTACGATACCTTCTTGCGAGTGAATCTTCAGCCCAAACGCCGTGGGGTCGCCATGTTGGGTCGGTGTCGCCTCGAGCTTTAGGTCACCGAGTTCATAACTTTCGCCAGCTCGGAAGCAGACGACTTTCTCCGGCTTCCCCTGGTGAAAGCGCGAGATTGCTGGGCCAAGTCTCCCAGCACCTTTGAGCACACTCTCGCTTCCTATGAGCACGCCTCGCTTACGGGTCATGTGCTGAGTCATGGCCTCAATCAGCACTTCGACGTCGCTGTAATGATCGGGATGGCAGTGAGTGGTCACGACGCAGTCAAGGGCGAGCGGATCTAGGTCGTGCTGGTGGGAAAGCAAGAGAGCTCCGGGCCCAGGATCGACGTGTATTTTAGCCCCCGCGTGCAAGCGGAAGCCCCCGGTTTTGAAGTGCTGGTCGACGGTCTGGTAGCGTCCCCCACCGCACCCTAAAAATACGAGTTCGACCATAGGATCGCCAATTTCCATTTGCGGCAGGAAAAATAAACTTGTCCAAACAGACTGTAGGATCAACTTTTTAGCGTACTCCCGGTAGTGACTGATTGAGTTTTTTGAGCTCATTTTCTGCTTTGATGATCAGTCCCCTGAGCACCTCATTCGACTTTCGATCTTTAGCGACCTTCAGCGAACTTCGAGCAAATTTCAACACATCCTCGAGGTGCCGCTCAGGTTTGAAGTTCCGATCCCCCCAATCGAATATCGCGCAGATGTTGCCGGGGAGGAAACTCGTATCATAATCGCCATACACCTCATTCACGCGCTTCTTCGTTTCATCAGGCAGGATCGCCTCGCCCTCCCGTCTAAACAGCAAGTCGGTGCCGTTGTCGGCCAACCCGAAAAGTGCCTCTGCAGCGTAAAGGTGGATTCTAAAATTCGGCCACCACTCGCGGAAGCGCTCCTCCCACTCGAGCAGGCGCGTGCACCCCTTGAACGATCCCGCGATGCTGAAGACGAGCAACCTCCGCACGTCGTAGTCGCGTTCCCGGAGTTCGTTGCGGGTCACCGCCAATGTCCGGCTGATTGAGGCCCCCGTGGCTATGGTGTCGCCCGTGAACAGCACGCCGTCGTTCGGCAGCGAGTCGAAGTTTGTGTAGAAGATTTCTGCGCCGAACTCACCCCCCGAAATTCGAAAGCGCCGGGCACCCACGAAGCAGCGTGGCAGGTAGCGCTTGAAGAGCTGGTCGAATGCCGCGTCGAACTGGTACCCCAAACTCCCTCGCAACACGATGATCTCGCTGAGCTGCCGCGCGCTCAGCTTTCGCAGCGAAGGCATCATGGTCCAAGCCGTGCGCAGGAAGAGCTTGCTGCAATCGAGCGAGAGCCTTCGTAGGTTCCTGCCGCAGATTATCGGATCATAGATAATTTTCTGGGCAGATGGCATGCTAACGATGTGTGAATTTTTGGGTAGCTTGGGGTGGTCGACCTTGTAAACACTTGCGCCTATCGGCAGGCTAATCTTTCGCAGGGTTGCCAAGTAGACCCCCTGAGCCTTAACCTTTGCCCTTTTATAAAACTCGCTTAAGCGACGATAAGCGAGGTCTCCGTGTACCTAATCCCAGAGATACCTTGGATCTTGCTCACGACGGCATCACCAAGCGCCGTCATGTCTGCGGCCTCGATCCGCGCCACAATATCGAATCTTCCTGCGGTCGCAGCGGCAAATTTGACTCCTGGGAGCTTTTTGACCTCATCCAAGAGTACCAGCGCTTTTCCCGGGTCAGTACGGATGTACACGATTGCTTGCATTTTCAGCCTCCTTTTTGATGGTGGACCGGGCGGGACTCGAACCCGCGCCCTCTCGCTTGCGAAGCGAGCGCGATACCACTTCGCCACCGGCCCCCAACTTATTTTTCGGCGCCGAGTTTAAAACTACGCTTCCCACTTGAACAAAAGCAACCCTAGCGCGAAGAAAACCAAAACGAAGCCAGCCACGGCGGCAAGCGAGGGGGCGATTTCAAGCAATCCCTTGCCGCGAACGATCACGTCTTGGTAAGCGTTCATCGCATGGTAGGTGGGGAACACCTTGGCGATGCTCTGCATGAACCCTGGCATGATATCGATCGGGAACCAAAGGCCCGCCAGGGCGCTCGCCGGGAAGACGAATGCCTGTGTTGCCCCCGAGGCCGCTTCTTGCGATCGTGTGAAGGCCGATATAAGGAGCCCAAGCCCAACTCCCAGCAGGATCACCAAGGCGCTGATGAGGGCGACGAGCAGGATGCTGCCCACTATCTCCAGGCCGAACACAAAAACCCCGACCCCGAAGAAAACCAAAACCTGCATGGAGCCTACGAGAAAACCGCAAAGGATCTCGCCCCCAGAGAAACTCAGTTTGCCGATGGGGGCCAAGAGGTTGCGCTTGAACGTCCCTGCCTTCCGCTCGTTGATTATCCTCGAGGACACAGCTATCCCGCCTATCATCAAGACCATCATTATCCCCATCCCGGGAACGTACTGCTGGGCGGGGTTCCACCTTTTGTAAGCTCCATGCACGCTTTCGACCTCGAGCGGCGTTTGGAGCCCGAAGAACCCCCGGGTGACGCCATCGACGATTTGGACGACTGTATTCGCGAATTCGCCTCTGGACTCGTCATACACCAGACGGGCGCTCTCCTCGCCGGAGCTGAAGCCGGGGGGAATTATTACAGCCGCCACGACCTCGCCGTCCAGCACTTGAGCCTCTGCATCCGCGACGTCCTCAACCCTCTCAAGGGTCAAGATGCTGTCCAACGCGTCAAGGTAGGCGCTGGCCGTCGGGCTGTTGTCCTGCTGGACCGCGAGCACCTTGATATCAATCGAGTCCTGACCGCTGAACGCCAAGCTGAAGATTGTGATGAGGAGGAGCGGGAAGGCAAACGTCCAAAACAGGGCCATTCGGTCCCTGAAGAAGATGCGCAGGCTTTTGCCGGCGATGGTCAGGACCTTCATCTCAATCCCTCAGCGTCTTTCCGGTCAGCTTGATGAAGACATCCTCGAGCGTTGGTTGTGCGACGTTTAGAGAATCGATTTGCACACCGGCGAACGAAGCTAGGGTCACAACTCGGGCCATGACCTCGTTGGCAGCTGGGGTGAGAACCCTTAGACCCTCTGTCGTGCGAGCCGCCTTTCGCACGCCCTTAAGCTTTCTAAGCTCGTTGAGCACCTTTTTGGTCACCTTTCTAGCCTTCACCTCGATCACCTCGAGCTTCCCTATCGAGCGCTTAAGCCTAGCGGGCGAGTCAAGCGCGATTACCTTGCCCCGATCCATGATAGCCACGCGTTCGCAGAGGTAATCAGCCTCTTCCATGTAGTGCGTTGTCAGGAGGATCGTTACTCCCTCGGACTGAAATCGTTTGATGAGTTCCCAGACAGCTAGTCTCGCTTGGGGGTCGAGTCCTGTCGTGGGCTCGTCGAGGAAAAGTAGCTTTGGTTCGTGGATCAGCCCCACCACCAAGTTCAGGCGATGCTTCATTCCACCGGAAAAAGTCTTAACGAGGTCGTTCGCTCGGTCTTGGAGCTGCACAAGCCTTAACAGCTCCTCGATCCTAACTTTAAGCTTCCCACCTTCGACGCCGTGGAGCTTGCCGAAGTATGCGAGGTTTTCCGCGGCCGTGAGTTCGTCGTAGAGGCCGAACTCCTGGGGCACGACGCCTATGAGGCGCCTGATCTCTTTTGCGTGTCGTTTAATATCGTAGCCCGCTATTGTAACCGTGCCTCGTGTCGGGCGCAAAATCGTCGACAACATCGCGACCGTCGTCGACTTACCCGCGCCATTTGGGCCGAGTAAGCCGAAGAACTCGCCCTCTTCAATCTCCAAGTCTAGACTGTCTACCGCCTTTCGCCCGTTGAAGACCTTCGTCAAGTCGTGGGCCTCCACTATGGCCATAATCGCGCCTCACTTGTTTAGGTAAACCGTGCAATATTTAAGTTATCCAACCCACCTGCAATAAGGACACAACGGGCTTTTCTAAGGAAAAGCTTGTCAGAGAAACAGTTCAGGACGTTTCTTCGAGTTGTGTCTGAGAAAAAAAAAAGGAGTGTTAGGAAATGGCATACGGCGGAAGGTTCGGTGGCCGCGGAAGGGACTTTGGTCCTCGCCAGATGTTTAAGGCGACGTGCGCCGATTGTGGCAAGGAGTGCGAGGTTCCATTCAAGCCGACCGAGGGCAGACCTGTTTATTGCAGGGATTGCTTCCAGAAGCACCGAACAGAAAGAAGAGGTCCACCACGTTAGTAGATGGACGGGTTCTGGGGCGTTCTTGTTGGTTAGCGATAGCTTTCTTAATTTCTCAGAAGAACGCCCGGGGTTACTTTAATTTCCCTTTTTTTTATTTTTTGACTCTCCAATTGCGGCTCTAGCGGCGCGGAGATTGGGGTAAGTGAACCTCCCTGCCAATATTTCCGCTTCTAGCACGCTTCAAATGCCGCCCAAAACCACTCGCGGAGGCTCGGCTTCCTTCTCGAAGGTAATCCGTACGCACTTTATCGGGATCGGGGAGAACATGAAGATTTCCTCGCTATCCACCTCCATCCAGTAGTAGAACATGCCCCCGCCGCGAAGCTTTGGCTCGCGCCTCGCCATCACGGTCACCCCCTTTTGCTCGCTCCTCACTCCTAACTAAGTATCTTCTATTATTTTTAGATTCCGCTTGCCTGCGTCATGTGGACATCCTAATCAAAAATAACCACTTGTTTTCTCCTAATTGTAAGGGCAAGTTCGCGACCTCTGCGGGTGTTTTACCGTTTAGCCCCATATAATGGCCCAAACGCCAAAAAAGCCCGCCTCATTTACTCGACGGATATTTCTTGATTCTATCTCATACTACCATTTTTCATTTGAGCCATATATCCAAGTTGGAAATAGTTCCACTTGCGAAAAAAACCTTAAATAGATTTGGCGCTTTAAATAGGGGTGGCGGGGATGGAAGCCCGCAGAGGAGGCCGAACTGGAGCCTAAGGGCAACGGAGAGCCGCGTAAAAACTCGGGCGAAAAACCGGGGGAGGGCGCGGATAAACCCCGTGGAGGAACGGGGTGAGGCAACGACTGTGGGATAAAGACCTTGATGTGAAAAAGCGACGAGCGAGCGAGTGGTCGAGATTCGCAAACTCGTCGAGGGAGTAGCGGAAAGGTCTAAAACCCCGCAGTTTTCTTTTACGGTTTCAGCAGGGTTGAGTTTGGTAGATCTCCATAATTCCGATGCCCCGGCCGCGCGCAAAGGATCAAGCGAGCTATCGGAAGTCTCCTAAACGGTTGGGAAATTAAGGTAACTCTGAAATTTCTCAGAAGAAATTTAAACAACGTGGTCAAGTCCTTAATGGGGCCCGTAGCTCAGCTTGGCTGGAGCGCTCGGCTGATAACCAGCTGGGCAGCCACCGGGAGCTAAACGCCGGTTAAGGTCGAGGGTTCGAATCCCTCCGGGCCCACCACTCAAAAGGTAACGAACTATGTCACTCGACGAGAAACTCCAGCATCTCAAATCAATCATTCGAGGCTGCGAGAGCGCGGTCATCGCTTTTTCGGGCGGGGTCGACTCCTCGCTCGTCTGCGCGGTTGCCCACGAAGTGTTGGGCGAGCGAGCCGTCGCGGGCACCGCTATCTCTCAGACATACCCACCCGGGGAGGTTGAATGGGCCAAGAAAGCTGCCGAGCATATCGGCATCAAGCACATTACCATCATCACGAATGAATTCGAGGACCCAAACTTCGCCACAAACCCGCCGGAGCGATGCTACTATTGTAAAGGAGAGTTGCTCCGAAAATTGGATGGAATCCGCAAGGAGCTTGAGTTCAAGAAAATTTTCGACGGAACGAATTTCGACGATTTCTCCGACGACAGGCCGGGCCTCCGCGCCCTCCGCGAGTTTGGGGTGGTGAGTCCGCTTGCGGAGGCAGGTCTGACGAAGGAGGAGGTTCGTGAGTTGGCGACAAAATATGGCCTGCCCAATTCCGATAAACCAGCTAACCCGTGTCTTGCTTCAAGGGTGCCATTCGGGCAGGAGATATCTCCTCAGAAGCTCGAGCGCATTGCGAGGGGTGAAGAATTCATTCGCTCGCTTGGATTTCGTGTCGTACGAGTCCGCGATCACGGCGAGTTGGCGAGGGTTGAGGTGAGCAAGGAGGAACTGCCCCGCGCGCGGGAGCTTGAGCGGGAGATAGTAGGCACCCTGAAAGGACTTGGTTACGCATCCGCCATACTTGATCCCCGTGGCTATCGCATGGGCGGCGCCAACGAACTCTCGAGCTCGAGCTGAAGCAAATATAAGTAGAAAGGAGCACGTTAATCGAGGGAGCGACATGCCAACTTTCGAGCCCGTGGGAGAGAAAGAAATCACTCGAGCGATCGTTGAGGGTTTCATGCGGGACTTCCAAAAGTACGCTGAGAGCGATGTCATCATCGTCGGAGGCGGCCCGAGCGGTTTGATGGCCGGGAAGGGACTTGCCGAGCGTGGTGTGGGCACCCTCATCGTCGAGCGGAACAATTACTTGGGCGGAGGCTTCTGGATAGGCGGGTTCCTGATGAACAAGGTCACCATCCGCGCACCTGCTCAGAAAATTCTTGATACGCTCGGTGTACCTTACGCAGAGTCCTCGAAGGGTCTTTACGTCGCCGATGGTCCGCACGCCTGCTCAAAGCTCATCGCCTCGGCATGCGACGCGGGCGCAAAAGTTCTTAACATGACGCTAATCGATGACGTAGTGCTCCGAGAGAAAAATCGTGTGGGAGGGGTCGTCGTTAACTGGACCCCGGTTTCAACCCTACCCAGGGAACTGACATGC